>JADCJJ010000037.1 GCA_020247085.1 Myxococcaceae bacterium | reverse complement strand
TCGACCTGCTCTCGGGGCGGCGCGTGCGGTGGTACTCGTGGGTGGCCCTGGCGCTGACGGCGTCGTCGCTGGCCGCCGCGACGATGGGGCGCGCCGAGCTGCGCGTGTCGCTGCTCGCGCTCGTCAACGTCGCGCTGTACCTGGGCGCCTACTTCGTGCGGCTGCGCTTCATGAGCCGGCTGGCGAAGAGCGCCGACCCGGCGGTGACGAAGCGCTACTTCGTCGAGGAGCAGCTCGTCTCGACGCCCGCCGCGCTGCTGGCGCTGGCCTGCCTCGCGCTCGTCGGCGAGGGCGGGCTGTCGGAGTTCCGCCGAGGCTTCGTCGAGGTGCCCTTCTCGCCGCAGGTGGGCTGGGCGGTGGTGATCGGCGTCCTGTCACAGGGCACGGGCATCTTCGGGGCGTTGGTGCTGCTCGACGCGCGCGAGAACTCGTTTTCGGTGCCGGTGAACCGGGCCTCGAGCGTGCTGGCCGGCGTGGTGGCGACGGTGGCCATGGCGGCGCTGGCCCTGGGCAAGCCGCTCGAGACGGCCGAGGCCCTCGGCGCGGCCCTGGTGGTGCTGGCGATTCTGGTGCTGAGCCTGTCGCCGATGCTCGAGCGCCGCCGGGCGAGCTGAGCCCGGGCGCCCTGTCGCAGGGCCCGTGACGGTCAGCCAGCCTTGAGCTTCACCACCTGCCCGGTAATGGTCACCTCAGAGGGGAGCGGCACGAAGAAGAACAGCACGCCGAGCGCGCGGGCCCAGGGCGTGTACTGCGTCATCTGGAAACGCACGCGCACCACGCCGTCGCCGCACCTCGGGAAGGAGCGTCTCCTTGAAGCCGGCCTCGAGGTCGGTGCCGATGACGTCGATGTTGCCGAAGAGCAGCACGCCCCCGCGGTGCACCTGAACGAGGCCGAGCACCTCGTGCGGCGTCGAGATGTCGCCGGCGGTGACGAAGACGTCCTGGCCGGGTTGGCCGGGGACGGCGGGCAGGCTCACCGCGTTGACGACGGTGCAGCCCGACAGCGCGGCGACGGTGACGAAGAGCAGGGTGGGGCGCATGGTGACTACTCCAGAAAGACGATGACTTCGCCGGTGACGGTGACGTAGCGCTCTTTCGCTTCGAGCTGGCCGTTGCCGGAGAGTACCGAGGTGACGGCGTTGAAGGCGCGCTGGGCCCGCTCCACGTCGGTCGAGGGGTTCTCGTCGAGGAACTCGATGTTGATGACGCCCTGCCCGCCCATGCGCGCCGCCTCGTCCGCCAGGGCGCGGTGGATGGTGCCGCTGAGCTGGGCGTCGCCGATGTCACCGTAGCCGGCCCACTCCTGGCCGTAGCCGCGCACCTGCAGGAAACCGAGCGTGCGGAACTTGCGGGGGGCGGTGCCGGTCGACAGGAACATGCGCTCGGTGCCCTGGGGAACGCTCGACAGCCGCGCCCCGCGGACGACGGCGTTGCAGCCGGGCAACACGAGCAGCGCGACGGCGAGGATGAGGCGGCTCACAGGGCGGTCCCTCCGGGGAGCGGCTGGGGGAGCGGGGCGGCCGGCCCCGGGGCCTCTCGCCGCAGCCTGACGAGCTCGCCGGTGATGGTGACCTCGCTCGGGAGCGGCACGAAGAAGAAGAGGAGGCCCAGGATGCGCGCCATCGTCGTGTAGTTCGTCTGCACGACGTGGGTGTTGATGAGGCCGTCGGCGCGGGAGCGGCGGAGCTGCTGCTCGACCTCGGAGACGGCCGTCGAGAGGTCGGTGCCGGCGACGTCGCCCCAGCCGAAGAGCAGCACCCCGCGGCGGGTCAGCTGCAGCAGGCCGACGCTCTCGTACGGCTCGGTGAGGCCCTGGGCGGTGATGAAGACGCCGTTGGGCGCCCGGCTCGCGGGGAGGGTCGTGAAGCCGACCGCGGTGCAGGCGCTGCTGGCGAGCAGCGTCGCGAGGACCAGCCCCGACCGGAGTGTCATGCGCCCTCCCTTGAAACGAATGAAGATAAGATTCTGGTCGCCGCGCCCGGAAGATTCCAGCCTCGGGGCGCGGCCGCCGCGCCCGGCGTCCTTTTCTTGGCGCCGCCCCGGCGGGCACCTACACTCTTGCCGTCACTGTGCCGGGGTTCGTCCGGCTCGACGAAAGAACACCGAGATGCCCAAGAGCGTTGTGGTCGCCGACGATTCCATCACCATGCGCAAGGTCATCGGCATGGTGTTCGCGCACGAGGACTTCATCGTCACGATGGTCGACAACGG
Source organism: Myxococcaceae bacterium (assembly GCA_020247085.1). Lineage (GTDB taxonomy): Bacteria > Myxococcota > Myxococcia > Myxococcales > Myxococcaceae > Xiheimicrobium > Xiheimicrobium aquaticum. Next base: position 12,857 of record JADCJJ010000037.1, on the reverse strand, counting down.
CGTCGACGCCGTGAACAAGGCCCGCGAGCTGCGACCCGACCTCGTCATCGTCGACTGCACCATGCCGGGAAAGACGGGCTACGACGTCGCCCTCGACGTGCGGTCGGACCCGTCGCTGTCGCACACGCCAGTGCTGCTGCTGGCCGGCACCTTCGAGCCCTTCGACGAGGTCCGAGCGAGGGCGTCGGGGGCGAGCGCGCACATCGCCAAGCCCTTCGACAGCCAGAGCTTCATGGAGCGGGTGAGGGCGTTGGTGGGCATGGCGCCAGGCGCCGCGCCCATCAACACGACGGGCTCGGTGTCTGGCGGCGCCACCGCGGGCCGGCCACCCCCGCCCGCTCAACCGCCGGGCGGGCCCACGGCGGCGCCGGCCGGCGCCCAGCGTCCGGGCGCGCCGGGCCTCCCGCGCCCGCCTGGTCCGGCGATGCCGGGTGGTGTTCCACCTGGGGGGCCTCCGCGCGGGGCCCCGGTCGGCCCTCCAGGTCCCGGGCTCCCGCGACCGCCGGGGCCACCAGCCGCCATGCGACCGCCGGGCATGCCGCCAGGCATGCCGCCGCCGCAGGGCATGCCACCCCCACAGGCGATGGGGCGACCGCCGGGAATGCCTCCTCAGGGAATGCCCCCGCAGGGCGCGCCACGTCCTCCGGGTCCTGGCGTGCCGCCACCAGGCATGGCGAGACCTCCCGGTGGCCCGGGCCTCGGTGGCCCTCCTGTCGGCATGCCGCGACCGCCCGGGCCGGGAATGCCGCCCCAGGGCATGGGGCTCCCCCGGCCGCCCGTTGGCCAGCCGATGCCGGGCCAGGGAATGCCTCCACGGCGCGACCCGTACGGCCTGGGGGCCCCTCCACCGGGTGGGCCGATGCAGGGTCGAGCGCCGATGCCGGGGCAACCGGTGCGGCAGCCGGTGCCGCCGGTCGAGACGCTGTCGCTCGACGACCGGCCGGCCGACGGTGGCGAGGCGCAGCTCCGGGCGGCCCTGTCGGCGGCCTCGAGAGAGGTCATCGAGAAGATCGCCTGGGAGGTCGTGCCCCAACTCGCCGAGACCATCATTCGCGAGGAGCTCGACCGCCTCATCAAGGAGCGTGAGGCCAAGGGCCTCGCGTGACCGAAGCGCCGTTGTCTTGAGAGGTAGATGTGCGAGAAAGCGGCGTCGACCCCAGCGCGTCGGCGCCGCTTTTCATTTGGCCACCAAGGCCCCCGTCAGTCCCCAGAGAACACATGAGCTCCGCTGAACTGTCGAAGTCGTACGAGCCTACCGAGGTCGAGGCCCGCTGGTCGAAGCAGTGGCTCGACGCCGGCCTCTTCACCGCCGACCCGGACTCGAAGAAGCCGCCGTTCTGCATCGTGTTGCCACCGCCGAACGTCACCGGGAGCCTGCACCTCGGCCACGCGCTGACCGCCACCATCCAGGACATCCTCACGCGCTACAAGCGCATGAGCGGCTTCAACTGCCTGTGGCTCCCGGGCACCGACCATGCCGGTATCGCGACGCAGATGGTCGTCGAGAAGGAGCTGATGAGGGCCGAGAAGAAGACGCGGCACGACCTCGGCCGCGACGCCTTTCTCGAGCGCGTGTGGGCCTGGAAGAAGCAGTACGGTGAGCGTATCGGCCAGCAGCACCGCCTGCTCGGCGCCTCACTCGACTGGTCTCGCGAGCGCTTCACGATGGACCCCGGCCTGTCCGAGGCCGTCAAAGAGGTCTTCGTGCGCCTGCACCAGGACGGCCTCATCTACCGGGCAAACCGCCTCATCAACTGGGACCCGGCGCTGCGCACCGCCCTGTCGGACCTCGAGGTCGAGAACGAAGAGACGAACGGCACGCTGTGGAGCATCGCGTACCCGGTCGAGGCGTCGGCCGAGAAGCTCATCGTCGCCACCACGCGGCCCGAGACGATGCTCGGCGACACCGCCGTCGCCGTGCACCCGGAGGATGAGCGCTACAAGCACCTCATCGGCAGGCACGTCGTGCTGCCACTCGTCGGCCGGAAGATCCCCATCATCGGCGACGCCCTGCTCGTCGACCCGAAGTTCGGCACCGGCGTGGTGAAGGTGACGCCGGCGCACGATCACAACGACTACGCCACCGGTCAGCGGCACGGCCTGCCGATGATCAACATCTTCACCGAGACGGCATTCGTGAACGAGAACGGCGGCCCCTATCAGGGGCTCGAGCGGTTCGCGGCGCGCAAGAAGGTGCTCGAGGACCTCAAGGCACAAGAGCTCCTCGTCGAAGAGAAGCCGCACAAGCTCCCGCTCGCGAAGTCGCAGCGCTCGGGCGTGCCGGTGGAGCCGCGTCTGTCGCCGCAGTGGTACGTGAAGACGAAGCCGCTCGCGGAGCGCGCGCTCAAGGCGGTGGCCGACGGCCGCACCACCTTCGTGCCCGACCAGTGGACGACGACGTTCAACCGCTGGCTCGAGAACATCCAGGACTGGTGCGTGTCGCGGCAGCTGTGGTGGGGCCACCAGATTCCGGCGTGGTTCCCCGTCGGCCCCGACGGCGTCGTCGACTTCGAGAAGGCGACGCCGGTGGTCGGGAAGCAGCCTCCCGCCGAGGGCCAGTGGGTGCAAGACCCCGACGTGCTCGACACCTGGTTCAGCTCGGCCCTGTGGCCCTTCTCGACGCTCGGCTGGCCCGACGTGAACGCGAAGGACCTCAAGACCTGGTACCCGAACTCGGTCATGGAGACCGGCCACGACATCATCTTCTTCTGGGTCGCCCGGATGATGATGATGGGCCTGCACTTCATGAACGATGTGCCCTTCCGCACCGTCTACCTGCACGCGATGGTGCGCGACGAGAAGGGCGAGAAGATGTCGAAGACGAAGGGGAACGTCATCGACCCCATCGACATCATCCAGGGCGCGCCGCCGGAGCGCCTGCCGCCGAGCCTCAAGAACAAGTTTCCCAAAGGCCTCGAGCCCCTCGGCGCCGACGCCCTGCGCTTCACTCTCGCCGCGCTCACCCAGCAGGGCCGCGACATCAAGCTCTCGGTCGATCGCATCGGCGGGTACAAGGCCTTCTGCAACAAGCTGTGGAACGCCGCGCGCTTCGCCCTGATGAACCTCGGCGACTTCCACGACGACGGGCAGGTCTTCGTTCGCGAGCGCCCCCTCTCGCTCGCCGACCGGTGGATCCTCTCGCGCCTCGACGTGGCGGTGCGCGAGACGGGCGAAGCGCTCGAGCGCTACGCGTTCAGCGACGCCGCCTCGACGCTCTACCAGTTCCTCTGGGGCGAGTTCTGCGATTGGTACATCGAGCTGTCGAAGGGTGCGCTGTATGGCGACGACTCGCAGGCGAAGACGTCGACGCGCGCCACGCTCGTGTTCTGCCTCGACCGCGTGATGCGGCTGCTGCACCCCTTCGCCCCGTTCATCACCGAGGAGATCTGGCAGAAGCTGCCGATGGCGCGCGGGGGGGCGTCCATCTGCCAGGCCGACTTCCCCCGTCCCGACGCGCGCCTGCGCGACGAGGCCGCCGAGCGCACCATGACGCCCCTCGTCACCGTCATCGAGGGCGTGCGCACCATTCGCGGCGAGTCGAACCTGGCCCCGTCGCTGCGCATCGAGGCGCTGGTGCAGAGCGACGACGCGACCGTGCGCGGCATCGTCGAGACCTATCGCCGGTACGTGATGCCCCTCGCCGGGCTCGCCAAGCTCACCGTCGAGCCGCTCGGTGCCAAGCCGCCCCAGGCCGCCGCCGAGGTTCGCGACGGCCTCGAGATCTTCGTGCCGCTCGCCGGCATCGTCGACCTCGCCGAGGAGCGTGAGAGGCTCAAGAAGGAGATCGGCAAGGCGCAGGCCGAGATCGCGCAGCTCGAGAAGAAGTTCGAGAACCCGAACTATGCGCAGCGCGCTCCGGCCGAGGTGGTCGAGAAAGACCGTGCCCGCATCGCCGAGCTGCGGGGCCGCATCGCCAAGCTTGAAGACAACCTGCGCCGCATCGCGCCCGTCGAGGTGAAGGTGGCGCCACCGTCGGCCGGCCCGGTCGACCTCGGCGAGGAGCTGCAGGAGGAGCTCTCGGGCGTCGTGGTGCCAGCCGACCCCGACCAGCAGGTGAGGGAGGCGCTCGACAAGCTGCGCGAGGGTACGAAGGAGGGCCTGTCGTCGCAGGACCACCGTGACCTCGGCGTCGCCTACATGAACATGGGCCTCGTCGACGACGCGGTGCGCGAGTTCAACGCCGCGCAGGCCGGCGAGGCGACCGAGCCGCCCGAAAGGCGGGTGAAGGCCCCGTCCGCGCGCCCAGCGCCGGCGAAGCCCGGGGGCCGAAAGGCCAGCGCTGGGAAGGGCGCGGCGACGAAGTCAGGGGCGAAGCCGCGCTCGGGCCCGAAGCCACCGAAGCGGGCGACGGGGGGCCGCGCTGGCGACGCGGCGAAGGCGACGGCCTCGGGGAAGCGGGGCGCCGCGGCGAGGGCGAAGGCCGCGCGCCCGAAGGTCGGCGCGCCGAAGGCGAAGGCGGCGAAGAAGAAGGGCCAGAAGGCGTCTCGCGCGGGCGCCCGCGCGAGCGCCAGGACCACGGCGCGTCCGGGAAGGCGGCGGTGACGTCGTGAGAGATCACTTCATCGAGCGGCTCATCGACCTCGCGCTGGACGAGGACCTGGGGTCGGCCGGCGACGTCACCACCGACGCGCTCGTGCAGTCCCGCGCCACGGGCCGGGCCGAGCTGTGGGCCAAGGAAGAGATGGTGCTGTCGGGGCTCACCGTCTTCGAGCAGGTCTTCAAGCGCCTCGACCCGACAGTCGAGGTCGACTTCGACCTGGGGGACGGTGACAAGACGCTGAAGAAGCAGCGCGTCGCCAAGCTCGAGGGCCCGCTGCGGGCGCTGCTGGCCGGCGAGCGGACGGCGCTCAATTTCGTGCAGCGAATGTCAGGCATCGCCACCCTTACGGCGCGCGCCGTGGCCGTCGTCTCCACCGTGCGCGGGGCGAAGCTGCGGGTGCTCGACACCCGCAAGACGACGCCGGGGTTGCGGAGCCTGTCGAAGGCGGCGGTGCGCCACGGCGGAGGTTCGAACCACCGCATCGGGCTCTTTGACGGCGTGCTCATCAAGGACAACCACATCGCGGCCGTCGGCGGATCGGTGCGCGAGGCCCTGAGGCGCGCGCGCGAGCGGGTGCCCAGACTGGTGAAGATCGAGGTCGAGGTCACCTCGCTCGGGCAGCTGTCCGAGGCCATCGACGCCGGCGCTGACCTCGTCATGCTCGACAACATGACCGACGCGCAGGTCGTCGAGGCCGTGCAGCTGGCCGACGGGCGGTGTGAGCTCGAGGTGTCTGGCGGCATCACCCTCGAGCGGCTCCCGACCCTCGCCAAGTTCGGCGTCGACTACGTGTCGATGGGTTCGCTCACGCATTCGGCCCGGGCGATGGACCTGTCACTCGAGATCATGACCCCGCGCGAGTCGTCGAAGCCGCGCCTCCGCGTCCGCTGACGGCTGTCTGGCTTCGCGGGGGGTGAGGCCTGGCGCCCGGCGGCCGCGCGGTCCTGCTTCAAGAGGAGTCCACGAAGGTGGGGAAAGCCTGCCGAGGTGCGGCTCCTCGCCGTAGGAGTCGATGTCGACGCGCATTGACGCCGCGCATCACGGGCAGCAGTTGCGCACCCGGAAGGCGCTGCCCGTATAGCCGCCGAGCGCGACGCCATCGGGGGTGATGACGACGCCGCTCAACGACGAGGCGGTCGGCACCGTGAGCAGGGTCTCGCGCGCTCGGGTGGAGAGGTCGAGCCGCTCGAGCCTGGAGTCCGCGTCGCCCGTGCGGAACGACACGAAGACGAGCTCGCGGCCCTGCACGGCGAGGTGCGAGAGGCGCGTCACCCCCAGCTCGTCGTGGGTGAGCACGAGCGACTTGAAGCCTCCGTCCGTCGCGACCCGCTCGAGGCCCCGCGCAGTGAGGAAGTACGCGTAGCCGTGATCGAGATCGAAGCCGGCGTCGCCGAGGAGGCCTCGGGCGAGCACCTCGACCGCGCCACCGCCCTTCGGGACCCGCAGCAGCTCGTTGTTCCGTGAAACGTAGAGGTGGGTCGCGTCGAGGCGGATGCCGTCGACGGAGCGCGAACTCGGCAGGAGCTGCTGCCAGGTGCCGCCCGCCCGCTCGACGCGCCCCACGCCGCGGCTCGAGTCCACGACGAAGGCATGGGTCGCGTCGATGGCGAGCATCGGCGCGCCCGGCGTCCGGGAGGTGTGGGCCGTCCACGTGTCGGAGAGCACGCTGCGGGTGGCTCCGGTCGCGGCGTCGACGGCCCACAGCCCGCCCGACGCGACGGCGAAGACCGCAGTGGCGTCACTCGCCACCGAGGCCTGCGTCGAGAGGAGGTCGAAGACGAGGGCCGCGCCGCCGCTGGAGGTGGCGTCGACGCGCTTGAGCTTCACGTCGGAAGACCGCGGCTCGCGGAAGACGCCGAACAGGGCGTCACCGACGAAGGTGCCTCCCGCCAGGCCCTCGCTCCGCTGGCCGCCACCGCAGAAGGCGCGCTCGCAGGCCGGCGCGGCCGATGGCAGCGTCGGGGTCGGGCGCGCGCAGCCGCACGCGCTGACCGCCGGTGCCGCCGACTTCACGAGGAGCCGCGTGCCCGTGGCGAGCGCCACGCGCGTGGCCGTCACCACCAGGCTCGCTGGGCGGCCCAGCTTCGACGAGTCGGTGTCCTCGAGCACCACCGCGCCGAAGGCGTCGAGCACCCGCACCGTCGTGCCGCTGCGCACCGCGACGAACCACGTCCCGCGGGCGAGGGCGAAGTCTTCGAGGGCGGCGGTGGTGAGGGTGGTGAAGCCGGTGTTGGTCCATCGCGCGAGCCCCGTTGCGCCGCCGACCCACACCTCGTCGCCAGAGAGTTCGAGGCGGGTGAAGGCGCCGGCCCGTATCCGCTCCGGAGCGCCGCCGCTCCGGGGGGCCCTGTAGAGGCCCGTCTGGGTGGCCCACCAGACGTGGGTGGTGCCGAGGCGCAGGTCGGCCACCTGCTCACCCGCCGCGAGCGTGACGAGGGGCGTCGCGGTGCCGGGAATGGCCGAGAGCGGGAGCCGCAGCAGCTGGGTGCCCTCACTGAAGACGTAGTCGGTCGTGTCGACGTCGTGCGCGCGCTCGACCGGGTTGCCGTTCTCCGCACCGTGCGACAGCAGCTCCTCGATGTGCCCATCGGCGAGGCGGATGCGCGCGGGAATGCCCCACAGCTCGCCGGCCAGGGTGGTCAGCAGATAGACGTAGGGCCCCTGCAAGCGCAGACGTCCGACGTTGTCCAGCGGGTGGCCGCGGTCGTCGAAGACGTGGGTCGTCGCCCCGGTCGTGAGGTCGATTCGGCCCAGCTTCAGGTTGTCGGTGTACGTGAGGCCCATCGCGAGCAGCTCTTCGGGGCCCGACGGGGTGAGCCGCGCGATTCCCTCGCGCGCAATGATCGTCGTCTCCAGCAGGCACTGGCTCTGATCGCACAGCGCGTCTCCGGGGAGCTGATGGCTTCCCCCGCCGCCGCCACCGCCTCCCCCGGTGCCGCTGCCCCTCCCCGCGTCGCCGGCGTTGGCTCCTTCGACGGTGCTCGGGGCGCCCGCGTCGAGCGCGCCAGGCGACAGGTCGTTGACCGGGGAGTGGCACCCGGTGAGGTACAGGAGCACCGCAGCCCAGACACTTCGGCTCTGCTTCATCGGCTCGTTCATGGTCACGAAGCGCGGAGTGCGGCGTCGCGGAGGAACCTTCACAGAAAGACGCTCGCGCCCCCTGCGACGAGCTCCGAGAGCCCATCGGTGCGAAGCGGCTCGCACGTCGAGCCGCAGAGCGTGAGCACGGCCCGGTTCCCCACGTGGCTTCGCCTCATCCCTCGCAGAGCGCGTGCGTCCCTGGGAGTGCGCGGGTGGGCCGATTCGAGACGCACGACGCGCGGCCCCCGCTCGAGGCCGTGCAGCTTCCCAACGCGTGGTGCGAACTCGAGGTTTCGGGCGGCATCACCCTCGAGCGGCTCAAGACGATCGCCAGGTTCACCGTGGACTCCGCCTCGACGGGCTCGCTCACGCAGTCGGCCTGGGCGATGGACCTGTCGCGCAAGCGCATGACGGCGCGCGAGCCGCCGAAGCCGTGCCTCCGCGTGCGCTGACGGCGCCCTGGCGTCGCGGCGGGAGGGCCCGGGCGATGATGCCCTGGCGCCCGGCGGCCGTTCCCCGCCCGGTCGCTGAGCCGCCGGGCCGGCTTGCCCGGACGCGTCATGGCAGCGGGGCGCCGGTGCACGACGCCGGCGGGGCGGCCCGCGCACTACCGCTCGGCCAGCACCTCGAGCACCGCGCGCAGCGAGGCGTCGAGCGGGTCGACGCCGGACACGCGCAGGTGGGCGTGCGCCTTCGAGGGCTCGACGTAGGCGTCGTGCATCGGCTTCACCTGCCTGAAGAACTGCCTGTGCACGCCCTCGGGGGTCCGGCCGCGCTCCCGCACGTCGCGCTCCAGCCGGCGGTTGAAGCGCACGTCCTCGGGGCACTCGACGAAGACGGTGACGTCGAACAGCGGGCGCACGCTCGCGGCGTCGAGAATGAGCGTTCCGTCGACGACGACGAGAGGCCGCGACAGGAGCGGCTCGGTCTTTCGCAGCCGCCGGTGGGTGGCGAAGTCGTAGACGGGCACCTCGACGCCGCGCCCATCGCGCAGCGCCTCGAGCTGTGACGCGAGCAGCCCGAAGTCGAGGCTCGACGGGTGGTCGAAGTTCACGCTGCCGCCGTCGCCGTCGAAGCGCGCGGACTGGTCGACGTAGAACGAGTCCTGCATGACGAGGCCGCCGTGCTCGTCGCCGATCGCCTGCACCAGCGCCTGCGCGAGCGTTGTCTTGCCCGAGCCCGAGCCCCCGGCGACGCCGACGAGCACCCGGCGCCCCGCCGCGAAAAGCGCCCTACACCGTGCCAAAGAGTCGGTCACCGGCGTCTCCGAGGCCCGGCAGCAGGTACCCGCGGGCGTCGAGGCCCTTCTCGATGCTCAGGGTGAAGATCTCGACGTCGGGGTGCGCGCCCAACACCTTGTCGATGCCCACCTTCGCCGAGAGGATGGTGATGACCTTGATCGGCCCCACCTTGTATTGCTTGAGGCGATCGAGCGCCGCCAGGCAGGTGTCGCCAGTGGCGAGCAGCGGGTCGAGCAGCATCAGCCGCCGGCCCTCCACCGCGCGGGGCAGCTTGAAGTAGTACTCGACGGTCTGGTTCATCGACTTGTCGCGGTAGATGCCGATGTGCCCGAAGTGCGCGAAGGGCAGCATCTGCTGAAAGGCCGGGAGCATGCCCTCGGCGGCCCGCAGCACCGCCGCCACCACGACGTCTTCCTTCACCTTGTAGGCCGTGGCCCTCGTCATCGGCGTCTCGACCGGTGCCTTCGTCAGCGCGAGATCGCGCGTCGCCTCGTAGGCGAGAATCGAGCCCAGCTCGTTGAAGATCTGGCGGAACTCGTGCGGCGTGGTGTCGCGGTTCCGCAGGTGCGCGAGCTTGTGCTCGATGATCGGGTGCTTGATGACGTGAACGTTCTTCATTTCGTTGCTCCCCGTGAAGGTCAGAACACCATGCCGTCGCTCTTGAGCGTCAGCGGCGGAAGGCCCTGCGCCCGCTGCTGCTTCGCGATGGCGCGGCCAGCGCTCCAGGTGCCGCCCTGCAGCACCCGGGCGAGCGGCAGCTGCTGCTTCGTCTTGCCCATTCGCCGGCACACCTCGTCGCCGACGCGATCGAGCAGCTGCACCGTGAGCGCTCGCCACTCGACGATGGCCGGGTGTGCCGCCTCGAGCTCGACCCTCGCGAGGGACGGGTCCCGCAGGGTCAACACGCCGAAGTCGAGGAAGAGGCCGCCATTGCGGTACTCGGGGAGGCCGGTGAGATCTTCGACGCCGGTGAAGCGCACCCCGCCGTGCTCGAGCGGCTCGACGAGCGAGTAGGCGAGCCACTGCGACAGCTTGTGGAAGGGGATCCACGCGTCGGGGCCCTCTCCGCGCCACGGCCAGACGTCGCCGAAGCCGACGCCCTCGAGCGTCACGCGCGCCGGCCACATCGTCGAGAGGCCGAACAGCAGCAGCCGCAGCAGCGACGTGGCCGTCACCGGCTGGGGCTGGGCGAGCAGCGCGTCGACCATTCCGCCCGGGCGACCCCCGGGGAACAGCGCGGGCGCGGCGCGCAACGAGGCCTCGAGCCGCTTCACGAGCGAGGCGCGGCCCTCGAGCCCGGTCATCGCGTTCCCCGGCGACACCTGCATGCCACGGGACACGCGCTCGGCGGTCAGTGCTGCGAGCCCGTCGGCGGTGACGCGCGGCGAGCCGTCGTGGCTGAACGCGCCCTGCATGAACATGGCCGCCGACGCGACCGCGAGGCCCTCGGAGCGCGTGTAGGTAACGCCGTCTTCGACGTACCGCCAGGCCGGCCCCGCGCCGGCGTCGAGCAGCACCGAGACGACGACGAGGTCGACGAGCGCGCGCGCCTGCTCCACGCGATCGGTCGGGCCCAGGGCGGCGCGTAGTCGCGCGAGGCGGTCGACGCCGCCGGCCTTCAGGTGCTCGTACCGCCCGTGGAACGGGATGTCGCCCGAAGGGTAGTTCTCGGTCGTCACCTGCATCACGAAGTCGACGCACGGCCCGAGCCGCGCCAGGTCGACCGCGAAGGCCGTCTCGCCAGCGAGGGCCGCGTCGAGCACCCGCCGGGTGCGCGCGCGAATGGTGGCCGGGTCGGTGATCGTCGCCAGCGGCCCCGTCACGTGCGGCCAGGGCAGCTCACTCATCGAGGCCGCGCCCCTTCACCTTGACCAGATCCTTCTTCTTCTTCGCGCCGGTCGTCTGGTTGAAGTACCCGGCGGCCTTCTTCGCCTCCATCTCGACCGAGGCGTCCTGGGGGATCTTCTCGGGGGGAATCTCGTAGCGCCGCACCACCTTGATGCCGCTGCCGACGATGGCGTCGTGCTTCATGTTCGACATCGAGATGAGGTTGTCGATGCGCTCGATGCCGAGCCAGTTGAGGGCGTCTGGCATGAGCTCCTGGAAGCGCATGTCCTGCACGCCTGCGACGCACTCGGTGCGGTGGAAGTACGTGGCCGCCGAGTCACCGCCCTTCTGGCGCTTGCGCGCGTTGTAGACGAGGAACTTCGTCACCTCGCCGAGGGCGCGGCCCTCTTTGCGGAAGTACACGATGTACCCGATGCCGCCGCGCTGGGCGGTCTTGACGCACTCCTCGATGCCGTGCACCAGGTACGGCCGGCAGGTGCAGATGTCGCTGCCGAACACGTCGGAGCCGTTGCACTCGTCATGCACGCGCACCGTCACCTCGACGTCGTTTCGGCCGATCAGCTTTTCGTCGCCGAAGACGTAGACCGACGTCGAGCCGATGGGCGGCAGCATGACCTTGAGGTCGGGCCGCGTGATGAGCTCGGGGAACATGCCGCCGGTCTCTTCGAAGAGCGCCTTGCGCAGGGGGATCTCTTCGATGCCGAAACGCTTCGCCACGCCGGGCAGGTACCAGACGGGCTCGATGGCGGCCTTGGTCACCGCCACGTCCTTGTTGGGCTTCACCACGGTCCCGTCGACGAAGAGGCGGCCCTGGTTGATGGCGTTCTCGAGCTCGGTCATCACCAGGTGCGCGCGCGTCACCGCGATGGTGGGCCGCACGTCCATGCCGGCGGCGAGCTCCTTCTTGAAGGCCTGGTGCACCAGGTGGCCCCAGGGGTCGAGCGAGACGATGCGCTCCGGGTCGAACCACGACGGGAAGGGGCCGATGCGCGTCACCGGGTCGGTGTTGGTGAGATCGGGCCGGTGGTCGGGGTCCATCTGGCCGGCGGCGAGGGCCAGCGCGCGGTAGATGGTGTAGCTGCCCGAGTGCGAGCCGATGGCGTTGCGGTGCAGCTTGTTGGTGAACGACGCCACGATGGGCCCGCGCTCGCGCGGCTCCTTCGCGCCCCAGCGCACCTCGGGCGAGTCGCCGTAGATGAAGTGCGGGTGCGAGGTGAGGACGACGTGAGACTTGCGCAGCCGGTGGGACGGTGAGGTGGGCATGGGGGCTCCGGGGGGCGTTCAGCTCATCCAGTTCTGGTCTTTGGGCATCGTCCACTTCGTGGTGACCTTCTTCAGGTCGGTCCACAGCGAGAGCGACGCGGGGCCGGTGATGTCGCCGGCGCCGTACTTCGACTCGTAGGTGCCGCCGAACGAGAAGGGCTCGCGGGGCACCGGCACGCCGATGTTGATGCCGATCATCCCGCTGCTGGCCCTGCGGGCGACCTCTTCGGCGACGGCGCCCGACGAGGTGAAGACGCTGGTCGCGTTGCCGAACTCGACGCCGTCGTCGATGGCGAGGGCCTCGTCGAGCGAGGCGACGCGCATCACCGAGAGCACCGGCCCGAACAGCTCCTTCGTGGCGGCTTCGCTCCCGGGCCTGACACCGTCGAGGATGGTGGGGCCCAGCCAGTTGCCGCGCTCGTAGCCCGGCAGCGGCGTGACGGCGCGCCCGTCGACGAGCGGGCGACTGCCCTCGCGCTCGCTGCGGGCGATGGCGTCTCTGAGGAAGTCCACCTGCTGGCGGGTGATGATGGCGCCCATCGTCTCGCCCACCCGGTGCGCCGCGGCCCGCTCGGCCACCTTCGCGAGAATGCCGTCGACCTTGCCGACGGCGAGCACCACCGAGGCCGCCATGCAGCGCTGGCCCGCGCAGCCGGTGAACGAGTCGGTGATGCCGGCGGCGGCGATGTCGGGGTCGGCGTCGGGCATCAGGATGATGTGGTTCTTCGCGCCGCCGAGGCAGAGCGCCCGCTTCCCCAGGCCCGTCGCGCGCGTGTACACGGCCTTCGCCACCGGCGTGGAGCCGACGAAGCCCACCGCGCGCACCTCGGGGTGATCGACGAGCGCGTTCACCGCCTCGACGCCGCCCTGCACGATGGTCAAGG
>JADCJJ010000369.1 GCA_020247085.1 Myxococcaceae bacterium | reverse complement strand
CCTGCCGCTTCGGTCGCCCGCAGGACGAGCTCGACGAAGAGGGCTGCCACCACCCGCACCCTCCGCCGAGACTTCGACGCCAGCCGGGAGGGTGGCCTTCCGCTCCTCGGCGCCGCACACGGCCTGACGGTCTTCTCCCTGGCCAAGACCACCGACGACGAGACGACGCACACGTCACGGTGCGCGGTCGTCTCGCCTCTGCCGGCTGAGGGCGCGGAGCGCGGGCCCTCGGACGGGAACCGCCCTGGACCGCCTTCACCTGGCGATGACGGCCGGTGAGGCAGGCCGCCGGGAGCGCCTCGCGGTCGCCGTGCCGAACTCGACGTCTGCTCAGGCTGCCCGGCGTACGCCACCCCGCTGGCGCTGCGCTCGATGGGCGCGATGCGCCGGCTCGTCGCGGTGGTGGTGACGCTGCCTCCGCCCGGTCTGCCAGGGGCGAGGCGTTTCGCTCACAGGACCGAGCCCCCCACACCGAGCGCCAGGCTCATCACCGCCCCCGAGGCGTCAAAGGTGAGGCCGAGCTGGGCATGAACGCCGAACCCCTCGGAGATGGGGAAGACGCCGCGCACCAGCAGGCTGCCTGCGAGGCCCGCGAGGTTCCCGATGAGGCCGCTGGCCGCCAACACCGCGGGACCCAGGGCCACGGTCGCGTGGGTCCGGTCCCCGAGCCGCAGCGCCGGCGCCGCCGTAAGGGCGATGACGGTCGAGCCGGCGACGAAGCCGAGCGTCACGTCGACGACGCCCATCACGCCGACGAACTCGGACCATCGGCTCCCGAGGGCACCATGCAGCCCGAACCCCGGCAGCACGGCGCCACGCCCAGCCAGCAGCAGGCCCAGGGTCCCCGCTCCGCCGAAGTCTGCGACCAGCGTCGAGCGCGCCTGGGCCGCCGGGGGCTCGGGCTCGTTGCGGCCCAGCGGCGGCTCAGGCTCGGTTCCGGGCGCTGGGGTGCGTACCCGCCGCCGCTCGTCCCGACGACAGTCCTCCTTCGGCAGGCCCGCGTCGGTGAGCGACTGGACGCACACGAGTCCATCTCTCCTGATGACGCGCGGGAAGTCGTCGACGTGGGGGCGTCGGCGCGTGGGCTCGTCCACCTGCACCTCCGTTGGCGTGGCGACCGGCGATGGCGGTGAGGGCGGGGCGGGCGGTGGCGGAGGCGGCGGCGTCACGGTGGCCGGCACTGCCTCGGGCGGAGTGTTCACGCACACCCGCGCCTCGCAGACCCGCGCTCCCTTGCAGTCGGTGTCCTTCGTGCACCCCGACTGCGCCAGGAGCACGCCAACGACGATGCCGATGCCCATGCGTCTGCCTCCGTGGCCCGGCACTCGACCCCACGGCCCTGACGGCTCGGGTCAGCCTCGTCCGGCTCGCGGCCGTGACCCCAGCTGTCACGGCCGGGGTGTAGCGCCGACCGCCATGTCATCACCCCGTGCGTCCGCCCCCACCGCCACCCCGACGCCACCGGCCGCCGTCGCCGTGCCCGAGGCTCCCGCGGCGAGCGCCTCCGCCGCCGACCGCGGCGCGCCGTCCGGCGGCTATGCTTCGCCCGGGAGGGGTTCACTCGTGCCGAAGTCACCGAAGCCGCCGGCGCCGCGCCTCGCGGAGTCCGCCGCGCGCAACGAGCAGGTCGTCCGCATCCTCCGCATCCTCCACCAGCTCGACCGCCTCGGCGGCCGCACGCTGTACGAGCTCGCCGAAGAGAACGGCACCACCACCCGCACCATCCGCCGCGACTTCGACGCCATCCAGGAGGCCGGCATTCCGCTCCTCGGTGACAGCGGTGACGACGGGAAGAAGCGCTGGCGCATCGCCTCCGACGCCAGCACCCGCCTCACCTCGCTGCTCGACGCCTCGCACTTCCTCGCCCTGCGCATCGCGATGGACGAGTCGGTCTTCGTCAAGCGCTCCGACTCCCTCTTCTCGGTGCTCGAGGATCTCGCCCTGCGGGTCGAGAAGGCGCTGGGCGCGAAGGGCCGCCGCCAGCTCGCTGAGCTCGATCAGTGCTTCTTCAGCTGGGAGAAGTTCGCGTGGCGGCAGGCGCCGCCCGACGTGGTGTGGCCCCTCATCTCGGCCATCACCCGCCGCAACGCCTGCGTCGTCACCTACCGCGCGCCCAGCAGCGGCAACAAGGAGCGCCGCTTCCGCATGCTCCCGCTCCGCCTGCTGGTACACAACGGCGCCCTCTACCTGCACGCGTGGCACGCCCACTTCGCCACCGTGCTGCTCCTCAACCTGCAGCGCCTGAAGACGCTCGAGGTGCTCGACGAGGTCGAGCCGCTGCCGCCCGACTATGATCCGAAACGCCTCGAGGACTCGGCCTTCGGTGTCTTCATCGGCAAGGGCACGCAGACCTTCGTGCTCGACTTCGACGCCTTCGCGCGGCCCTACATCGAGGAGCGCACCTGGCACCCGTCCGAGACGCGCGAGGACCTTCCCGACGGTGGACTGCGGCTGCGCATGGCGTGCACCCCATCGTACGAGGTGACGAACTGGGTGGCCTCGTGGCGCGAGCACGTTCGCGTCGTCGAGCCCGCCGCCCTGCGCGACGAGCTCGCCACCTACGGCCGGTTCCTGCGCGCCTCGTACGGCGAGGGGCCCGACGCGCCCGCGCCGAAGGGCCCGCCGCGTCGTGGCACCCCGCCGACGCGCCGGGTGCGGCGCCCGCGCCCCGCCGACGCGAGCCGGCCGGCCCGGGCCACGGTCAAGCGATGATCTCTTCGCTCTCGGCGCGCTTGCCGTGCCACCGTCGCAGCGACACCCGCGGCGGGCCCTCGCCCCACTCGATGAAGGCGTAGTGCAGCTCGAGCCGCTGCCCCAGCCGCCCGAGGCCCAGGTCCACCATCGGAATCCAGGTGCCGGTGTTCACGAACACCCGTCCGCCCGGGAAGGTGCGCAGCATCGGCACGTGCGTGTGGCCCATCACCACGGCGTGAATCGACGGGTCGGCCCGCATGATCTTCTCGGCGTTGCGGTCGAGGTGCTCGAAGAAGCCCACGTCGTT
>JADCJJ010000368.1 GCA_020247085.1 Myxococcaceae bacterium | reverse complement strand
CGCCGAG
The DNA here is from genome assembly GCA_020247085.1 of Myxococcaceae bacterium. Classification (GTDB taxonomy): domain Bacteria; phylum Myxococcota; class Myxococcia; order Myxococcales; family Myxococcaceae; genus Xiheimicrobium; species Xiheimicrobium aquaticum. Next base: position 22,275 of record JADCJJ010000368.1, on the reverse strand, counting down.
GCCCTCGAGGTCGCCCGTCACGACGCCGCGCACGTGGTCGCCGACGCCGTGCAGCAGTTGTTCCCCGGGACGCAGGTCACCATCGGCCCCACCATCGACGAGGGCTTCTACTACGACTTCTTCCGCGAGCGGCCCTTCACGCCCGAAGAGCTCGAGCAGGTCGAGAAGCGCGCCAACGAGATCGTCCACAAGGACGTGGCCTTCGTGCGCGAAGAGGTCTCGCCCGACGCCGCCATCGCGCTGTTCCAGCGCAAGGGCGAGACCTTCAAGGTCGAGATCGTCAACGACATCGTCGCGAAGGGCGCGAAGACGCTCACGCTCTACAAGCACGGCGACTGGGTCGACTTCTGCCTGGGGCCCCACGGCCCCTCGACGGGGAAGATCGGCGTCATCAAGATCCTCTCGAGCTCGGGTGCGTACTGGCGCGGCGATTCGAAGAACCCGATGTTGCAGCGCATCTACGGCATCGCCTTCTTCGATCAGAAGCAGCTCGACGCGTGGGTGAAGCAACGCGAGGAGGCGGCGAAGCGCGATCACCGCCGGCTCGGGAAGGATCTCGATCTCTTCCACTTCCACCCGTTCGCGCCGGGTTCGGCCTTCTGGTCGCCCAAGGGCACGGCGCTGTACACGACGCTCTCGGGCTTCATGCGCAAGCTCGCGCTCGACAACGGCTACGTCGAGATCAAGACGCCGCTGCTGTTCAACAAGGGCCTCTGGGAGACCAGCGGCCACTGGGACAAGTACAAGGAGAACATGTTCCTCGTGCAGGACTCGGAGTCGGGCGAGCTGCACTTCTCGCTCAAGCCGATGAACTGCCCGTCACACCACCTGTACTTCGGCTTCAAGAAGCACTCGTACCGCGATCTGCCGCTGCGCCTGCACACCCAGGACGTGCTGCACCGCAACGAGGCCCAGGGGGCGCTCTCGGGGCTCACCCGCGTGCGCCAGTTCGCCCAGGACGACGCGCACATCTACTGCCGCGAAGATCAGATCGGCGCCGAGGTCGAGAAGTTCGTTCGCCTGCTCGACACCGTCTACGCGGCGTTCGGCCTGACCTACCAGGCGAAGCTCTCGACCCGGCCCGCCCAGCGCATCGGCACCGACGAGCAGTGGGACAAGGCCGAGGCGGGCCTCCAGCAGGCGCTCGAGACGATGAAGGTGCAGTACGAGCTCAAGCCCGGAGACGGCGCCTTCTACGGGCCGAAGATCGACTTCGACGTGTCCGACTCCATCGGGCGCAAGTGGCAGCTCGGCACCGTGCAGCTCGACTACGTCGCCGCCCAACGGTTCGACCTCTCGTACATCGGTGAGGACAACAAGGAGCACCGCCCGGTCGTGCTCCACCGCGCCATCTACGGCTCGTTCGAGCGCTTCATCGCCATCCTCATCGAGCACTACGCCGGCGCCTTCCCCGCGTGGCTCGCGCCCACCCAGGCGCTCATCGTCACCGTCGCTGACCGCCAGTACGAGTACGCGAACCAGCTCAAGGCGCAGCTCGCGGCCGAGGGCTTCCGCGTCGAGGTCGACGAGCGCGGGCTGTCGATGCAGAAGAAGATCGCCGAGGCGCAGGTGCAGAAGATCCCCTTCACGCTCGTCATCGGTGACCGTGAGGTCGAGCAGCAGGCCGTCGCGCCGCGTCGGTACGGCGGGCAGGATCTGAAGACGATGCCCTTCGCGCAGTTCCTCGAGCTCTTCCGCAAGGAGGCCGCCTGGCCCACCGGGCGCTGAGTTTCCTTTGACCCCGGCGGCGCGCGTCACTACGGTCCGCGCGCTTCGTTGATTCAGCAGTCAACACCCACCCAGCAGTGACGAAGGAAGCACTACGCCATGGCCATCAAGGACATCCTCGAGACCGAGATCCCCAAGCGCCTTGCCGCGAAGCCTGAGCTCGCGAAGGACATCAACGCGGTCGTCCACTTCAGCATCTCGGGGGACGGCGGCGGTGACTGGACGCTGGACTGCACGAAGACCGAGGGCTGGGTCTCGGCCGGCAAGAACGGCGAGTCGAAGATGACGATCATGGCCGCGGCCGGTGACTTCGAGAAGATCATCAACAAGCAGATGAACGCGCAGATGGCGGCGATGCAGGGCAAGCTCAAGTTCAAGCCTATGGACATGGGCCTGGCGATGAAGCTCGCCAAGCTGATGGGCTGATCGCGTCTCACTGGTCGTCTCACGCTCGGGGTCTGGTGTCTCTGTCCTCAGACGCCGGGCCCCGTGCCGTTTCCGAAAGGGCGTCTCGTGTCACTGCCGCTGCAGGGGCTGAAGGTGCTCGACCTCTCCCGATTGCTCCCGGGGCCCTACGCCACGCTGGTGCTCGCCGACCTCGGCGCCACCGTTGACAAGGTCGAGGAGCCCGAGGTTGGCGACTACACGCGGAACATGCCGCCGATGAAGGGCGACACGTCGGCGCTCTTCCTGGCGCTCAACCGCAACAAGCGCTCGCTCGCGCTCGACCTGAAGACGCCGGGCGGCGTCGCGGCGCTGAAGCGGCTGGCCCGGCAGTACGACGTGCTCGTCGAGAGCTTCCGGCCCGGCGTGATGGACAAGCTCGGCGTCGGCTACGAGGTGCTCGCGAAAGAGAACCCGCGCCTCGTCTACTGCGCCATCTCGGGCTACGGCGCGACCGGGCCCGACCGGCTCCGGGCCGGGCACGACCTGAACTACATCGCCCGCGCCGGAGCGCTCGCCTACGGCGGCCAGCGGGGTGGAGCGCCGGCCATGCCGGGCGTCCAGATGGCCGACATCGGCGGCGGCAGCCTGTTCGCGCTCGTCGGACTCCTCGCGGCACTGCACGAGCGGGAGCGCACGGGGCGGGGCCGCTTCGTCGACGTCTCGATGACGGACGGGGCGGTGGCGTTCCTCCACATGCACCTGGGGGCGCGGCTGATGATGGGGGCCGAGGGCGGTCCCCTCGAGCGCGGCGCCGAAGCGCTCAACGGAGGCTACCCCTGCTATGGGCTCTACCAAACCCAGGACGGGCGGTGGCTGGCCGTCGGGTCGCTCGAGCCGAAGTTCTTCGGGGGGCTGTGCGCGCTGCTGGGCCGCCCCGAGCTGATGCCCGGCGGGTACGACCTGGGCGAGGAGGGGCGCAAGACCCGCCGCGAGCTCGAGGCCATCTTCGCGTCGAAGCCGCTCTCACACTGGGTCGCCCTGCTGAAGCAGCACGACCTCTGTGTCGAGCCGGTGAACGAGGGCGACGAGGTGCTCGCGGATCCTCAGCTCGTCGCCCGTGGGCTCTTCGTGAAGGGCGAGGAGGGCGTGCACCTGAAGACGCCGCTCGACTTCGGGCCCATCTCGACGCGGGCGCCTCCGGCGCTCGGGGCCGACAGCGAGGCCGTGCTCGCCGAGGCGGGTTTCAGCGCCGAGGAGCGGCAGGCCCTGGCGAAGCGCCGCTGACGCATCGGCGATGGTGACGCGAAGGCGCCCAAGCCAGGTCGGTTGCCCGGCCGCGGACGCGTGCCTGGCCCGCGTCGCGCGCGGGTGTGCTGCTCGGCGTGCGTGGCCCCGCCCCCTCGTAGCCTCGGCCGAACGCTGATTGCCCGCTGCGAACGGCGCGCCGGCCCGGTAACCTTGCTGCGATGGCTTCGGAGATTCGTTCACTCCTGGCGGCGGCGCAGCGAGCCGAGGTGTCTGGCGAGGTCGAGGTGGCCGTGCGGCACCTGCAGCAGGCGGTCGCGTTCTACCGCGCCCGCCAGCTGGACCGCCGGGCCGACCAGCTGGAGCGCTACATCGAGCGGCTCGAGGGCCGCGCGCCGGCGGTGACGGTGGACGAGGCGTGGCCCCGGTCTGACGACGATGCGGGCGCGGCGCGGCCGAGCGTCGCTGGCGCCTCCGCCCGGAGTGCGAGCGGGCCGCTCGATGCCGGCGGCGCTGCCGCCCAGGCGCGGAGAGACGGCGCCGCGCCTGGTCCGCGAGGCGAGTGGGGTGACGCCGCGCTGCGCGACGCCGAGGCTCGCCTGCGCCGGTTCGTCGAAGACGCCGAGGCCGCCGCCGGGCTGCGCGCGCGCAGGCCTGAGCGCCTGCCGGGGGCGCCCGACGTCGCGGCCCCCGCTCCGCTCGTCGAAGGGCCCGGCGCGGGGGCACTCGATGGGGTGAGCGAGCGTGCTCACCTCCCTTCATCAGGGCGGGGAACCGAGCCGGGCGACCCGGAGCGCCAGGCTCGCCTCCGCCCTCAGGGGGATGACGCGGTTCGCCTCATGGACCCGCGGTCAGGGCCCGGGGGGGAAGCCGTCGACTTCGCCTTCGACGAGCGGCTGGCTTCGCTGCTGCGCGACGACGAGCCGTTCGGCGTCGAGGGCCGGGTCCAGCCGCCCGACGACGACGGGCTCGGCTTCGGAGACGAGCTCATCGAACGTCACGAGCGGGCGAGGCGCTCGCCGAGTGGGCTGTCTCCGTTCGACCGCGGCCCCCAGCTGGCCGACCCGGCGCTCGCGGCCTGGTGCTCGTTCTGCTGCCGCCCGGGAGACGAGGCGGGGCAGTTGGTGGCCGGGCCTGCTGGCGCGTTCATCTGCGGGGCCTGCCTCGTGACGAGCACCGGCCTCCTGCAGCTCCGCGTCGAGGCGCCCGCGGGGCGCTCACCTGCGCCCCCCGCCGCCCCTGCGCTCTCGTCAGAGCCGACGCCGACGCCGACGCCGACGAAGGCGCCGGCAAGGGCGGAGCTGCCGGCCCAGGCCGCCGCGAGGGCCGAGTGGCTCCGCCGAAAGCCCCGCGTCGCCCTCGTGGTCGGCCCCGAGGGGACGGGCAAGACGGCCTTCCTCGAGAGCCTGGGCCGGCCGGCCGCACGGCCCTTCACCTCCGCCGACGACGACGCGGTGCTGGTCGACCTGTCGACACCGCTGTCGGCCGACGAGGAGCGCGCGCTGCTGGCGTGGCTCGACGCGCACCCGACGCGGCGCGCGGTGCTCGCGAGCCGGGGTGACGCGCCGGCTCCCGTGCTCGTGCTCCAGGGTGCGCAGGGCGCGGAGCCCGTGTACGACACCGACTCGCTGCACCGGGCCGTCGAGGAGCGGCTGTCGCCGTCGCTGCTCTCGAGGGTCGACGCCGTCCTGCCGCTGTCGAGGCCAGACCGCGAGGCGCTGCGGCACCTGGCCATGAGCTTGCTCGCGGTGCGCGGCGCCGAGGTGCCGACGGGCGTCGTTGAGACCCTCATCTCGCTCGCCGAGAAGTCGGGGCGGGGCGCCAGGGAGCTCGCGGCGTTGATCGCCCGCATCCCGCCGGGGAAATATGCCGGTGGATGACACGAGGCCTGCGGTGAGGGCGCCGGCTGTGCGGGCCGCCCGCCGGGGCCGGAGCGGCGGGGCGGCGCGAGGCCGCCGGGGGCTCGTCACCGCGAGGGCGCACGCGGGCGGCGGCGTCGCTCCGGCGTCGTGCCGGGCCATCGCCGAGGGGACAAGGGTGGCCTCACCCGGATGCGCCGCGTGGTTCGATCGTCCGCGAACCGTTCGGGCCGTTCGTCTACGCGCAGCGGCGCCGCGCTGCGCCCGTGTCGGCCGCGCGCGCCTGGCGCCCGACCGGTCGTCGCGCCCCGGCATCACGCGCACCCGCGGGCCCGGGAGCGCACCGCGATGACGCCCGTCACCTGGCACCGGCTCGGCCGGGTCGAGTACCCCGATGGTCTCGAGCTGCAGCAGCAGTTCCAGGCGGCGCGACGGCAAGGGACGGTGCCCGACACGCTGTTGCTCCTCGAGCACCCGCCGGTGCTCACCCTGGGCCGCGGCGCCGACCGGGCGAACGTGCTGCGGTCGGCAGACGAGCTCGAGCGCCTCGGGGTGGCGCTGCACGAGACCGACCGGGGTGGCGACGTCACCTACCACGGGCCGGGGCAGCTCGTCGGCTACCCGCTGCTGCACCTCGGGCCCGGGCGGCAGGACGTGCGGCGGTACGTGCGCTCGCTCGAAGAGGTCGTGCTGCGCACGCTGTCGGACTTCGGCGTGACGGCGACGCGCATCGAGAGGTGGCCCGGCGTGTGGGTCGAGGCCTCCCGGCTGGGCGGCCCGCGGAAGATCTGCGCGCTCGGGGTGCACCTGTCGCGCTGGTACACCCGCCACGGCTTCGCGCTGAACGTCGCCCCCGACCTCGCCCACTTCGAGCTGATCGTTCCCTGCGGCATCTCCGAGGCGGGGGTCACCTCGATGGCGAAGGAGCTGCCCGGCGGTGTGCCCTCGCTGGCCGAGGTGGAGGTGAGGCTCCTCCGGCGCTTCGGCGAGGTCTTCGAGTGCGCGCTGGTCGAGGCGCCGCCGCCGCTCGAGACGGTGAGCGTGGTGGTGACCGACCCGGGCGGCGGGCGCGTGCTGCTGCTGCGAAGGACCGCGGCGCGGGGCGGCTTCTGGCAGCCGGTGACGGGGCGGCTGGAGCCGGGGGAGCGGGCGGACGTGGCGGCGCGCCGGGAGCTGCGCGAGGAGACGGGCTTCGAGGCGCCGGTTCACCCCCTCGACGTGCCGCATGCCTTCGCGCTCGGGCCGCTCGAGGGGCGTCCGAGCGTCGCCCGCGAGTTCCCCTTCACGGCGTCGGTGGTAGGCGCCGAGGTGCGGCTCGACCCGGCCGAGCACGACGCCTTCGAGTGGGTGACGCCCGACGAGGCCGTTCGCCGGGTGCCCTGGGCCGGGCTCGCCCGAGCGGTGCGCAGCGCGACGCGCGCGTGACGCCGTCAGCTCAAGGCGCGGCCGGAAGCGCCCGGCGCTGGTCTCTCCACTCGGCGAGGGCCGTCGCGACGATGAGCCCCAGCATGCACATCGCCACGAGGTAGCCCTCGGCGAAGCCCCGGTTCAGGTGCTGGTAGGTGTAAAAGGTGATGTACGTCGCGAAGAGCCCGAGCAGCATCAGCAGGAAGTGGCGCTGGGGGCGCGACGCGAGGCCGAGCGCCAGCAGGCTCAGCATGTTCCAGTAGTACATGTTCACCGTCAGCCAGGTGAAGACGAGCAGGGGCCCGAGGGTGAAGGCCTCGAGGGAGCTCGCGCGGCGCAGCAGCACGGCGATGAGGGCCGTCAACGCCAGGCGCGCGAGCAGGAAGCCGAGCGAATGGTCCTTGATGTCGACCTCGGGCAGCGACTGCTTGATGACGGGCGGGAAGAGGCCCGAGGCGAGCGGGCTCTCGCCGGGACCGACGAACTGCAGGAACACCGTCTTGAGCGAGTGCTGGTTGCTGTAGAACTTCTCGACCTGCGCCACCTGAATGCGCTCGACGTACTCGGCCCAGGCCGACGGGCCGAAGAGCGCGCTCGACACGGCCACGCAGGCCATCACGGACAGCGCGGCATTTCGGCCGAAGGCGATCCACCGCGCCTCGAGGGTGCGCGTGCGGGCCCACTCGAAGGCCACGCGCACGAGCAGCGCCACGCCGAAGAACAGCGGGAAGAGCTTGGTGGCCACCGAGAAGCCGAAGAGCGCGCCGGCCGTGCCCCAGCGCTCGCGGTGCAGGGCGCAGGCCGCCAGCCCGAGCGCGAAGAGCCAGTCCCACCGCAGGAACGAGCCCGCGAGGTAGCCGAACACCACCGGCACGCACGCCCACATGAAGAGCGCCACGCTCGCCAGGCGCACGCCGAAGGTTTCGTACATGACGAGGAACAGGGCGAGCATGAGCCACAGGTCGATGCAGCCGAGCATCGACTGGTTGGGGATCGACAGCGGCACCAGCCGCGCGATGGGCGCGGCGATGATCGACCAGGCCGGCGAGTTCGAGTTGCCGTGATCGTTCATCACGCCGGTCCAGTTCATCCACGGCCAGGAGCGCGCCATCGTCACCCAGTCGGCCTTGAAGGCCGCCCAGCGCTCGTCCGAGAACCGCGCGCGAATGCGCGGCGCCTGCTCGAGCGCGCGCTCGACCGGCACCTCTTCGAAGGTATGGTTGTCGCGCGTCTTCGTCAGCGCCGCCATGACGTTGACCGTCTCGCGGTCGGCCATGATGGTCGCCACGTAGAGGTCGAACCAGCCGACCTCGCGCTGGTACTTGGCGCCCAGGTAGAAGTGGAACTGTTCGTGCTGGTGCACCCAGGCGGGCACGCTGCGCTGGCGGGTGCCGGTGACGTCGAGGCGGGTGTCAGAGGCCACCACCTCGACGATGACTGCCGGGGGCACGTCGAGGGTCGTCGACCCCCGGCCAGACACCGCGACGGTCGCCGGCCCCGGCTTGAGCGGGCCGAGCTCCCAGACGCCCCGGTCCACGCGGCGCCCCGGGGCCCCGGTGATCGAGGCATCGCACTCGGCGGCACAGCTGACGCGCACCAGGCTCGTCGTGACGCCCTCGTGGCCCACTGCGACGTACGAATAGCCGACGGCCAGCGCCGCGCAGGCGACCCCGGCCAGCGCGACTGGCGGGAGCCTCAGCGGCCGCGCGAGCGTGGCGAGGCGCTCGCGGACCGTCTGCGCGCGCTCCGACGTCTCACGGCCCAGCGCCGCCCGCACCAGCCAGTGGCACAGCCACACGAGAGGAATCGCGCCGGCGACCCAGCCCGGGTCGAGGCCCTGCCGCCCGACGCCCCACGTCGTCCACCCGAAGGCCATCACGGTGGCGAGCAGCGAGAAGGCCAACTGCCGCGCGCGCTGGTGCCGGTCTCCGAGCAGGCGATCGATCACCAGCAGGGCCATGAAGGCCTCGATGGCGATGATGTGCAGAATGCCGGACAGGTAGTGGCTCATGCGTCATGCCTTGCGCGGCAGTGAGTCGGCCCGTATTGGGTCCGGCCCGCTGTACCTGCCCCGTTTTCCGGAGTCACCATGAGCGTTCAGGAAACCGACATTCTCGCGGCCCTCTCGACGGTGATGGACCCCGACCTGAACCAGGACGTGGTGAAGGCGGGCATGGTGAAGAACCTGCGCATCGAGGGTGGCCGGGTGAGCGTCACCATCGAGCTGACGACGCCGGCGTGCCCGATGAAGGAGAAGATCAAGACCGACGCCGAGGCCGCGCTGCGCTCGGTGCGGGGCCTGTCGGAGCTGACCCTCGACATGACCGCGCGCACCCGGGGCGCGCCGCGGGGCAGCGGCGCGTCGCTGCTACCGGGCGTGAAGAACGTGGTGCTGGTGGGTGCGGGCAAGGGCGGCGTGGGCAAGAGCACCGTGGCGCTCAACCTCGCCTGTGCGCTGGCGAAGCACGGCGCGCAGGTGGGCCTGCTCGACGCCGACTTCTACGGCCCGTCGATTCCCGTGATGACGGGCCTCAAGCGCCGCCCGGTGAGCCGTGACGAGAAGACGCTCGAGCCGCTCGAGGCGCACGGCCTCAAGGTGATGTCGATCGGCTTCCTCGTCGAGGCCGACCAGGCGCTCATCTGGCGTGGGCCGATGGTACAGGGCGCCCTCATGCAGCTGGTGCGTGACGTGAACTGGGGTGAGCTCGATTACCTCGTGCTCGACCTGCCCCCGGGCACCGGCGATGTGCCCCTGACCGTCGCGCAGCAAGTGCGCTCGTCGGGCGCCGTGCTGGTGACGACGCCTCAAGACGTGGCGCTGGCCGACGTGGTGCGTGCCAAGCAGATGTTCGACAAGCTCAGCATTCCCGTGCTCGGCATCGTCGAGAACATGAACCAGTTCCTCTGCCCGCATTGCGGCAAGGGCACGCACATCTTCGACGTCGGCGGCGGCCGCCGCGCGGCGGAGCTGATGGACGTGACGTTCCTCGCCGAGGTGCCGCTCGACCTGAAGATCCGCCAGGGTGGAGACCGGGGCATTCCCGTCATGGTGGGGCACCCCGAGTCCGACGAGGCGAAGGCCTTCATGGCCCTGGCCGGGCGGGTCGCCGCGCGCATCTCGCAGGAGAACGTGCTGCGCCAGGCCACCGTGGTGAAGGTGTCGGCCTCGTGAGCCAGCGCTCCCGCGTCGTCGAGGCGCGGTGACGGTCAGGCCCGCCCCGCGCTCCGGCGCGCGGGGTTCCAAAGGGGCTGTGGGTACACCTTGTCGCGTCGCGTCAAGTGTGCTGCATCGAGGGCATGGCAACCGTCGAGACCCCTCCCGAGATGGACCCGCTCGACGACGAGGCGACCGAGGAGCAGCGGCATGGCTTCGTGACCGACTTCGTGCGGCGCTTCGCCGCGGCGAGCCTCGGCGCGGTGGTGATGAGCGAGGAGGGCCTTCGCAAGGTCGCCAGCCAGCTGAAGCTGCCCAAAGAGGTGCTCAGCCTCGTGCTGACGCAGGCCGAGCGCACCAAAGAGGACATCGGCCGCGTCATCGTCGAGGAGGTGCGGAAGTTCCTCCAGAGCGACCGCATGCGCGACGAGGTGCTCAAGATGATCGCCGGCATGACGATCGAGGTGCGCGCCGAGGTGAAGCTGGTGCCCGACCGGGTGAAGGGCCAGGCGCCGTCGCTGCTCCCGAAGGTGACGGTGAGCGACCTGAAGACGAAGTACGAGCCGAAGCAGAAGCTGCGTGACGAGCCCGGCGACGCCGAGTCGGAGTGAGGCCTCGCCGCTTCGCCGGCGCCTGCCGCTGGTGCTCGCGCTCGTCATCGGCGGCGTGGTGTGGCGGGGCGGCTTCGGCTTCTTCGCGACGACGCGCGAGGTGATCTGGCGGTTGCCGGTGCCCTACGGCGACGTGCGGCGGGTGACGCTCGAGCTGTGGAGTGACGCCGCGCTGCTCCGCCGCGAGGAGCGCATGACGCCGTCGGGGCTGACGGCGGAGCTGCGCCAGGACGTCGTGCTGCAGCGCGGGTCGCACCGGGCCGTTGCGAGGGTGTGGCTGGGCGACGCCGGCGAGCCGGTCGTCTTCTCGCAAGGGTTCGACCCGGGCGAGGCCGACGCCCTCGTCCTCGAGCCGACGCAACAGGGGGCGGTGCCCAGCCGATAACGGCCTCATGCCCCTCGTCGTTCGCTTGTCGGATGGCTTGAAGGTGGTGCGGGCGGTGGCGCCAGCCATCGTTCGCCCCGCCGTCGCGCCGGTCGCCGCTGCGCCGACGACGCTCGTCTCCGTGTCCACCAGCCTCTGTCCCGGACACAGGAGACGAACATGGAGCGCCACCTCACCGTCCTGACTGCCGTGAGCCTCTGGGCCTGCGTGCCCCGGGCGCCGCCCAGCGCCATCGCCGTCGAGTACAACACCCGCTGCGCCGAGGCGATCGAGGCCGGGCACCTCGACGAGGCCGAGGCCCTGTGCGACCACTCGCTCGAGTTCTGCGACTTCTACGGCGACGCGCAGTCGAACAAGGGGCTGATCCGCAAGCTGCGAAACGATCGCGCGGGCGCGAAGGCCTGGTTCATCAGGGCGCTGCGGAGCAACCAGACCCAGGCCCAGGCGGCGAACAACCTCGGCGTGCTCCTTCTCGAGGACGGGCGCCTCGCCGAGGCCGAGGGGCTGTTCCGCCAGGCGCTCTCGGTGAACCCGGACTACGCCGAGGCGCGCGGCAACCTCGCCGGGCTGCACCTGCGGCAGCGCCAGTTCGCGGCCGCCGAGCGGGCGTACCGCCAGCTCATCATCTCGGCGCCCCGGGTGACGGACGGCCACCTCGGGCTCGCGCGGGCGCTGCTGCTGCAACGGAAGACGAGCCAGGCGCTGCCCTCGCTCGAGCAGGCAGTAATCCTCGAGCCGGCGCGCGCCGAGGCCTGGCTGCTGCTCGCCGGCGCGCAGCGCGAGCTCGGGCGTCACGACGACGCGAAGGCGTCGGTCGCGAGGTGCCTCGACGAAGCCCCCGATACGCCCGACTGCCGCCGGCTCTCTCGCGAGCTTCAGTGACGGGCAGGGCGCGCGTTGCTATCAGCGCGCTCATGTCCTTCAACCACATCGTCGTCATCGGGGCCGGCCAGATGGGCGCCGGCATCGCGCAGGTCGGGCTCACCTCGGGCCACGCTGTCACGCTGGTCGACGTCTCGGCCGACGTCGTCGCGAAGGCGAAGGCCGGCATCGAGAAGGGCCTGGGCAAGCTCGTCGAGAAGGGCAAGCTGCCCGAGGCGGAACGGGCCCAGGCGCTCTCGCGGCTGAAGACGGCCAGCGCGGTGCTCGAGCTGAAGGACGTCGACGTGGGCATCGAGGCGGTCAGCGAGAACGAGGAGCTCAAGAAGCGCATCTTCCGCGACCTCGACGCCGTGGTGCGGCCGGGGGGCGTGCTGGCGACCAACACCTCGTCGATCCCCATCACCCGCATCGCGGCGGCGACGAAGCGCCCCGAAGCGGTCATCGGCATGCACTTCATGAACCCGGTGCCGGTGATGCAGCTCGTCGAGCTGATCCGCGGCGCGGCGACGAGCGACGCCACCTACGCCACCACGAAGGCGCTGGCCGAGAAGATGGGCAAGACGACGGTCGTCTCGAAGGACTTCCCCGGCTTCATCGTCAACCGCGTCCTCATCCCCATGTTGAACGAGGCCTGCTTCGCGCTCCACGAGGGGCTCGCGAGCCCGCAGGACATCGACACCGCCATGAAGCTGGGCACGAACCAGCCGATGGGGCCGCTGACGCTCGCCGACTTCATCGGGCTCGACACCGTGCTCGCCATCGCCCAGGTGCTGCACCAGGGCCTGGGTGACGACAAGTACCGCCCCAGCCCGCTGCTCAAGCAATACGTCGACGCCGGCTGGCTCGGGAAGAAGACGGGCCGCGGCTTCTTCACCTATTGACGGCGAGGCGAACGACCATGACGCTCGAGTTCGTCACGCTGGCGTTCGACGGCCCCGTCGCGCTCGTCACCATCGACCGGCCGAAGGCCCTCAACGCCCTCAACGCGCAGGTGCTGCAGGAGCTCGACCAGGCCCTCGGGCTGGCCGCCGCCCACGCCGACACGCGCGCGCTCATCCTCACCGGCGAGGGCGGGAAGGCCTTCGTCGCCGGCGCCGACATCGCCGAGATGGCGCAGTACACGCCCGCTCAGGCGCTCGCCTTCTCCGCGAAGGGCCACCAGGTGATGGCCCGGCTCGAGGCGCTCCCGTTCCCCACCATCGCGGCGGTGAACGGCTTCGCGCTCGGCGGCGGGCTCGAGCTCGCGCTCGCGTGCGACCTGCTCTACGCGAGCGAGAAGGCGAAGCTCGGGCTGCCCGAGGTGAGCCTCGCGGTGATCCCCGGCTTCGGCGGCACCCAGCGCCTGATGCGCGCGGTCGGCAAGCTGCGCGCGCGGGAGCTCATCTTCACCGGCGAGGCCATCGACGCCGCGAAGGCGAAGGAGATCGGCCTGGCCCTCGAGGTGCTCCCGCACGACGCGCTGCTGCCGCGGTGCAAGGAGATCGCCCACACCATCGCCACCCGCGGGCCGCTGGCCCTCTCGCAGGCCAAGCGCGTCATCGAGGCCGGGGCCGACCTGCCGCTGAAGGACGCAAACGAACTCGAGCGCCAGGCCTTCGCGCTCCTCTTCGGCACCGACGATCAGAAAGAGGGCATGCGCGCCTTCCTCGAGAAGCGCAAGGCTGCCTTCAAGAACCTCTGAGGCGCTCGCGGGGCGGCTCGTCAGGCGGCGAGCCGCTCGAGCAGGTCATGGCGGCGCCGAACCCGGTCGAGCTGCACCGCCTCGACCAGGGCTACCGCTGGACCGGCGCCGAGCAGCACCAGGTCGAGGACCCGCAGGCCGGTGAAGTCCGCCAGCAGGGGTGGCACCAGCACCAGCGCCACCAGCGCCAGCGCGGCGAGGCTCCCGGCGAGGGCGGGCAGCGCGCGCGGGCGAACCAGGAGCGCCAGGCCGCACAGGAGCGGCACCCCCCAGGCGAGCAGGAAGCCCGTCTGCTCACCGCTGAAGCGGCTCAGGGGCGCGCCGCGCGCCGCCAGCGACAGGAGGCACCCCAGGCCCACGACTGGCAGGAACACGAGCTTCCACGCGACGCGGCGCGAGAGCGCGGGCAGCGCCTGCTTCGCCGTCAGCACCGCGCAGGGTTGGCACAGCCCGTCATGCGCCGAGCCCAGGCAGGCCTCGCATTGGAACGCGCCGCACCGGCCGCAGACGCTGTCGGCCAGCCGGGCGTGGTCGAGGCAGGTGGCGCGGGGCGGGCTCAGAAACCAACGTTCGACGCTCGAGCTCTCCATGACGGAGGGCTCGACACCACGGCGCGCCGGCCCGTTCCATGCCCCGCCTCTGGCCCTCGCCTCTGGCCGTTCGTGCGCCTCATGCCTTCGTGCAGAACGACAGCGATTCCGCGGCTGTACGGTGCCGGGCGCGCCTGCTATTGGACCGGCGGCATGCACTTCGAGCTGACGGACCTGCAGCGAGACATTCAGAAGCTCACCCGGGAGTTCGCCGCGCGCGAGCTCACCCCCAACGCCCGCCGGTGGGACGAGCACCACGAGTGGCCCGAGGCGGCGGTGAGGCAGCTCGCCGAGCTGTCGCTGCTGGGCATCGCGGTGCCAGAGGCCTGGGGCGGGGCCGGCCTCGACAACGTCAGCTACGCCGTCGCGATGGAGGAGATCAGCCGCGGCTGCGCCTCGACCGGCGTCATCATGTCGGTGAACAACTCCCTCTACTGCGACCCGGTGATGAAGTTCGGCACCGACGCGCAGAAGGCGAAGTGGCTGACGCCGTTCGCTCGCGGCGAGAAGCTCGGCTGCTTCGGCCTCACCGAGCCGCAGGCCGGCAGCGACGCGGCGGCGCAGCAGACCGTCGCGGTGAAGAAGGGCGACCGCTACGTCATCAACGGCTCGAAGAACTGGATCACCAACGGCCCGAGGGCCGACGCCATCGTCCTCTTCACCATGACGAACAAGGAGGCGGGCCACAAAGGCATTACCGCCTTCATCGTGCCCACCGACACCAGGGGCTTCCGGCGCATGCCGCCCGACAAGAAGATGGGCATCAGCGCGGCGTGGAGCTGCACCATGTACTTCGAGGACATGGAGGTGCCGGCCGAGAACATGCTGGGCAAAGAGGGTGACGGCTTCAAGGTCGCGATGTCGACCCTCGACGGCGGCCGCATCGGCATCGCCTCGCAGGCCCTGGGCATCGCCCGCGCCGCCTTCGAAGAGGCCGTGCGCTACACCGGTGAGCGCAAGTCCTTCGGCAAGCTCATTCGAGAGCACCAGGCGGTTCAGTTCATGCTCGCCGACATGGCCACCGAACTCGACGCCGCCAGGCTCCTGGTGCACCGCGCGGCGGTGATGAAGGACAAGGGCGCGCGGCACTCGAGCGAGTCCGCCCAGGCGAAGCTCTACGCGAGCGAGATGGCCAGCCGCGTCGCCAACAAGGCGCTGCAGATCTTCGGCGGCATGGGCTACTCGAAGGAGATGGACGCCGAGCGCCACGTGCGCGACGCGCGCATCACCGAGATCTACGAGGGCACCAGCGAGATCCAGCGCATCGTGATCGCCGCCAACCTGCTGAAGGATTGACGCCCATGCTCCTGCTCGCCACCGTCGTCGCGCTGTCGCTGCACGCCGAGCCGAAGGGCGGAAAGACGGCCATGAAGGACCTGGTCAAGAGCGTCGGCGCCTCGGCCGCCGTGAAGGAGACCGCCGATGGCGGCGCCCCGGCCACCCTGGTCAACGGCCTCGACCTGGCGCTGCTGCCGTTCACGCCGGACTCGATCAAGAAGGTCGTGCTGTCGTACCAGCCGCAGATCCAGGCCTGCTACGAGGAGACCCTCGCTTCGAAAGACACCGCCGTCGAGGGGGTGCTGAAGACCGCCTTCGTCATCTCGGGCGACGGCTTCGTGACGGGCGCGAAGATCGACAAGAAGGGGAGCACGCTGAAGGACGCCCGCCTGCACGACTGCGTGACGGCCGTGCTCTCAGCCATGCAGTTCCCCGCGCCGCCCGACGGCAAGGACCGGCCCATCGAGTTTCCGTTCAACCTCAAGGCGATTCACTGAAGGCGGTCCACCCGTGGACTTCGAGCTCTCCGAGACCCAGCGGCTGATCCAGGACACCGCGCGCACCTTCGCCCGTGACGTGGTGGCGCCGAGGGCGCGCGACACCGACCGGCTCGAGCGCTTCCCCGTCGAGACGTACCGGCAGATGGGCGAACTCGGCCTGCTGGGCGTCAACGTCCCGCCAGAGTACGGCGGCGCCGGCGCGGGCGTCGTCAGCTACGCCCTGGCGGTGGCCGAGATCTCCCGAGCGTGCTGCTCCACCTCGGTGGGCATGTGCGTCACCAACATGTGCGCCGAGCTCATCACCCAGTTCGGCACCGAGGCGCAGAGGAAGCGCTACGTCACCTCGCTGGTGAGCGGCGAGGCGATCGCCGGAGCGTTCGCGCTCTCCGAGCCCCACGCCGGCTCCGACCCGGGCGCCGGGCGCACCACCGCCGTGAAGAAGGGCGACCGCTGGGTGCTCAACGGCACCAAGCAGTGGATCACCTCGGGCGCCTACGCTGGCGTCATCGTCGTCTGGGCGCGCACCTCGAACGACGGTAACCGGGGCCTGTCGTGCTTCATCGTCGAGAAGGGCACCCCTGGGCTCGTCGCCGGGAAGCCCGAAGACAAGATGGGCCTGCGCGGCTCGAACACGGTGCCGCTGACGTTCGAAGGCTGCGAGGTGCCCGACGAGAACCTGCTCGGCAAGCTCGGTGACGGCTTCAAGCTCGCGATGATCGCCCTCGACGGCGGCCGCATCGGCATCGCCTCACAGGCGGTCGGCACCGCGAGGGCCGCCATCGACGCGTCGGTGCGCTACGCGAAGGACCGGCAGGCCTTCGGCGCGGCCATCGGCGAGTTCCAGGCCGTCAGGTGGATGCTGGCCGACATGCAGACGCAGACGAGCGCGGCCGAGCTGCTCGCGCTGCGCGCCGCGTCGATGAAGGAGGCCGGGCGGCCCTTCTCGCGCGAGGCCTCGATGGCGAAGCTGTTCGCATCCGAGGTGTCGAACCGCGTCGCCGACAAGGCCGTCCAGATCCACGGCGGGTACGGGTACATCGACGAGTTCCCCGTCGAGCGGTACCTGCGAGACGCCCGCGTGCAGACCATCTACGAGGGCACGAGCGAGATTCAGCGCATCGTCATCGCCCGTGAGGTGCTCAAGGCCCTCGGCTGAGGTGGTCGCCACCGCGGCGTCGATTCGGTAAGACGCACGGCGGCTCGCGCCGGGCGGGCCTCTGGAGCGTGCCTCATGCTGCGGTCCCTCGTCGTCTCGAGCCTCGTCGTCGTCGCCGTCGCCTGCGGGCCGCGCCCGCGCCCGATGGACGTCGAGGTGGACGCCGGCACCATGATGGACCCGCCCGACGCCGGCCGTCCCCAGGGCACCGATCCGGCCCCGGGCTTCTCCATCGTCGCCGAGCAGCCCGTCGGCCAGGGGCGCTTCGGTGTCTCGGTGACTTCGGCGCCCGACCAGTTCAACCAGCCGCTCGTCGCCGCCGTGTGGGACGACCCGAACGGTGACGGGCAGCGCTCCGACACGCGCGTCGTCTTCACGCGCTGGAACGGCGAGGCGAAGGCCTTCGAGACGGTGAAGACCGTCGAGGTGGTGGGCGAGGTCGATCTCAGCCACCCCAACCGGCAGGTGTCGGTGGCCCGCGACCCGGTGACCGGCCGCATCGGCGTCGCCTACGTCAAGCCTGGCGTGGGCGTTCGCTATGCCTTCAGTGACGACGAGGGCGCGAACTTCTCGCTCTCGACCGTCGGGCAGGACCCCGGCTCGGGCGATCCGTCGAACCCCGTGCTCGCACTCCGCGGCGGCATCGCCCACGTCGCGTACGTCACCTCGACGGAGCAGGTGCTCTACCGCACGCGCTCCGGCACCGCGGGGGCCTTCACCGAGGCCACGGCGCCCATCACCGTCGGGCAGGTGGCGGCCTTCGGGCCCATCGCCATGGGCCTCGACTCGGCTGGCGCCCCGGGCCTTGCCTACTTCACGAAGGGGGCCTCGCTGCGCGGCACGCTGGCGTTCTGGCGCCCGGGCACGAGCACCGCGACGGCCATCACCGACTCGAACACGACCGACGTGCTGATGCCCGTCACGCGCAGGCCGTCGGTGAGCCTCGTCTTCGTCGGCACCACGCCGCGCGTCGCTTTCCACCTGCTGCGCGCCGACCCGGTCGCTGGCATGGGCGGCCCCGAGCCGATGACCGACGCGAACCCGGAGCTGTGGACGGCGGTGGCGAGCGACGCCGCCGGCACGTCGTGGAGCGCGCCCGTCGGCATGCCGCGCACCGGGAACATGGCAGCCATGCGCTTCAACAGCACGCGCTGGTACCAGGGCCTCGCGGTGCACCCCAACGGGAGCGTCACCGTCGCCGGCGCCTACCTCGCCAACGGCACCACGATGACCCAGTGCGCGGGTGGCCCGAAGGTGGCGAAGTCGACCGATGGGCAGAGCTTCACCACCTGCGTCCCCGCGAACACGCCCTACGGCCAGTCGGGCGAGTGGCTCACGCTCTTCGGCCACGCGCCCGGCAAGGTGACGATCACCTTCTTCATCGAGCAGCGGGTTATGATGCGGAACCAGATCGTCCTGTATCTCGAGCCGTGACGCCGGGCTGACAGGCATGTCAGGCGCCGGGGCCTGGGCTGGTCCACCCCACGCTTGAGAGAACCCAAGTCACTGGTTTCTCTGAAGCGCTGCTTCGGTCGAAGGTTTGCATCGGTCGGCGTCGGCCGGAAGGGGAGCCATTCGCCATGGGACGTCGTCTCGCCGTACCGTTCATCACCCTGCTCGGGTGCAGCGGTCCCTCTTTCGACCTCGGCCGCGGCGCGACCGGAACGGTCCCCAACGGCGAGAATGGGCCCGGCGGGTTCGGCGCCGACGCCGGCGCGGGGGGGAGCGGTGGCAGTGGCGCGGCTGGCTGCCGGACGAGCGCCGAGTGCCAGGGCGGCTTCACCTGTGACACCGGGCGGTGCGTGCCGCCCGAGATCGAGCAGACCCGGGGCCTCGGCGACGCGCCGCCCATCGCCACGCCCCGGTACGTCTATGCCCTCAACCCGACGGCCGCCTCGGTCGCCCGCATCGACCCGGTGACGCTGTCGATCGAGGCGATCGCCGTGGGGCCCCGGCCGCTCGCGCTCGTGGCGCTGCCCGGAGAGGACGCGGCGCTGGTGCTCTCGTTCGACGACGCGTCGCTGTCGCTCATTGAGAGCCGGGCGCTCCCCTCGAAGGTGACGCGGGTCGCGCTCCAAAGGCAGTACGGGCGCTTGACGTTGTCGGCCGACGGGCGCTTCGCCGTCGCCTGGCCCGACCCGACGACGGCGCCGCCTTCTGGCGCCGAGGGTGTCTTCGCGCTCATCGAGCTCGAACGGCTCCGGGCGGGTGCCAGGGCCGCCGAGGTGGTGAGCGAGCGCGCCGGCGGTTTCCGAATCACCGACGTGGTGTTTCGCACCGAGGGCGCGCGCACCACGCGGGTGTCGGTGTTCGCGAAGGCGACCATCTCGACCTTCGACCTGACGACCCAGCCGCCGGGCCCGCCGGTACGGCTGACGCTTCCGCCCAGCGTGTCGTCCGAGATCGGCAGCCGCGAGGTGGTGGCGACGCGCGATGGGCGGGTGGTGCTGCTCCGCTCGACGGTCGCGCCCGAGCTCGCCGCCTTCGACGGCACGGCGCTCACCACCGTCCCGCTGAGCGAGATCGCGACCGACCTCGACCTGCTGCCGGACGGCACGGCGGCGGTGGCGGCGCTCCGGTCGGCGGGCAGCGTGGCGTACCTCGAGCTCCCCAGAGACCTCTCGGCGCCATCGGGCATCGAGGTGTTTCGGGTGGCCGACGGCGGGGTGGGGCAGGTGGCGCTCCCCGAGGCCCGGGGCGACGCGGGCCTGTTCGCCTTCGTCTGGTCGAGCGTCTCGGGCGACGAGTCGGTGCGGCGCGTCGACTTCCCCTCTGGCCGGGTGGCGCGGTACCCGGTCGAGAAGCTCGTCGATGAGGTCGCCGTCTCTCCGGACTCGCGCGCGGCGCTCGTCATTCACCGCCCCAACCCGGCGACGACGGCGACGGACCCCTATGAGGCGGCCGTCGACCGCGACGAGGGCTTCTCGGTGCTCGACGTGCAGACCGGCTTCGTACA
Source organism: Myxococcaceae bacterium (assembly GCA_020247085.1). Lineage (GTDB taxonomy): Bacteria > Myxococcota > Myxococcia > Myxococcales > Myxococcaceae > Xiheimicrobium > Xiheimicrobium aquaticum. Next base: position 2,456 of record JADCJJ010000368.1, on the reverse strand, counting down.
GCTGCAGCGCACCGGTACCACCCGCCCGACGCGCTTCGCCTTCTCGCCCCGCGGCGCCTTCGCGGGCGTGGCGCTGCGCAACGACGCTCAGCGGCGGTTCCAGCTCCAGGCGGTGAACCTCACGAGCCTGGTGTCGACGACGCTGCAGCTCGCCTCGACCCCGCTCTTCCTGGGCACGGTGCCCGAGGCGCCGGGTGTGACGCCCCACCGGATCTTCGTCTCGCAGCAGCACCCGGGCGGGCGCATCAGCGTCATCCAGCTCGACACGGGGCAGGTCCGCACGGTGACGGGCTTCACGCTCAACGGGGAGATCCAGTGATGCGCGCCGGTTGGTGGCTGGTCGCGGTGGCGGCGGTGGGCTGTGGGCGGCGCGGGTCGCTCTACGATGGCGCCCTGGCGCCGCTGCCGCTGGTGGCGACGTCGAGCGCGCTGGTGCAGATCGTCCCCGAGACGCGGCGCGCCGTCATCGTCACGCCGGGAGCGACGACGCCTTCGGCGGTGACGATCGGCGCCGACGCCCGGGTGGCCGCGCGCGTGCCCGGGGCCGAGGCGGTGGCGATTCTCTCAGGCTCGGCGAGGTCCCCGCGGCTCGAGCTGCTCGAGCTGGAGCGCCGTGAGGTGACGTCGCTCGAGCTGACGGCCACCTTCGACCGCTTGACGTTCAGCCCCGAGGGCCGCTTCGCGCTGATGACGGCCGACGCGCAGCGCACGGCCGGCGTCGCCGCGCGGAACCTGAACGAGGCGGCGCTGCTCGACGTGGCCGCCCGCGCCGTGACGCGGGTGCAGCTCGACGTCGAGGGGCTGGCGCCGCGGCTGGTGGCGTTCGGCCCGGCCGAGGCGACCCGGCGGCTCGTCGCGGTCGCGCTGGAGCGCGGCGTGGCCATCTTCGACGCGACGCGCCCCGAGGTGCCGGCCCGTCGCGTCTCGCTGCAGCCGCCCGGCTCGACCGCTGAGGGCACCGTCGAGCAGCTGCTCTTCTCGCGCGATGCGCGCTGGCTGTTCCTGCGCGCCTCGGGGCTCGACGACGTGGTGGTGCTCGAGCTGGGCGCCGAGACCGGGCGCCCGGTGAGCGCGTCGATCAACTTCGTCGCCGGTGGCACGGGCCTCGTCGGCCTGTCGCTCCCTCCCGCGGCGGCGGGGGCCTCGGTGCTGGCCCTCTTCGCTGGCTCGGCCGAGGTCGCCCTGCTCGACGCGCGCGGCGTCGCCACCGACTCGACACGGCGCCTGGCGCTGCCCGCGGGCATCAGGTCGATGGAGCGCCTGTCGGAGCGCCGAATGGTGCTGTGGGGTGGCCAGACGGCGGTCGTCTGGGACGTGCTCGACGGCCGCAGCGGGGTGGCCGCGCTGCTCGCGCCCTCCGATCGCGTGCTGATCGTCGAGCCCCTCGAACGGGCGCTGATGAGCCAGCAGGGCGCCGGCGCCGGGGCGACGGTGTTGACTGCGCTGTCGGTGAGCGAGGAGCCGAACCGTCTCCGTGTGCGGGCGCAGCCGATTCAGCTCGCGCGGGCGCCGAGCGCGGTGAGCGCGTCACCCGACGGGTCCTCGGTCTTCCTCGCGGTACCGACGGGCATCGGCGCGCCGGCGGCCGCGGTCGTCACCATCGACGTCCGCACGCTGGCGCTCTCCGAGGTGCTCCTCGACGCCCCGGTGGCGGACCTGCACCCGCTGTTGGCGGGGGGCGTGGTGGCCGCGGAGCACGGCGGCAACCCGCTCGGAGACGTGTCGCTGTTTCCGGCCGGGAGCACCGAGCGGCTGTCGGTGACCCGGCTGTCGGACTTCGCGCTGACGGGCGACCTCGACCGCCCGGGAGATCGACCATGAAGCAGCTCGTTGCGGCGGTGGTCCTGGCGGGCTCGGCGGCGGTCGCCGAGGTGCAGCCCTTTCACGCGAACGTGGGCGTGTCGGCGCAGGTGTTCTCGTCGCGCGGGTACGATCTGGTCGACGCGGACGATCACCTGCACGCGTTGCGCTTCGCGGTCGGCACGACGTTCTCGCTCCGCGTCCTCCAACTGGACCTCGAGGCGGGCGTCACGACGGGCGGGACCGACGTGTGGGCCCACCAGCGGCTCTCGGCGGGCCTCGCGCTCGCTGGGCTCGACCTGTCGGCGACGGCACGCTTTCCGGTGCTGTCGTGGCTTCACCCCTACGTCAGGGTCGGGGCAGGGTACGACTGGGCGACGCTCACGCTGACCAACGGCGCGACGCGGCTGGGGCAGACGGCCGGAGTGGTGTCGGGGCTCGCCGGGGCTGGCGTGCAGTTCTCGGTGCGAATGACGCGACAGCACCAGCGTGGCGTCTCTCTCTTCTTTGACGTCGGCGCGGGCGGCGTGCTGCGGCCTGGCGTCACCTTCGCGGCCCTCGCGCCGTCGGCGCCGGTGGGCCCCCAGGCCGACCCGCTTGGCCAGCGAGGCAGCGTCGACGTGGGCACGCTGCCGCTGTCGGGGCTCACAGATCGG
>JADCJJ010000367.1 GCA_020247085.1 Myxococcaceae bacterium | reverse complement strand
TGCCGAGCGCACCAAAGACGAAGGCCCTGACTCCGTCGGCTTTCGCCTCGAGAATCAGGGCCTTCCAATGGTCGGGGCGACAGGATTTGAACCTGCGACCACTTGCACCCCAAGCAAGTGCGCTACCAGGCTGCGCTACGCCCCGGAATTGATGGTGTGACACTGCGACGACGCGCTCGCTTCTGCCAGTCTGACCGCGACGGGTCAAGCAGCCATCGCCACGCGAGACGAAATCTCACTCGTCGTCGTCATCTTCGTCGAGCGCTGCGTTCGGGTTGTCGTCGAGGTCCTCGGCCGAGATCTCGCCCTCAGGCACGAAGCCGTCGTTCAGATCGGCCTTCAGTCCCGTCGAAGGCACGAAGACCACCACCCGGCGCGCGGTGATCTCGATGGGCTGGCCAGACTGCGGGTTCCGACCGGGCCGCGAGCGCTTGAAGCGCGGTTGGAAGATGCCGAAGCCGACGATCTTCACCTTGTCGCCGCGCTCGAGCGTCTCTTTCACCGTGTCGAAGACCAGCTCGACCAGCTCCGCCGAGTCCTTCTTCGAGAAGCCCACCTTGTCGTAGACGCTCTCGATGATGTCCGCCTTGGTCATGGAGTGAAGCGTACCGCTCGAAGAAGCGGTGTCAACATACGGACATTGCTGGGCTTTTTCGACACGGCCCCACAGCCGGCGGGGACCGCGCTCAACCCAAGTATTTTCGGGCGTTTAGGTTCGCAGCTCCCCACCGAGGCGACGCGTCACCTCGGCGACGATCTTCGTGTGCGCCTCGGTCACCTCAGCGTCGGTGAGCGTGCGCTCAGGCGATCGGTAGCGCAAGCCGAACGCCAGGTTCTTCCGACCGAAGCCCACCTGGTGGCCGGCGTAGACGTCGAACACCTGGGCGTCCTCGACGAGGGGCTGCCCCACCTCGAGGATCACCTTGCGCACGGCGTCGCTCTGCATCTCGGCCGCCACCACCACGGCGAGATCGCGCCGCACTACCGGGAACTTCGAGAGCGGCTTCGCCTGCGGCACCAACACCGCGGCCTCCTGGAGCTTCTCGACGTCGAGCTGGAACAGCACCACACCCGCCGGCGCGTCGAGCCGCCGGGCCACCTTCGGGTGAAGCTCACCCAGCGTGCCCAGCACCACCGCCCCCTTGCGCAGCAGCGTCGCAGAGCGCGGGTGGTACCAGGGAGCCTCGAAGGCCTCGTACGTCGCGCCCTCGAGGTGGAGCGCGCGCAGCACCGCCCCGACGATCGCCTTCACGTCGAAGTAGTCGCCCTCGGCGTCCTTCGCCGTCCACGTGCGCGCGCCGTGGCGCAACCCCCAGACGACGCCAGCGACCTCGAGCGTCTCCTTCGCCACCGGCACGGTACCCTGCCCGCCCGACGTGTCGGGCCGGTAGGTGCGCGCCCACTCGTAGAAGCGCACCCCCTCGGCCTGGTGCCGCGCCGCGCGAATGACGTTCTGCACCAACGACGGGAACAGCGTCGTGCGCATCACCGACTGCTCCACCGAGAGCGGGTTCTCCACGGCGATGGCGTCGGCCCCGGCCTCGAACGCCGCCAACTCGGCCGGCGAGACGAACGAGTAGTTCACCACCTCGTCGACGCCCTGCCCGGCCAGCGCCGCCCGAACGAGCCGCTCGACCCGGTGCGACGGGCGCTCTGACTCCAGCTCGGACAGCCCGCGCGGCAGCGCCTCGGGGATCGCGTCGAAACCCCGCACCCGGGCGATCTCTTCGATCAGATCCTCTTCAATCGACACGTCGACGCGCACCGACGGCACCTCGAAGGTCGCTTGCACGTCGTCTCCCGAGAGCTTCCTGAAGCCGAGGCTCGCGAGAATCCGCTGGCAGTCCGACGCGGGCACGGTCACGCCCAGCACGTCAGCCACCTTCTTCGTACGCAGCATCACCTGGCGCGGGGCCTTCGGCGTGGGGAACACGTCGACTCGGCCCGCCAGCACGGTGCCACCTCCAAGCTCGACGATCAGCGCCGCCGCGCGATCGATGACCTCCGGCACCACCTGCAGGTCCGTGCCGCGCTCGAACCGGTGCGACGACTCGGTGTGGAGCCCGTGCCGCTTCGACGAGCGCCGCACCGTGGTGGGCTGGAAGGCGGCGCACTCGAGCAGCACCCGCGTCGTCTTCTCCGTCACCTCGCTCGACGCTCCTCCCATCACGCCCGCGAGCACCAGCGGCGCGCTCGCGTCACAGATGAGCAGATCGTCGGCGTGGAGCTCCCGCGCCTTTCCGTCGAGCGTGGTGAGCCGCTCGCCGCCCTTCGCGCGACGCACGACGATCGACGCGCCAGCGATGCGGTCGAGATCGAACGCGTGGAGCGGCTGCCCGTACTCGAGCAACACGTAGTTCGTGATGTCGACGAGGTTGTTGATGCCGCGCATGCCGGCGGCCTTGAGGCGATCCTGCATCCACTGCGGTGAGGGCTTCACCGTCACGCCCTCGATCACCCGCGCCGCGTACCGCCAGCAGCGCTCCGCGTCTTCGATGCGGACGTCGATCTTCGACTTCGCCTCGGTGCCCGACTCGGTCAGCGTCACCGCCGGCTTCTTGAGCGGCACGTTGAACAGCGTCGCGACCTCGCGCGCGATGCCCAGGTGCGAGAGGGCGTCGGCGCGGTTCGGCGTCACGTTCACGGTGAAGACCACGTCGTCGAGCCCGAGCGCCCGGGCGATCGGCTGCCCCACCCTCGCGGTAGGCTCGAGGATGAGGAGGCCCGAGCTCTCTTCCGAGAGGCCCAGCTCCTTTGCGCTGCAGAGCATGCCCGAGCTGTCCACGCCACGGAGCGCCGCCTGCTTGATCTCGACGCCGTTCGGCAGCCGGGTGCCCACCGTCGCGAGCGGCACCTTGTCGCCCACCCGGTAGTTCTTCGCCCCGCACACCACCTGCAGCGGCGCGCCGGTGCCCCGGTCGATCTTCGTCACCGACAGCTTGTCGGCGTTGGGGTGTTTGTCGCTGGCGACGATCTGCGCGACCACCACGCCATCGAGCGCCTCGCCCGGCCGCTCGATGCCCTCGATCTCGAGCCCGGCCATGGTGAGCCGGCCGGCGAGCTCGTCGACCGACCCGGGCAACTGCACGTAGTCCGACAGCCACTTCAAAGAGATGCGCATGAGGGTCTCGTGGAAAGGGTCAGAACTGCGCCAGGAAGCGCGCGTCGTTCTCGAACATGGTTCGTAGATCGTCGATGCCGTAGCGGAGCATGGCGAGCCGCTCGACGCCCATGCCGAAGGCGAAGCCCGTGACCTTCGACGCGTCGTAGCCCGCGTGGGCGAAGACGTTGGGGTGCACCATGCCGCTGCCGAGCACCTCGAGCCAGCCGGTGTGCTTGCAGACGCGGCAGCCCTTGCCGCCGCAGAAGACGCAGCTGACGTCGACCTCGGCCGACGGCTCGGTGAAGGGGAAGAAGCTGGGCCTGAAGCGCGTCTTCGTCGAGGCGCCGAAGAAGGCCCGCGCGAAGGCCGCCAGCGTGCCCTTCAGCTCGGCGAACGTCACCGCCTCGTCCACCAGCAGGCCCTCGACCTGGTGGAACATGGGCGTGTGCGTCTGGTCGCTGTCCTTGCGGTACACGCGGCCCGGCATCACGCCCCGCAGCGGCGGCTTGTGCGCCAGCATGGTGCGGATCTGAACGGGCGAGGTGTGCGTGCGCAGCACCACCGGCCCCACGCCCTTGGGCAGCCAGCCAGCCTCGACGTAGAACGTGTCCTGCATGTCGCGCGCGGGGTGATCTGCCGGCACGTTGAGCGCCTCGAAGTTGTACCAGTCGAGCTCGATCTCGGGGCCGCTGTAGACGTCGAAGCCCAGCCGCGAGAACACCCGCACGATGTCCTCGAGCGTCTGCGAGACGGGGTGGCGGCGACCGAAGAACACCGCGCGGCCGGGCAGCGTCACGTCGAGCTTGGGCCCCTTCAGCGCCTCTTCGAGCGCCGCCTCTTCGAGCCGCGCCTGCGCCCGCCCGAGCAGCCCCTCGAGCTCGCCCTTCACCGCGTTCGCCACCTCGCCGACGGCCTTGCGCTCCTCGGGCGCCAGCGTACCCATCGCGCCCAGCACCGCCGAGAGCTCGCCCTTCTTGCCCAGAAAGCGCCCCTTGAGCGCCTCGAGCTGCTGCGGGGTCTGGGCGGCGCCGATCTCGGCGCGGGCCGCCTCTGCGAGGGCCTTCAAACGATCGTGCATGGGCGCGGGCAATACCCGAAATGGCGCAGCGCCGGAACCATCACCGGCTCACCGCGGCGCCGCCAGCGAGGCCACCTTGCGCAGCTCGACGAAGGCCTGCGTCTGCGGGAGCGAGAAGCGGCTCACCACCCAGTCGCCCGGAGCACCGAAGCTCTCGAGCAACGCCTCGTGGCAGCGGAAGGGCATGAGCGGGTACCCGGGAGGCACCGTCAGCATCACGGCCGCGGGCTTCGCCGCCTCGTCCTTGCCCTCGGCCGGCGCCTTCGGTGGCTCGACGCCCGCGAGCACGCAGTCGCCCTTGCACGTGGCGTCGACGAGCGCCGTCGCCACCGGCATCGCCACGACGCGGGCCGAGAACCGCCAGGGCCCCGACGGAACCCCGTCGTCGTAGCGCCCCTCGAGCTCGACGCCCGCCGCCGAGGCCAGCCGGAACGGCCCCTGCCGGAGGCCCCGCTCGTACGCCGCCGTCAGCTCGAGGGTGCCCGGCCCCCAGGGCGTCGCCGCGGCGAACGCGCCGGTGACGTAGCCCGCCGAGCACGACACGCGCTTCACCAGGCCGAAGTTCTCCAGCACCCCCGTGCCGGCCTTGAACTCGACCGTGCGCGTCTCGTCACCAGCCGTGAGCGTCCAGGTGCCCGTCGGGCGTGAGTCCTCGTCGAAGGCCCCGCGCACGCGCAGCTCCGGGCGGTCGAGTTCGTACGCGCCGACGAGGCAGAGCGCGACCGGCTCGTGGCATGGCAGCTTCCGCGCGAACGCCTCGCGCCACCGCCCCTTCCGCCGCACCGTCGTCACCACGCCGTCTTCGAGCCGGTACCGCTCGAGGTCGGCCACGCAGCCGGAGTCGGACAGCGCGACGTTGAGCTGGGCGGTGATCTGCGAGCCGAAGCGGCATTGCCGCGTCACGCTGCCGTCCTTCCAGACGCCCTCCCAAAGAGTCTCGCGCCCGCGGCACGGCAACGGCGCCAGCAGCTCGGGCTCGACCGCGCCCCCGGAGCGACACCACGTCAGCGCGACCGGGGCCGCGAACGCGTCGACCAGCTGGATGGAACGCTTGCGCGGCGCGCACCCCACCAGCACCACCGCCATCGTCATCACGAAGACTCGCACGAGCCCCGTCTCGCCCGCGCGCGGCTCGTTGTCGAGCCCATCCTCAACCGCCGAAAACACCTCGGGGCCGCCCCTCCGTCTCGCGGAGAAGCAGCCCCGACGGCGCGACGCTCAACTGAACTCAGCTCTTCGCGAGCGCGGCGACGGCGCTGAACCCGGCCGGATCGTGCACGGCGAGGTCAGCCAGAATCTTCCGGTCGATCGCGACCTGAGCCTTCGAGAGCCCGGCGATCAGCCGCGAGTACGACAGCCCCACGAGGCGCGCCGCCGCGTTGATGCGGACGATCCACAGGCTGCGGAAGTCACGCTTCTTGCGAGCACGGTCACGCGAGGCGTAGTCGAGCGCGCGCTCGACGGCCTGATTCGCTCGCTTGTAGCAGTTCTTCCGACGGCCCCTGTAGCCCTTGGCGAGCTTCAGGATTGAATTGCGGCGACGACGCGCCTTGACGCCCTTCTTGACGCGCATGGCTCAGTTCGCTCCGTAGGGAAAGAGTTCCTTGACGACCTTCTTCGCGTCCATGTCGCGAAGCAGGCCAGTGCCGCGGTTGCGGCGACGACGATCCATCGACTTGGCGTGGGTAAAGAGGTGCTTGCCGAACGCCTTGGCGTGCTTGACCTTGCCAGACTTCTTGACGTGCAGGCGCTTCTTCGCCCCGCTGCGGGTCTTCAACTTGGGCATGACTGAATCCTTGGAGACGACTGGAAAGGTCGCGGGCAGTATCGCCTCGCCACCCCCCTGTCAACCGTGGGGTTCGATCAGGCCTTCGGAGCCGGCGCAGGCGCCGAAGCGGGCGCCATCGTCACCGGAGGCTGTGGCGCCGGCGCTGGAGCGGCCTCTCCCGGCTCGCCGTTCGGGCGTGGAGACGAGGGGGCGGCACCCTTTCGCTCTGCCTTCTCCTTCTCGGCCTCGGCCAGCGCCATGCGGTGCGCATCACGCGCCTTCTGGGCCACCTTCGGGTTCGGCCCGAGGATGATGAACATCGTCTTGCCCTCGAGACGAACCTGCTGGTCGACGACCGCGATGTCCTTCGTGTCGGCGGTCACGTCATCGAGGATCTGCGTGCCGAGCTCCCTGTGGGTGATCTCACGGCCGCGGAACATGATGGTGATCTTCGCCTTGTTCCCCTCTTCGATGAACTCGCGGACGTGGCGCAGCTTCGTCTCGTAGTCGTGCTCCTCCGTCTTCGGGCGGAGCTTGACCTCTTTGACCTTCACGACGACCTGCTTCTTCTTCGCCTCGTTCGCCTTCTTCTTCTCCTCGTACTTGAACCGCCCGTAGTCCATGATCTTGCAGACCGGTGGACGGGCCATGGGGTTGACTTCGACGAGGTTCAAGCCTTCGGCCTGCGCGCGCGCGAGGGCTTGATCGGTCGGCATCACGCCCAGCTGTTCGCCGTTCGGTCCGACGACTCGGACCTCGCGGGCTTTGATTCGGCGGTCGGTTCTCTGGTCGCGTGCGGTAGCGATGGCGCGGTCTCCCGTTGGGTGAAAGAGCCGCGCTTCTGAGCGATCGCCCCCATCAAGTCAAGGACCAGCGTCTCGTCGTTGCGTCCCCCTCCCCATCGCGAGGGACTTGAATAAACGATGAAATGGGCTCCATTGTTCGACTTGTTCGAACGAACACCAGCCTCGGGGACCGCATGGACATCACCGACGTGAAGATCTTTCCCGTCGAGGAAGACAAGCTGCGCGCCTACGTGACGATCACGCTCGATCACTGCTTCGTGGTGCGCGACCTCAAGGTCATCAGCGGCGCGGCCGGGCTCTTCGTCGCCATGCCGGCGAAGAAGCGCAAAGACGGCAGTTACAAGGACATCGCGCACCCGCTCAACGCCCAGACGCGGGAGCGATTCGAAAAGGCGGTGCTGGCCGAGTACGAGCGCATGCTCGCTTCGCCCCGGGGCCGCGACGCCGGTGAGCGCGTCGAGGCCTACGCCGACCCTGACTGACGCGTCGTCAGCGCGCGGTGATGCGCCAGAGTTGGTCGCCGCCCGCGCGGCCGTCGGTGGTGACGTACAGCGCCCCGTCGGGGCCCTGCACGACGGCGCGCAGCCGCTCCATGCCGCCGAACAGCGTCACCGGCTGGCCGATGGTCGACAGGCCGTCGGGGGCCAGCTGCACGATGCGCAGGTTCCGGTCGCCGAGCGAGGCCACGGCCAGAGCACCGGCCCAGTCGCGCCATTGGGCGCCGACCAGGAAGTCGCAGCCCGACATGCCGCCCGAGTTCGCGTCGCGAAACGCCGGCCGCAGGGCGCTCGGGAACTTCGTCGTGTCGGTCATCGACGTGCCCATGTAGCCCCAGTAGGTAGCGTCGTTCGGGTTCGAGGGGTTCTTCGGGTCCCAGCCGCCATTGCCGCCGGCGGTGACCTTCGTCACCTCGTCGTCGGTGCCGGGCCCGTGCTCGCACAGGAACGCCTCGCCGCTGCCCGGCCGGAACGCGAGCCCCTGCGGGTTGCGAAAGCCGAAGGCCCAGATCGGCGCCCGGTACGGCGGCGCCATGTTGCCGGCGGGAATCGTCCCGTCCTTGCGAATGCGCAGCACCTTCGAGCCCAGCGCCGTCGGGTCCTGGGGCACCGAGGCCGAGCGCGTGTCGCCGGTCGTCAGGTAGAGGAGCCCGTCGGGGCCAAAGCGCAGCCGCCCGCCCGAGTGCGCGCCTCCACCGCCCCAGCTGATGCCCACCAGCAGATCCTGCCGGTCGCTCACCCCATCCCAGCCGTCGTTGACCCGGAAGCGCACGATGCGGTTGTCGACGGTGCTCGGGTTCACCCGCGCCGAGAAGTACGCGAACAGGTGGCGCGTGGCGGCGAAGTCAGGGTCGAGGGCGAGGCCCATCATGCCGCTCTGGCCCGCCGCATTGACGTCGCTCGGGCGATGCAGCACCGTCGACGTCGTCGCGCCCGGCCGCAAGACCCGAATGGCGCCGCCGCGCTCCGAGAAGACGAGCGTGCCGTCGGGGGCGAAGGTGAGGTCCCAGGGCACCGCCAGGCCCGAGAGCAGCACGGCGCGGTCGAGCATCGGCGCGCCGGTGGCGAGCCCCGTCGCGCGGAAGGTCACCGTGCCGAAGCCCGCCGCCGTCGCGGCCAGCAGCTGCGCGCCCGGGGTGCTGCCGAGCCGCCACGCGCCCAGCCGGGCGACGCCGCTCCCGTCGCTCACCGCCGGGTTTCCCGTCACCGAGCCTCCTCCGCTCATGACGCCGAAGGTGACGCTCACACCGGCGACGGGCTGGCCCTGGGCGTCGCGCAGCAGCACCGCCGGAGCCACCGGCACGTTCATCGACACCGGCGCGGTCTGCAGATCTCCGGCCTCGGCGGCGATCGTCGGCATGCCAGCCGCGGTGCCCGTCGCGGTGAAGGTGACCTGCGGAAGGCCCGGCATGCGCGCCACGAGGCGGTTCTGCCCGGCGTTCGGCCCGAGGACCCAGCCCTGCACGCGCGAGACGCCGTTCGCGCCGGTCGCGACGGTCGCCGGGCCGACGACCGACCCGCCCCCTTCGATCACCTGCCAATCGACCGGGAGGCCGCCCACCGGGTTCCCGTGGGTGTCGGTGATGCGCATGGCGGGCGGCGCCGCGACCGCCGTCCCCCGGGGCGCCGTTTGCCCGTCACCCTCGACGGCGGCGACGTCGATGCCCACGTCGGCTGTCGCGGTGGCCACGATCGTCACCGGGACGGCGTCGAGCGCGGTGACGAGCACCGACTGCAGCCCTGCGCCCACGCCGAGCGTCCACCGGCCCGCGGTGGCCACACCCTCGACGTCACTCTCGACCTCGGCGCGCTCCACCTGCCCGGAGCCCATCGCCACGGCGAAGCCGACCTTCGCGGCCGCCAGCGGCGCGCCGCCACGCAGCACCTGCACGCTCACCGGCTGGTCGAGCGCCCGCGCCACCGTTCCCGTCTGGCCCGCCCCCGCGCGCACCTCGAGTCGCGTCTCGGGTCGGTTCGGGTCGACAGCGCAGGCCCCCAGCACGACCGCGCACCACCAGCATGAGTTCGTCCGCATGGGGCTCTTCTTGAACCGGTCTTCGCCCGCGCGCGCCATGTTTTCTCGATGTGTTCGACGAGAGAAAGCCAATAGGTGCTGGTGCCGGTTGCTGCCAGAAGCCCACCTGAAGCCCCCGGGCGAGAAACGCTTTGACGCCAACCACGCGGCTCCTTAGGGTGGGCCGCGATGGAACACCCCCTGACGTCG
>JADCJJ010000366.1 GCA_020247085.1 Myxococcaceae bacterium | reverse complement strand
GACCGCTTCTCGATTCGCGCGCTGGCGAAGGAGATCACCCGGCTCGGCACGGCCGCGCGTGAGCAGCGGCTCAAGCTCGAGGAGCTGTCCGGCGGCACCTTCACCATCACCTCGCTCGGTCAGACCGGCGGCCTCTTCGCAACGCCCATCATCAACCACCCCGAGGTCGGCATCATGGGCGTGCACCGAATGCGAAAGCGCCCCATCGTCATGGACGACGATCGCATCGTCATTCGGCAGATGGCGCTGTTCTCGTTCTCGTTCGACCACCGGGTCATCGACGGCGCCCTGGGCGCCGAGTTCGCGTACGAGTTCATCAAGTACATCGAGCGCCCCGAGCTGCTCTTCCTCGAGCTGGCGTAGCTGCGGGCCCGCGACGCCGCTGGCCCTCCCGGCGTGATGGAAGTACGTTTTCGATGAGCCTGTTGTTCGACGCCTCGCCCATGCGCGAGGCCCCACTGACCGACGGAGTACGGTGTCTTCGATGAGCGACCGGATGCCCATGACCGCCTCGGGCCTGCGCAAGTTGCAGGACGAGCTCAAGCACCTCATCAGCGTCGAGCGGCCGAAGATCTCGGGGGAGATCGAGGTGGCGCGCGCCCACGGTGACCTGCGCGAGAACGCCGAGTACCACGCGGCCAAGGAGAAGCAGGGCCACATCGAGGGGCGCATCAACGACATCAACGGGTGGATCGCCCGCGCCGAGATCATCGAGGTCTCGAAGTTCAAGGGGAGCGCCGACATCAAGTTCGGCGCGCAGGTCGAGCTGCTCGACCTCGAGACCGACAAGAAGGTCGCCTACCGCATCGTCGGCGAGATCGAGGCCGACCTGAAGAAGCGGTGGATCTCGGTCGGCTCGCCGGTCGCGCGCGGCCTCATCGGCAAGAAGGTCGGTGAGACGGTGACCATCCAGAGCCCGGGCGGGACGAAGGAGTACGAGGTGCTCAAGGTGACGTACGAGGATGCCGAGTAGCCCGCACCCGCTCGAGCCGCTCCTGGGGCCGCTGCGGTTCGCCGCGGCGCGCGACTTCGCCAACCTCTCGACCGTCAAGCACCTGGCGACGCCGCTCGCCGGCGCCATCGCCCGCGCTGCGCCCAGCGTCTCTCCCGAGGTGTTGGCAGCCCTGAAGGCCGAGCTCGTCGAGATCGACGCGCCCGACGTCGCGCGGCGGCGCGCCTCGGTGTCTCGCGTGCTGGCGGTGCTGGCCCGGGCCGGTCTGCCGGGGGGGGCCGCGTCGGACGCAGGGCGGCCGGAGGCGCAGGGGCGGCGCGACGCCGCTGCGGCGGGGGCCCGACGCGTGACGGAGGCCGCTGGCTCCGAGCGCGCCGCTCCGGGCTCCCGGCGCCCGCCGCCCGGTGAGGCTCCAGGCCCCGGGGCGGCTCGGCCGCCTGGCGTGAAGGTGTCGGCCCCGGCGAGGGGCCCCGCGGCGAAGGGGGCAGCCCGGCCCTCGCCCATCGACCGGGCGTCACTCGCGCCGCGCACCCCGGGCCCGGCGGCGGTGGCCCGCGAGGCCGAAGGGCGCGCCGCGCCCGGTTCGACGTTGGGCCCAGACCCTCATCGTGCAGTGGTGAGCGCGACGGAGACGGCGGCGGCGAGCGCCGGCTCGAGGCCGCGTGCGGCAGGCCCCGCCCCGTCGGCGGCGAGCTCTGGCCCGGCCGCGATGTCCCACCGGGCCTCGCTGGAGGCCGGAGCGGGAGGGCCCTCGCGTGCTCGTGGCCGAGGGGCGAAGAAGGCCGAGGTCGACCCCGACGCGGCGGCGCCGACGCGCATCCTCTCCATCGCCCCGAAGTCCGGCCCGCTGTCGCTGCCCATCGCGCAGGTCGGCTGGCGGGTGAACCCGCGGCTCCTCGGCGCCCTCAAGCGAAAGGGCCTGCAGCGCGTCGGCGACGTGCTCTTCCTGCTGCCGCGTGCCTACGAAGACCGGCGGTCGCTCAAGCGCATCGCGCAGCTCCGCGGCGGCGAGCGCGGCACCATCATCGCGACGGTGCGCGACGTCGAGGAGTCGTCGGGCCGCGGCCGGCGGTACTTCCGCGCCATCCTCGCCGATGCGTCGGGGTCGATCGCCGCGACCTACTTCCAGACCGGGCCCTGGCTGCGGGCCCGCTTCCCCATCGGCCGACGGCTGGTGGCCTCGGGTGAGGTCCGCCAGTCGCTCCGCGGCTGGGAGCTGCCGCACCCCGAGATCGAGCCGGCCGACGACGTCGAGACGTCGCCCATTCACTTCAACCGCATCGTGCCCATCTACCCGGGCTTCGAGCGTCACGAGCAGCGCTCGCTGCGCGAGCTCACCTTCAAGGTCGCCGAGCGCTACGCCCTGGCCATCGAGGAGTCACTGCCGGCTCCGCTGCGCGCGCGGGTGGGCGTCATGCCGCTGGGCGAGGCGCTGCGCGTCCTCCACTTCCCGCCCGCCGGCACGCCGCTCGACGTGCTCGAGGCGCACCAGTCCGACGCGCACCGCCGCCTCGCCTTCGACGAGCTGTTCTTCCTCCAGCTCGGCCTCGCGCTGCGGCGGCAGGGTGTCAAGGCTGCGCCTGGCATCGCCTTCGACGTCGGCCCCGCGCGCCTCGAGGCCGCCACCACGCTGCTCCCCTTCTCGCTGACGGGGGCCCAGCGCCGGGTGGTGGCTCAGCTCGTCGCCGACATGGCGCGGCCCGAGCCGATGAACCGCCTGGTGCAGGGCGACGTGGGGAGCGGGAAGACGGCCGTCGCCGTGGTGGCGGCGGCGCTCGCCGTGCAAAACGGGTTTCAGGTCGCGGTGATGGCGCCGACCGAGATCCTCGCGGAGCAGCACTTCAAGACCTTCTCGCGCCTCTTCGCGCCGGGCGGCATCGACGTGGTGCTGGTGACGGGTTCGGGCAGCGCGAAGGTGAAGCGCGAGCGCCGCGAGCGGGTCGCCTCGGGGCAGGCGATGATCGCCGTCGGCACCCACGCGCTCATCGAAGAGGCCGTCGAGTTCGCGAAGCTGGGCCTGGTGGTAGTCGACGAGCAGCACCGCTTCGGGGTGCTCCAGCGCCACCGGCTCAAGGCGAAGGCGGCGCACCCCGACGTGCTGGTGATGACGGCGACGCCCATTCCCCGAACGCTCGCGATGACGCTGTACGGTGAGCTGGACGTGTCGGTGATCGACGAGCTGCCGCCTGGGCGCACGCCCATCGAGACGCGGGTCTTCGGCGACCGCGGGCGGGCCCAGGCGTGGGAGGCGGTGCAGGCGCAGCTCGAGCTGGGGCGCCAGGCCTACGTCGTGTACCCCCTCGTCGAAGAGAGCGAGAAGGTCGACCTCTCGGACGCCACCCAGGGCGCGGAGCAGCTCAAGGCGCGCTTCCTGAAGGCCCGGGTCGGCTTGCTCCACGGGCGCATGAAGCAGGACGAGAAGGACGCGGTGATGTCGGCCTTCCGTGCGCACCAGCTCGACGTGCTCGTCTCGACCACCGTCATCGAGGTGGGCGTCGACGTGCCGAACGCCTCGGTGATGGTCATCGAGCACGCCGAGCGCTTCGGGCTCTCGCAGCTGCACCAGCTGCGGGGCCGGGTGGGGCGGGGCGCCGCGAAGTCGTTCTGCTTCCTCATCGCCGGCTACGCGCGGAGCGAAGACGGGCAGGCGCGCCTCGAGGTGATGGAGGAGACCAACGACGGCTTCGTCATCGCCGAGCGCGACCTCGAGCTGCGCGGCCCGGGCGAGTTCCTCGGCACCCGTCAGAGCGGGCTGCCCGAGCTCGCGGTCGCCAACCTCGCGCGCGACCAGGCCCTCATCTCGCTCGCCCAGGCCGAGGCGCGGGCGATCGTCACCGCCGACCCGGGCCTGACGCAGCCGGGGCACGAGCGCCTGCGCCGGGCGCTGTCGGAGCGCTGGCAGGGGCGCCTCGAGCTGGCCGGGGTGGGGTGAGGCCCACGCTCGCCGGCAGGCGCGCCACGGCCGACGGGGTCGTCGGTCGCCCGGCGGCGCCGGTGATGGAGTAGCGTCTTTTGGGTGACGATCGTCGTGTGCCCCGTGTGCGAACACCAGCAGGCCTTCGGCCTCGAGTGCGAGGTCTGCGGCAAGGAACTCGGAAACCTCGCCGGCCTGGGCTCGCCTCCGGTTGCGGCGGTCGTCGTCGAGGGCCTCGAGGTGACGGTGCCCGCCCGAATCGGAGACGTCGTCGTCGAGCGCGTCGAGGCCCTCGAGGCCACCGCCCTCATGAGCGCCCAGGCCGTGGTACCGCTCGAGGTGGTGCCCGACCTCGACCCCGGCAAGGCGGCGCCGGTGCCCCCGCTGCCCGTCGAGCGCATGGTCGACCTCTCGCTCGACCGGGCCCCCGACGACGGGCTGCGCACGCCGGCGCCCACGGGCCCCGTCACCTGCCGGTACTGCCGCAACGTGCAGGCCGCGGGGAGCGTCTGCAACACCTGCGGCATGCGCCTGCCGAAGGCGCCGGCGCCGGCCGCGCCGCAGGTGAAGAAGGGGGCCTCGAGCGGTGAGCGCTCTGCCCGGTGCCGGGCCTGTGGGGCGAAGGCGGTGCCCCTCGAGCGCTGCTCCGACTGCGGCGCCGTGGTGCCCGAGGCGACGTGACGACCGACCCCGGGGTCGTGTAAGGCGCTCGCCGTGAGCGACGCCCTCCGAGCGACCCACGACGCGCTGCTGGCGAGCCTGGCTCGCCGGCAGAGCACGCTCCACTTCGCCCATGGCGCGGTGGCGATCTTCGTCTGCTTCGTCGCCGCTGGCACCGCCTGGCGCCTCTCGCTCGAGGAGGTCGGCTGGGCGGCGCCGCTGGCGGTGACGGCGCTGGCCGTCGCCGGGCTCGCCCTGGTGTACGCCGTCGCCCGGTTGCTCGTCGGGCGCCGCCGGCTGGGCGCCGAGGTGCAGGCGTTCTCCGAGCTCCAGCGCCTGCGCGCCCAGCTCGGGCTCGACAGGGCCCCGACGGTGGAGCGCGGGTGAGCGCCAGCGACCGCGCGGCGGGTCTCGTCATCGGCAACGAGGTGCTCTCGGCCCGGGTGAAGGAGCGCAACGGCGCGCTGCTCATCGAGCGCCTGCGGGCGCGGGGCATTCCCCTCACCGGGCTCTCCATCGTCCCCGACGAGGTCGACGCCATCGTCGAGGCCTTCCTGCTGGCGCGCCGCCGCGCCCGCTTCATCTTCACCTCGGGCGGCATCGGCCCGACGCATGACGACGTGACGGTGCGTGCCGTCGCCCTGGCGATGAACCGGCCCGTGGTGCAACTGCCCGAGCTCGTCGCGTCGCTCACCCGCGCCTTCTCGGGGCGGCCGGTGCCCGCCGAGGCCCTGCGCCTGGCCGAGGCCCCCGAGGGGAGCCGGCTCATTCATGGCCCGCGGCTCGAGTACCCGGCGCTGGCGTGCGACGACGTGTACCTGCTCCCCGGCGTACCCGAACTGTTCGAGGCGCAGCTCGAGACGGTGCTCGACGGGTTCGCTGCGCGGCCGGTGGTGACGCGGAGCGTCTTCCTCGACGCCCACGAGCACGAGGTCGCCCCGGTGCTCGACGCCGCGGCCCTCGCCGTGCCCGAGGTCGAGATCGGCTCGTACCCCACATTCGACCCAAAGGCCGGGTACCGCGTGAAGGTGACCGTCGAGCACGCCGAGCGTGCCCGCGTCGACGCGATGGTCGAGCGCCTCGTGCGTGAGCTGCCGGCCCGGGTGGTGCTCCGCGTCGAGTGATGCAGCCTCGACGGCGGGGCGCGCGCCGAAGGGGCCCCTGGCAGCGCCGCCCGTGCGCGCGTCACCCCGAGGCCGCGCCGGCCGTGGGGCAGGCGGCCGCAGAGAGCCGTCAGCCGAGCGAGACGCCCAGGCGCTGCCGGAGGCGGAAGAAGTCGTCCGAGAGTGAGAAGGCCATCAGCTCCCGCACGTCTGGGCGCAGGGCCAGGAGCTTCTCGACCACCTCGAACGACTCGGCCTTCGGCGTGTTGGGCGGTGACTCCTCGCGGAACACCAGGCCCAGGCCCGCCAACACGTCGGCGCAGACGAGCAGCCCGGCACGGTCCATCGAGTACTGAAGGCCCTGCAGGAAGGGCTCGATGGCCACCTGGCCCGCGGTCGCCATCGCCGCCGCCGGCTCCTCGAGCTGCTTGAGGGTCTTGCGGGAGTACGCCTTGCGCAGGTTCTTCGCCTGCTCGTCGTTGCGCCGCCCGAGCCCGAGCCAGGTGGGCTGGTGAATGCGCACCGAGTTGCCGAGCACATCGGCGAACTCGCCCGTGGACAGCTTGCGCGCGATGGCGGCCCTGTCGACGAGGCCCAGCGAGGCGCGCCCGAGCAGGAAGCGCTGCTCGCGGACGTTGAAGCGCCGCACGGTGTCGGGGCCCACCAGCACCGCCAGTGGCTCGCCCGTCTCGAGCGTCACCATGCCTCGGCGCGCCTGGTAGGCCTCGAACTCGGCCTCGCCGAACAGCTGCACCACCGCCGCGAGCGCCTTCACGAAGGCGTGGTCGCCCTTGAGCCGGTCGGCGCGCCGGTCGATGCCCTGCTGCTCGAGGTTCGGGGGCGCCAGCCTGGCGAACTGGTCACCGATGGCGCGCAGCACGTCGATGAGCGCCGAGCGCGCGGTGGGGTGGTGCACCAGCATCAGCTCGGGCGGGCCGAGCGTGCCGCGGAAGTCGGTCGGCAGGCGGTTGCGGCCCTCGCCGTAGAAGGCCAGCTCGATCTCGTTCGCGGCCTTGAGGAACACCAGCAGGCTGGCGGCGCAGAAGGCCTTGTCGAGCTGCTTGAGCGACTCCCACATGCGGAACAGCGCCCGCAGCGACTCGACGCGCGTCGGCTCGAGCCGCAGCAGGCCCCGGTGCATCTCGATGGCCATCGAGATCGACGCCGGGTCCCTCGCGAACAGCTCGGCGAGCGAGGCGAGCGCCGTGACGTTGGCCGGGTCGAGCTCGGTGACCTGTCGGAAGGTGTCGATGGCCCGCTGCGTCGTCTCGAGGTTCTTCGACAGCAGCGCGCCGACGCGCAGCTTGAGCGCGACGACCTTGTGGGGGTCGCTGCTGCGCTGCGCCTGCAGCTCGAGCAGCGAGACGAGCTCGTTCAGCGCGCCGGTGCGCTCGTACAGCACCGCGAGGCGGTCGAGCGTGCCGGCGTCGCCCGGGCTGAGCTCGAGCGCCCTTCGGTAGAGCGCGATGGCCTGGCCGACGTCGCCGAAGCCCTCGTCGGCGATGCGGGCGAGCATCAGGGTGTAGCGGCTGCGAGCGGCCTGGGTGCCGTCGAGTTCGAGGAGCCGGCGGAGGCAGTCGGCCGCGCCCGTCCAGTTGCGGCTGCCTGCGTGGATCGAGGCGAGCCGCTCGAGCGCATCGGTCGACGCCGGGTCCGAGGCGAGCGCGGTCTGCAGGTGCGCGGCGGCGCGGGTCTGGTCCGAGAGGTGGTCCTGGTACAGCGCGCCGAGGCGCAGGTGGACCCTGGCGAGCGAGAGCGGGTCGCCGCCCTGCTGCACCCGTACCGAGAGCGCGGCGGCGGCCTCGGCGTAGGCGTGCGCCTCGATGGCGAGGGTGGCCTTCAACTCGAGGGCGTCGGGCAGGGTGGGCATCGCCATGAGCGCCCGGTCGAGCGCCGCCATGGCCCGCTGGCGCTCCTTGACGCCCTCGAGCCAGATGCGGGCCGCCTGCAGGTACTCCCGGGCCGCGTTGAAGGGGTCCTTCAAGACGAGCTTCGCGTCGCCGCGCTTCTCGTGCAGCGCCGCCAGGTCCGCGGCGCCACCGCGGCGGGCGAGCAGCTCCTCGAGGGCGGGCCCGGCCTCGGGGTGGAGCGGGTCTCGCTCGAGCACCCGCTGATACCAGGTGCGCGCGAGGTCGTCGTTTCCCAGCACGTCGCGGGCGATGCGGGCAGCGTCCATCATCGCGCCGAGCATCGTCACCTGGTCGCGCGCGGTGGCGGCGATCTGCTCGAGCGACCTGAGCGCCTCGGCCGTTGCGCCCGCGCGGAGCTGGCAGCGGCAGAGGCCGAGCAGCGCCGGATAGAGGTCGGGCGCCGAGCGCAGCGCCGCCTCGTAGGCCTGCGCCGCCCGGGCGTCGTCCTTGAGGCGCCCCTCGTAGAGGCCTGCGATGCGCAGGCTGAGCTGGAGCATGTCGGCCGAGTCGGTCGCGGTGGCGCGTCGCCGCTCGTAGAGCTCGACGAGGCCGACGGCGTCCTGCACCTTCTGCAGCGCGCGCTCGAGGGCGATGCTGAGCGACTCGTCGGTGGGGTCCTGCGCGAAGGCCCGCTTGAGCTGCTCGAGCACCGCGGCCTCGGTGGCGCCGGTGTTGCCGCCCTCGAACGAGCTCAGCTTCATCGCCGCCGAGAGCTTCTCGTCACCCAGCACCTCGGCGATGCGGGTCCTCAGCTCGGTCCGCCGGGCCTTGTCGTTGGTCTTGATGCGCTCGAGCAGGCGCAGGGCCGTCAGGTTCCTCGGGTCGAGCGACAGCGCCAGCTCGCAGGCCGCGGCGCCGCGGGCGGGCTCGTTGAGCCGGTCGAGGTACAGCCGCGCCAGCTTGAGCGCCGCCGCCACCCGCGCCGGCGGCGTTCCCGCCTGGGTCTGCCGGTCGAGGAGCACGATGAGCTCCTTCACGTCGTCGCGCGAGGTGAGCACGCGCTCGAGTTGCTGCAGCGCCGACACGTGGTTGGGGGCGAGGCGCAAGACCTCCTGGTAGCCCTCGAGCGCCTTCTCGGGTTTCGCGAGCTGGTCCTCCCAGATGGCGGCGGCCTGGAAGACGGCGTTGGCCCGCTCCGTCGGGTCGGTCCGGTTCGAGGCCTCGGCCAGCAGGATCTCGATGAGCGACTCCCACTCGCCCTGGGCCCGGTAGATGCGGGCGAGCGCCCGCAGCGCGGGGAAGTGGTTGGGCGCCAGCGTCAGCACCTCGCGGTACGAGCCGATGGCCCGGGCCTGGTCGCCGAGCTTCTGCTCGTACAGCTCGCCGATCTTCTGCACCAGGCTCGCCGCCTGCTCGGTGCTGGGCGTCATCTCGGACTCGGCCCGGTACATGTTGATGAGCGCCTCCCAGCGGGAGTCCTGCCCGTAGAGGCGGCCCAGGCTGCGGAGCGCCGGCAGGTAGTTCGGCGAGAGCTGGAGTACGCGCTCCCAGGCGGCGATGGCGGCGGGCCGGTCGCGCACCTGCTCCTCGAGGATCTCGGCGTTACGGTGCGCGAGCGAGATGACCTGCTTCTGGTCGGTCGCCAGCCGGGCCTCTTGCTCGTTGACGGCGAGCAGCTCGTGCCACTGCCCGGCGCGCTCGTGGAGCCGGGCGAGGTTGCGCATCGTCGGGAGGTGGTCGGGGGCGATCTCGAGCACGCGGCGCAGGCACTCGATGGCCCGTGGCACGTCATTCATGCGGTCTTCCGACAGGGAGGCGATCTTGTTGAGCGTCGAGGTCTGCTGCTCCTTGTCGGTCTGCTGCAGCAGGTCCTGCTCGTACATGGCCGCCAGCTCGTTCCAGCGCCCGAGCTTCTCGTAGAGGCGGGTGAGCGCCTTCATCGCGGGCAGGAAGCCGGGAACGAGGGTCAGCGCCTGCCGATAGCGGGCGATGGCGTCGTCGACCTGGCCCAGGCGCTCCTCGAGCGTCTCGCCAGCCTTGTAGAGGCGGCCGGCCCTGGTGCGCGGGTCGTCTGAGGCGGCCGCCTCGGCGTCGTAGGTCTCGACGAGCCCGACCCAGTCGCGCGAGCGGAACGACAGGCGCCCCAGGCCGGCGAGCGCCCCGGCGTGCGAGGGCACCCGCTCGAGGATGGCGCGGTACCTGGCGGCAGCCTCGGGGTCGCGCTTGAGCTCTTCCGAGAGCGAGGCCAGGCGCAGGTTGATGGCGACGAACTCGCTCTGATCGTTGTTGGTCTGCACCCAGGTGAGGAGCACGTCGGCGAGCTCCTCGAAGCGGCCGCGGGCCTCGTAGATGCGCGCCAGCTCGGCCAGCACCAGCGGCTCGTTCGGGCTGAGCCGTCGGGCGGCAAGCAGGGCCGCGAGGGCATCTTCGGGCCGGCCGAGCCGCTCGTAGGCCTTGGCGATCTGCAGGAACGTGGGCGCGGCGCCCGGGCCCTGGCCCTCGGCCTCGGCGGCGAGCGCGGCGAGCTCCTCGTCGACGGTGCCCTCGCGCTGGGCGACGCGCTTCATCGCTGCGAGCAGCTGCGGGTCCTTTCTGTCGAACGAGAAAGCCTCGCGGAAGCACGCGGCGGCGGCGGCCGGGTCCTTCAGGCGGTCTTCGAGGAGCTGCCCGGCGGTGGTGAGGTAGTGCGCCCGCGCGGAGTCGTCGGTGACGGCGCGCGCGAGCAGGCGGTTCACGCGTACCACCGACGGGAAGTCGGCCTTCTCGGTGAAGACCTGCTCGAGCTGCACCAGCAGGGTGACGTCCTCGGGCTCGAGCGCCAGGCAGGCGGCCATGGCCGCCGAGGCGTCGACCTCGCGGGACAGGCGCTGCTCGAGCACCTGGGCCTTCTCGAACAGCAGCGCCGCGCGGGCGCGCTTGCCCTCGGTCGCCTGCAGCTCGGCGTCGATCAGCTGCGCCACCATCTGCCAGTTGCCGACGTCCGAGAACAGCCTCCGCGCCGCGCGGATGTTGGCGACGAACTTCGGGGCCAGCTTGAAGGCCGCCTGGTAGGCGACCGCGGCGTTGCGCGCGTGCTTGAGCGACGACTCCCACAGCAGGCCGATCTCGTGGAACAGCAGGGCGGCGCCCGGGTGGTTGCCGATGGCGCGGGCCTCGCGCTCGAGCGAGGCGATGCGGGCCTTCGCCTCGTCCTCCGACGCCGTCGCTGGCTCGGCGGCCGGGGCCGGAACGGGGATGGCGGGGATGGCGGTGGACAGCGTTCTGGGCAGGTCGTTCCGCTCCGTCATGGGCCCCTGTCGTAGCACGGCGACCCCGGTGCCCTGACGAAAACGTGGCCCGCGCTGGGCCTCGCCGCGCCTAGATTCGCCGCGCGTCGTGCGAGGCGCGCACCGCGTCGGCGAGCTCGCCCGAGTCGATGAGGCGCACCACCTGGGCGACGTCTTTGTGCAGCTCCCGGTCGACGTCGAGGTGCGGCACGTGCCGGCGGATCACCCCGTGCGCTGCCAGCGGCCCGTGGCCCGGCTTCACCGCGCCCCTGAAGTCGAGGGCCTGGCTCGCGACGAGCAGCTCGATGGCCAGCACGTGCTTGACGTGGTCGACGACCTGCCGCGCCTTGAGCGCCGCCGTCATGCCCATCGAGACGTGGTCTTCGCGGCCCGCCGACGAAGGGATCGAGTCGACGCTCGCGGGGTGCGAGAGAATGCGCGACTCGGCGACGAGCGCCGCCGAGGTGACCTGGGCGATCATGAAGCCCGAGTTGAGGCCCGGGTGCCTCGCGAGGAACGGCGGCAGGCCCGACAGCGCGGGGTTCACCATCTGCTCGACGCGGCGCTCGCTGATGGCCGCCAGCTGGGTGAGCGAGATGGCCAGGACGTCGAGGGCGAGGGCGACGGGCTGCCCGTGGAAGTTGCCGGCGGACACGATGCGGCCGGTGCCGGGGAAGACGAGCGGGTTGTCGGTGCCGGCGTTCACCTCGACCTCGAGGATGCGGCGGCAGAACGAGAGGCCCTCGCGCGCAGCGCCGTGCACCTGCGGCACGCAGCGCATCGAGTACGGGTCCTGCACCTTGTCGCAGTCGACGTGCGTCTTGACCAGCTCGCTCTCGGCGAGCAGCTCGCGCAGGTGCGTCGCGACCTGGCCATGCCCCGGGTGGGGCCGCACGGCGTAGACGTCGTGCAGGAACGGGTCGTGCGAGCCCAGCATGCCCTCGACGGTCATCGCGGCGGCGACGTCGAACAGCTCGGCGAGCGTCTCGGCGGCGAGCAGCGCGTGGGTGCCCACCGCGCACATGGCCTGGGTGCCGTTGACGAGGGTGAGGCCCTCTTTCGCCTCGAGGACGACGGGCGTCAGGCCGACCTTCGCCAGCGCGGCGGCGCCGCTCATGCGCTCGCCGTCTACGAAGGCCTCGCCCTCGCCGATGAAGACGAGCGCGAGGTGCGCGAGGGGCGCCAGGTCGCCCGAGGCGCCCACCGAGCCGCGGTCGGGCACCACCGGAGTCACGTCGCGGTTGAGCAGCTCGAGGCCGAGCTCGAGCGTCGAGAGGCGAATGCCCGAGAAGCCCTTCGCGAGCACGTTGCAGCGCAGCAGGAGCAGCGCGCGGGCCTCGCCGACCGGCAGCGGAGCCCCAACGCCCACGGCGTGGCTCACGATGAGGTTGCGCTGGAGCTGCCGCAGGTCCTTCTTGTCGATGCGCACCTCGGCCAGGGTGCCGAAGCCGGTGTTGATGCCGTAGGCCGCCTCGTCTCCGGCCGCGACGCGGTCGACGAGCGCGCGGGCCGCCTCGACCCTCGCGCGGGCGGAGGCCGTCAGCCCGACGCGCCGGCCGCGAGTCGAGACCTCGGCGATCTGCTCGAGGGTCAGGGTGTTGCCGTCGAGGAGGAGCGGGGGCAGCGTCATGGGGCCGGCCCTTTACCTGCGAGCGTCAGCGCGGCCAACGACGTCTCTGACGCGGGCCTCGTTTTCCCTTGGGCCCGCCGGCGCCCTCGCGGTAAGCGATGACGCATGGTGTCAGGTGTCAGGAAGCGAGCGCTGGTCGTCCAGAAATACGGCGGCACGTCGGTCGGCGACGTCGCGCGCATTCAGAACGTGGCCCGGCGCTCGCTCGCGGCGCAGCGGGCCGGGCACGACGTGGTGCTGGTGGTGTCGGCGATGTCGGGCGAGACGAACCGGCTGCTCGGGCTGGTCAACGCGCTGTCACCGCGGCCGAGCGAGCGCGAGCAGGACGTGGTGCTGGCG
>JADCJJ010000365.1 GCA_020247085.1 Myxococcaceae bacterium | reverse complement strand
GCAGGGCTTCGGGGGGGGGCGTGCGCGCTTCGTGGTCGCCGGGCTGTGCCTGCTGCTGGCCCTCATGCCGGGCATGCCGCACCTCACCTTCGTGCTCATCGCCGGCGGGCTGGCGGCCATCGGCGCCGGGCTGAAGCGCGCGAAGGAGGCCCCCAAGCCCGCGGCGAACACAGTGGCGAGGACGCCCCCGGGCGCGACCCCGGCCGAGGCACGGCAGGGCCCGAACCTGACACCCGGCGTGTCACCGCTGACGCTCGACCTGGCGCCCGACCTCACGTGGTTGGTCGAGGAGCTCGACGGCCAGTTCGTGAAGGCCGACCTCGACACCGTGCGCGAGCGGGTCCACCAGGAGCTGGGCGTGAAGCTGCCCGGGTTCCGGGTGCGCACCGGCGCGCCGCTCCCGGCCGGCATGTGGGCGCTGGCCATCGACGAGGTCCCCGCGGGTCGCGGCACCGTCGGCGGGGTGCGGTTCGTCACCACGGCCTCGGTTGGCGACCTGCAGCTGGTGGGCGTCACCGGGACCCCGGTCGCCGACGCCGCCCTCGGCCGTCCGCTGGTCTCGGTGCCCGTGGCAGACGAGGCACGGGTGCGCGAGGCCCAGCTCCCGCTGCTTTCGGCGCGTGAGTACGTGTGCGAGCACCTGGTGCTCCAGCTGAAGAAGCGCGCCCACCAGTTCCTCGGTGTGCAGGAGGTACAGGCCGCGCTGACCGCCATGGAGGACAGTCACGGCGCGCTCGTGAAGGAGTCGCTGCAGAAGGTGCCCCTGCCGCTGCTGACCGATGTGCTCAAGAAGCTGCTCTCGGAGCAGGTCAGCGTTCGCAACCTGCGGGCCATTCTCGACGCGCTCGTCTCTCCGAGCACCGCGGGCGACGCGCTGCAGCTGGCCGACCGCTGCCGGCAAGCGCTGGCGCGGCAGATCTCGCACCAGTACGCGCCGACGGGCTCGCTCTTCGCCTACCTCGTCGACCCCGGCATCGAAGAGACGCTGCGCACCGCCGGCCAGGCCATCGACCCGCGAGAGGCCGGCGCGATCCTCGAGGGCATGAAGTCGGTCGCACGGCAGGGCCGCGCGGTGCTGCTCGCGTCACCCGACGTGCGGCGCCTGCTGCGAAAGCTCGTCGAGGGGGCCTTCCCCGACGTGGCGGTGCTCACCTTCGCCGAGCTCGACCCCGAGCTGCAGGTGCGCCCGGTCGGCCGCCTGGTGCCGGTGGCGAGCTAGCCTCGTCGCCCCTGTTCCGTCGCGGTGGCCGCACGCGGGTCGACTCCCCAGGCGAGGCGAGGGCCTCGCCTCACCCGTTTACGCCCGGCAGCGGCTGCACCTTGCCGTCAGGGCCGGGGCGATTCACCCGGTCCTTCAGCTCCTTGCCCGCTCGGAAGCGAATGCCCCGCTTGGCCTTCACCGGAATCGGCTCACCCGTCTTCGGGTTGCGGCCCTGGTACGCACCGTAGTGCTTGACGTGGAATGCGCCGAGCCCGCGAATCTCGATGTTCTCTCCGGCGACGAGCGCGTCCTTCATCGCGTTGAAGATCATGTCGACCGTCGCCTCAGCCTGCTTCTGGGTGACGCCCTTCTTCTGCACGAGAATGTTGACGAGGTCCGATTTGAGCACTGGCTGCCCCCTGTGAATCGAGTCGTTGAGGCCCGAAACCACTGAGTTTTTTCGCAGGTTACCCCCGGAAGCGGCAACCTCACAAGAAAGCTACGGTTTCGGCGCCTCGTCCGGTCGCAGCGCGAGCTCGGCCCACGTAATACCCTTGAGTTTCTCGACGCTTACCTCATCAGCAGCCATGAAGATGGCGGCGACGGGTGCGAACGAGCCCTGCCGCGTCACGCGCTCGCGGTGGAGCGTGTGGGCGGCGCCACCGACGGCGAGAGACAGGTCGGCGACGGTGAGCTCGACGAGCGAGCGAGCCGGCACGAGCGCCCCGGCCTCGACACGAACGAGGTTGGCGGCGGTGAGCCGGGCGACGGACTCTTCGACCCGCTGGGTGGGCAACCGGAGCGCCTGGGCGAGCCCCTGGGGCGTGGGGCCGGGCACGTTGGCGACGGCGGCGCGGGCGATGACCTGCGCGATGCGGGTGGCGATGAGTTCTTCGCTGCGCGGGTGGGCCAGCAGATCCTTGAACTCGTCGTGGAAGTCGGCGTGCTCGACGGCGTACGCGAGCCGCGCCCCCGAGAGGATGACGTACCAGGCGACGTAGACCCAGGTGAGGAACAGCGGCGCGATGCCCAGCGAGCCGTACACGGCGTTGGCCGAGAAGAAGAAGCTCGCGATGCTGCCGTAGAGCCGGCGCGCGACCTCCCAGGCGATGCCGGCCGCGGCGCCGCCGACGAGGGCCGAGCGGAACGGCACGTGGGCATGTGGCGCCAGCTTGTAGAGGAGCGTGAAGACGACCATCGCCGACCCCACCGCGCCGCCGGCGAAGGCCACGCCGGGGAGCGGGAAGTGCACGTACAGCAGCAGCTTCTTCATGCCGTCGCTGCCCAACAGCGTGAGCGCCATGGCGATGGGGCCGCCGATGAGCACGCCCAGGTACAGCGCCAGGGTGAGCACGACGGGACGGCGACGCCGCACGGCCCAGACGTCGTTGAGCGAGGCATCGAGGTGCCGCAGCATCACCCCCGAGGCGACCAGCAGCACGAGGAACGACAGGCCCGAGCCCGTCGGTGAGTTGGCTGCGCTCTTGAACTCCCGCAGCGCTCGCTCGGCCTGCGCGCGCCCGCCGGGGCTCAACAGATCCTCGAAGAACTGAATGACGAGGGCCTCGACCTGCGTCGAGCCGAAGGCGTGCAGCAGCGCCAGCGCCACGGCGGCGAGCGGCACCAGCGACGTGAGCGTGATGAAGGTGAGGTTCCCCGCGCGGAGCGCCAAGCGCTCCCCGCGGAAGCCGATCACCACCGCCACCAGCATTCGCCAGACTTCCTTCGGCGAGAGCCGTACCCGCCACCCCGGGGTGACGGGCCGCCCCGTGTCCGGTGCCGCGCCGTCGGCTGGCGTCGTCGGAGCGCCCACCGGGTTCACCGCCGCACGAGGATCCGCTCGAGGAGCGCCCGGGACACCTCGGTGAGCTGCACGAACACCACGCCCATGCCCTTGACGCGGCCCCGGTCGACGGTGCGCACCACCTCGCCGAGCCCCTCGATGATCTCGAGCTCCCGGTGAATGATGGTGAAGCGCAGGTTGACCCGCGTGCCGACCGGGAGCGGCTCTGCCGAGCGGATGAAGACGCCGGTGCGGCTGATGTTCGTCACGTACTCGTCGATGAAGGCGTCGACCGAGGCGAACTCGTGGTTGATGGTCTTGCGCGCCGCCACCCTCCGCTCGACGGTCTTCGCCATCGCGTCACTCTCCGGCGGCCGGCCCGCCGTCCTGACGGCCTTCGGATGGCGCCGATGGCCGGGGCCGGTTCGGGTCCTGCCGCTGGCCCCCGCCGCCACCTCCACCACCGCCACGGCCATCGCGGTCTCGGTTGCGGCCCTTGCGGCTGCGGTCATCCCTCCCGCCGCCACCGCCCCCGCCCCCTCCACGGCCCTCGTGGCGGTTCGACTCGGGTTGCGCCTTCCTCGCTGGGCCGCCGCTCATCTCGAACTCGACGACGCTGGTGGCGACCTTGAGCTCGACGCCGCTCACCGGGCGCGCGTAGATGTCGTACTGCTCGCGGTGGTACTGCGGCTGGGCGCGAACCTGGATCGTCTTGTTGTACCGGTCCATCAGGTGCCGGAGCTCCTCGCGCTCCTCGCCCTGCAGCACGTTGGAGACCTCGGTCTGGCACTGCACCACGAGCGTCGGGTCCTTGTAGGCCGGGCCCGAGCGGCGCAGCTCGCGGAAGATCTCGTAGGCCACGGTGGTGGCCGACTTCACGCTGCCCTGCCCGTTGCAGTACCCGCAGTCTTCGTGGAGCACCCGCCCCAGCGATTCGCGCACGCGCTTGCGCGTCATCTCGACAAGGCCGAGCTCGCTGATGCGCAGCACGTTGGTCTTCGCCTTGTCACGCCCGAGGGCCTCCTGCAGCGACTTGAACACCTTGTCGCGGTTCTGCTGCTTCTCCATGTCGATGAAGTCGCAGATGATGATGCCGCCGATGTTGCGCAGCCGCAGCTGGTAGACGATCTCCCTGGCTGCCTCGGTGTTGATCTTGAGAATGGTGTCTTCGAGGTTCTTCTTGCCGACGTAGCGGCCCGAGTTCACGTCGATGGCGGTGAGGGCCTCGGCCTGGTCGATGATGAGGTAACCGCCCGACTTGAGCCACACCTTGCGGGCCGAAGCGCGCTTGATCTCCTCCTCGATGCCGAAGGCGTCGAAGATGGGCTCCTCGCCCTCGTGGAGCTTCACGCGCTCCTTCAGCGCCGGGTCCTGCGCCATCACGAACCCCAGCACCCGCTCGTACTCGTCGCGGTCGTCGATGACGAGCTGCTCCACGTCCTGCGCGAAGAGGTCGCGCGTCGCCCGGAGGATGAGATCGAGGTCGGGGTGCACCAGGCCGGCGCGGTGCGTCTTCTCGCTCTTGCGCACCGTCTCGTTCCACACCTCGATGAGGAAGCGAATGTCAGCCTCGAGCTTCTCGCTCGGAACGTTCTCGGCCACCGTGCGCACGATGAAGCCCGTCCCGGGCGGGCGCAGGCGGTCGACGATCTCACGGAGCCTTCGCCGCTCCTTCTCGTTGCCGATGCGACGGCTGATGCCCACGTGGTCGACGGTCGGCATGAAGACGAGGTGCCGCCCGGGGATCGAGATGTGTGAGGTGACGCGGGCGCCCTTGGTACCGATGGGGTCCTTCGAGACCTGGACGAGCACCTCCTGACCGACCTTCAGCAGGTTCTCGATGCGCGCCTCTTTGCGGGGCTGGTGCTCGGGCTTCTTCGGGCGCTGGGGCTGCTGCTGCTGCTGGCGCGAGGGCTCCTTGAGCTTCACGTCGCGCGGGGCCTGGGAGCGGACCGCCGCGACAGCCCCCTCGACCGCGGGCGCCGCGGGCTGCGCGCCGGTCGCTGCGTCGGCGGGCGTGGCGGCCAGGGCCTTCGCCGCCTCGACCACCTCGGCCCCTGACGGATGGGCCACGGGCGCCGCCTCGACCACGGGGGCCTGGGCGCCGTCGACCGGCCCGGTCACCGACGGCTCGGCCGCGAGCGCCTCCGCCGCCTCAGGGCCCGACGGGGGCGGCGCCGCGACGGCGGCAGGCTCAGGCGCGGGCGCCACGCTGGCGTCGACGTTCGACGAAGGGCCTGGCGTCTCTGCCACCGCCTGGGCGCCGGGCGGCGGAGCCGCGGCCGCCGGGCCGGCGCTCAGCTCGGGGGACGAGGGCGCGGGCGGAGGCACGTCGGCGTCGGTCTCTTCGGGCACCTCCGAGACGTCGTCGTCGTGTTCGCCCTCGGTCAGGTCGAACTGATGCCGGGTGACGTCCGGGTCGAAGAGCACGTCACCGACGTAGAGGAACGCGGCCTTCTCTTCTCCGATGTCGACGAACGCGGCCTGCATGCCGGGCAACACGCGCGTGACGCGTGCCTTGTAGACGTTACCGACGATGCCCTTGTCCTTCTTCCGCTCGAGATAAAACTCAGCGATACCACCGTTTTCCACCAGCGCGACACGCGTCTCGCGGCCGGCCGCGTTGATGACGAGGATGCTGCTCATGAGGTGAACCTGCCTGCGGCTTGAGCGCGTCGCCCACGTCCGGACGGGGAGCGGGGTGAAGCGGCGCTGCGACCGCGAAAGGCCAGAGGTCGCCAGGCAAGGCAGCCCTCGCTCGATGCACACCAGATGGTGTCATGCCGCGACGGTCAACCAAACGCCTGGACCCCCTGCCGGTGAACCAGCAGCCGCCCGGGGAGAGAGAGGGGGGCGGAAACCCGTGTGGACTCCCCGCTTGGACCGGCGGTGTGCCGGTGGCAGCGGGGCCCGTCAAAAGTTCGAAACCGCCACAGCCTTGCACGAATTGGCGCCCGAGGAAACCCTTCACTTCCAGCGGAGGCGAAGGCGTCGTCAGGCCCGGGCCTGAGGTTTCTCGAGGCGCGGCGAGCCCTTACGCCGTTGGAGCCGCAGGGCCGCCCAGGCGTCCGAGAGGCGAAGCCGGCGGGTGTCCTCGAGGCCCAGCTCGCAACCGTCGAGGCGCACGAAGTCCTCGCACCGCGAGAAGGGGGGCTTGGCGGACGGGCAGACGACCCAGACGACGCCCGGGGCGCTAATCTGCGTGACGACCCGGGTG
>JADCJJ010000364.1 GCA_020247085.1 Myxococcaceae bacterium | reverse complement strand
GGTGGTCGACGCCGGGGGTGACCCTCATCTCGCCGCCGCCGCACCACGACATCTACTCCATCGAGGACCTCGCCCAGCTCATCTACGATCTGCAGAGCGTCAACCGGGCCGCGCGCGTGTCGGTGAAGCTGGTGAGCGAGGTGGGCGTGGGCACCATCGCGGCGGGCGTGGCGAAGGCCGGCGCCGGGGGCGTCACCATCTCGGGCTACGAGGGCGGCACCGGGGCCTCGCCGCTGTCGTCGATCAAGCACGCCGGCCTGCCGTGGGAGCTCGGCCTGGCCGAGACGCAGCAGGTGCTGGTGCAGAACGGGCTGCGCGACCGCGTTCGCGTGCAGGTCGACGGCGGGCTGCGCACCTCGCGCGACGTCGTCATCGCCGGGCTGCTGGGCGCTGAGGAGTTCGGTCTGGCCACCGCGTCGCTCGTGGTCGAGGGCTGCGTGATGCTGCGCAAGTGCCACCTCAACACCTGCAGCGTCGGCATCGCCACCCAGGATCCACGGCTGCGCGCGCAGTTCACCGGCGACCCGGACCACGTGGTGAACTTCTTCCTGCTGCTGGCCGAGCGCATTCGCCACCACCTGGCGCGCCTGGGCTTCCGCACCTTCGACGAGCTCGTCGGGCGGGTCGAGCGGCTCAAGGTGCGCGGCGAGGTGCCCCACTGGAAGGCGGCGAAGCTCGACCTGTCGCCGCTGCTGGCGCTCCCGAACGCTCCTGAGGGCGCGCCGCGCTCGTGCCAGGCGCCCCAGGCGAAGGACGTCTCGGACTCGCTCGACCACCAGCTGCTCGAGGCAGCGCGGCGCACGCTCGAGACCGGCGCGCCGGTGACCATCGCCCTGCCCGTCACCAACGCGCACCGGGCCGTCGGGGCGATGCTGTCGGGTGAGCTGGTGCGGCGACACGGCGGCCAGGGGCTCCCGGACGACACGGTGCGCGTCAAGCTGCAGGGCTCGGCGGGCCAGAGCTTCGGCGCCTTCGCGGTGCAGGGCGTCACGCTCGAGCTCGAGGGCGAGGCGAACGACTACGTGGGCAAGGGGCTGTCCGGCGGGCGGCTGGTGGTGCGGCCCCCGACGGGCGCCCGCTTCGCGGCGGACGAGAACGTCATCGTCGGCAACACCGTGCTCTACGGCGCCACCGCCGGCGAGGCCTACTTCGCCGGGCTGGCCGGCGAGCGCTTCGCGGTGCGCAACTCGGGCGCCCACTGCGTGGTCGAGGGCGTCGGCGACCACGGCTGCGAGTACATGACGGGGGGCGTGGTGGTGGTGCTCGGGCCGACGGGGCGCAACTTCGCCGCCGGCATGAGCGGCGGCACGGCGTACGTCTTCGACCGGACGCGCGCCTTCCGCGAGCGCTGCAACCTCGAGATGGTCGAGCTCGAGTCGCTGGTCGACGAGTCCGAGCTGTGGCTCGTCTATGGCCTCATCGAGAACCACCTGCGCTACACCGGCTCGGCGCTGGCCCGCCGCATCCTCGACAACTGGGAGCACCTCGTGGGCTCGTTCGTGAAGGTGATGCCGACCGACTACAAGCGGGTGCTGCAGGCGCGCCGGGCGCAGCTCAGGCCACGGGCGAGCCCACCCCGGCTGCGCGCCGTCGGCGGGAAGGAGGGCTGACCCATGGGCAAGACGACCGGCTTCCTCGAGTGGAACCGCGAGGCCCCGCCCAAGCGGGCCCCCAAGGAGCGCCTGCACGACTCGAGGGAGTTCGTGCTGCCGCTCTCGCCCGAGCAGGCCGGGCGCCAGGCCGGCCGCTGCATGGACTGCGGGGTGCCCTTCTGTCAGCAGGGCTGCCCGCTGGGAAACCCCATTCCAGACTTCAACGAGCACGCCTTCAAGGGGCGCTGGCGCGAGGCCTACCTGGCGCTCGCCTCGACCAACAACTTCCCCGAGTTCACCGGCCGCCTCTGCCCTGCCCCGTGCGAGGCCGCCTGCGTGCTGTCGGTGAACCAGGACCCGGTCACCATCGAGCAGCTCGAGAAAGAAATCATCGAGCGCGCCTTCCGCGAGGGCTGGGTGAAGCCCCACGCGCCGCACCAGCGCACGGGCAAGACGGTGGCCGTGGTGGGGAGCGGGCCTGCGGGCCTCGCCGCCGCCGCCCAGCTCAACCAGGCCGGCCACGAGGTGACGGTGTACGAGCAGGACGACGCGCTCGGCGGGCTGCTCCGCCACGGCATTCCCGACTTCAAGATGGAGAAGTCGGTCATCGACCGGCGCGTGGCGCTGCTCGAGGCCGAGGGCGTGGAGTTCAAGACGGGGGTGGCGGTCGGGCGCGCGCCCACCTGGGCCGAGCTGCGGGCGACGCACGACGCGGTGGTGCTGGGCATCGGGGCGCGGGTGGCCCGGGAGCTGTCGGTGCCCGGGCGGGAGCTGACGGGCGTCGTCCAGGCGATGGACTACCTCGAGCAGGCCAACCGGCGGCTCGCGACCGGGCACGGCAGCGGCGGGGCGGCCACCGGGAAGCGGGTCGTCGTGCTCGGCGGCGGTGACACCGGGTCTGACTGCCTCGGCACCGCGCTCCGCGAGGGCGCGGCGTCGGTGTCGCAGATCGAGCTCCTGCCGGCTCCGCCTGGCGCGCGCGCGCCGTCGAACCCGTGGCCCCAGTGGCCGCTCGTCTTCCGCACCTCGTCGAGCCAGGAGGAGGGCGGGCTGCGCACGTTCGGATTCCTCACCCGCAGGCTCGTCGGCGCGGCCGGGGTGCTCGCGGCGCTCGAGGGCGTCGACGTCACCTTCGAGGAGGGCCGGCTCGTCGAGCACCCCGACACCGCGCGCCGCGTCGACGCCGACCTGCTCGTCCTCGCGCTCGGCTTCGCGGGCCCCGACACCGCGGCGCTGTCGGCCCAGCTCGGCGTCACCCTCGACGCCCGGGGCAACGTGCAGGTCTCACCCGATTTCGCCACCTCGGCGCCGGGCGTTTACGCCGCCGGAGACGCGATGCGCGGCGCCAGCCTGATCGTCTGGGCCATCTCGGATGGACGCGAGTGCGCCCGCGCCGTCGACGCCTTCCTCACCGGGCGGCCGAGCGCCTTGCCGGCGCGCGGCGTCGACCAGCCGTACGGGGGCCGCTGACGCACGGGGCCGCGCCCCTCGCGGCGGTTGGCCTCTGACCATCTTTCGGGCACACTTCGGTTTTTCCTTCCACCGAGGTCACGCATGTCGCGCATCGATCGCTCCCAGTTCCAGCAGGCGCTCCGAAACGGCGTCAACCTCAACGACGCGGCGACGGTCGCCAAGCTCACCCGCGCCGGCGTGAACGTCGCCGAGCTGAAGGCGAAGGCCGACGTCAACGGGGACGGGTGGATCAGGGGCGGGCCGGAGCTCGACAAGCTCTTCAAGCACGTCGACGACTTCGACCGGAACGGCAGCTCGGCGAGCTTCACCAACGCCGGCCGTGCGGGGCAGGCGTTTCAGGCGCTGGTGAGCGCCGCGGGCGGCGTGGCACCGACGTCGGGGCCGAGGGAGCCCCGCTTCGCTCAGCAGATCCTCGCGGCCGCCAGCGACCGCGTGGCGAAAGAGGGCCCCCGGTATGCCTTCTCCGAGGCGCCGACGAGCCCGCTCACGACGCTGTCGGGCAACCGGCGGCCCGGCGAGACCCGCCCGTCGTGGCTCAAGAACAACAACAAGTGCAACCAGTTCGTCGGTGACGCGCTCACGCAGGCGGGCGTCAAGGCGCCGACGTGGGCCATGCGTGACGGCACGCTGCACTACGCCAGCGCCGAGAAGTGGCCGACCTTCACCAACCTCTTCGACCGCATCACCGACCCCTCGCAGATCCGCCCTGGTGACGTCATCGTGCGAGACTACCCGGGTAGCGGCGAGTCGACGGCGCACGTCGAGATCATCACCGGCACCTCGCCCTTCTCGTCGGTCGGCGCGCACCGCGACGGCGCCTACGAGCAGAACACCAGCGACTGGCTCGCCGGCGGGCGGTACGACGCGCGCAAGCGCGCCTTCGAGGTGAACGGCAACGACGTCTACGTCCTGCGGCCGAAGGTGGCGCTCTGAGCTGACCGGCCCCGCCCCTGCGCGCGCCCCCGCCAGAGGCGAGGCGCCCGTCGACGGAGCGGCACTCAGCGGCTGGTGCCCTGCAGCACGCCCTCGATGCGCGCCATCACCTCGGGCGTCAGCCTGGGCACGATGGAGAGGGCCTTGACGTTTTCGGCGACCTGCTCGGCGCGGGAGGCGCCGGTGATGACGGTGCTGACGTTGGGGTTCTTCAGGCACCAGGCGATCGCCAGCTGCGCGCGGGTGCAGCCGAGCGCCTGGGCAAGTGGCGCCAGCGCCTTCGACGTCGCCAGGGTGGCTGGCGCGAGCAGCTTCTCCTTCAACCAGTCGTAGGTCGACAGGGCCAGGCGCGACTCCGGCGGCACCCCGGCGTCGTACTTCCCCGACAGCACGCCCGAGGCCAGGGGGCTCCAGATGGTGGTGCCGTACCCGTGCTTCTCGAAGAGCGGCGCGTACTCCTTCTCGAGGCGGTCGCGCACCAGCATGTTGTACTGAGGCTGCTCCATGGTGGGCGGCGTCAGGTGGTTGGCCTTCGCCACCGCGAAGGCCGTCTCGACGTCGGCGGCGCTCCACTCGCTGGTACCCCAGTAGAAGAGCGTGCCCTGGCGCACGAGCACGTCCATCGCGCGCACCGTCTCTTCGATGGGCGTGTTGGGGTCGGGCCGGTGACAGAAGCACAGGTCGAGGTAGTCGACCTGCCAGCGCCGCAGCGCCGCGTGGAAGCCCTCGATGACGTGCTTGTGCGAGAGGCCCACATCGTTGGGCCCGTCGCCGCCCCAGAACAGCTTCGTCGACAGCACGAGCCCCTCACGGCGCCAGCCCTGCTTCTTCAGGACCCGGCCCATGGCGAGCTCAGCCTGGCCCTTCGCGTACACCTCGGCGCCGTCGAAGAAGTTCACCCCGGCCTCGTACGCCGCCGTCATGCACGCCTCGGTGGCGCCGTCGCCCACCTGGCCGCCGAAGGTGACCCACGAGCCCAGGGAGAGCTCGCTCACCTTCAGCCCGGCGCGGCCGAGCCGGCGGTAGTTCATCGCAGTCGTCATGGCGGTTCCCCTCGTGGGCGCAGCGGTGTGGCGACTGCCTACTCTCGCCCGAAAGCCCGCGCCACGCTCACCATCCCCCCCGTCGCACCTCGACCCACCTGCCCTCCTTCGCGCGCGGCGCTGCCTGTCGTTACGCTTGTACTGACCGGTTGGTCATCACGGGTGGTGGAACATGCTGGGACTCAAGACGCGCGCCCGACAGCTGAAGCGCCAGGCGCAGTACCTGAAGGGGTACTTCGACCTGGACGCCACCAACACGGTGGTGCGCCGCACCGACTTCACCAACTGCCCCCGCCCGGTGCTGCTGCTGTACGGCTTCATGTCCACCCGGCGCGTCTTCGAGGTGCTCGAGCACCGCCTGCGGCGCGACCAGTTCTGCGTCTGGAGCATCGACCTCGGCGGCTGGAAGGACGCGTTCAACACCAACGCCATCGACGTCACCGCAGAGAAGGTGCGGGACAAAATCGAGCGGCTGTACGGCCGCTACCCGTCGATGGGCCCGCTGTCGATCATCGGGCACTCGAAGGGCGGCATCATCGGCTCGTACTACGTCAAGCGGCTCGGCGGCGACCGGCGCGTGCGCAACCTCATCACCATGGGCAGCCCGCACAACGGCTCGCCGAGCGCCTACTTCGGCATCGTCACCCACGGCCTCATCTCGCGCAGCATCTGGCAGCTGACGCCGATGTCGCCCTTCATCACGAGGCTGAAGATGGGCGCCTTCCCGAAGGACGTGCGGCTCGTCAACCTCTTCTCGAAGGCCGACCGGGTGAACCCGTTCCCCAGCTGCCTCATGGAGAACCCCTTCGAGGCCCCCAACGTCAGCAACATCGAGATCGCCGACGTGAAGCACCGCGAGTTCGTCATCAGCCGCACCGTGTACCAGGTGCTGCGGCGCGAGCTCTTCACCGGGTACGGACTCCCGGTGCCCGCCGAGCCGAAGCCGCGCCGTCTGGTGCCCCTGCGCTGACGGCCAGCCCCGGCCGACGCCCCAGCCTCCGGCTTGCGCCCGCGCGGCCCTGCGTGCAGAACCGCGTCGCGATGCGCCCGAACCGGTGGGAGCTGCTGCTCGACCAGAAGCCCGTGCCGCTCCTCGAGCACCTGCTCGAGGAGGTCTCGCGCCTGTTCGCCGCCGAGCTGAGCGCCTGGCCGCCGCCGCTGAGCGACCTCGACCCGGCCACCGGCACTTCGCTCGCCCGGCTGCTCGAGGCCCACCCCCAGCGTCCCGACGAGCGCATCTACGCCGAGGCGTTTCGCGTCAGCCGGCTGGATCTCGGGCGTGCGTTCGACGCCCTCGACGACTACTGGCGGAACCAGCGACACCTCGAGGCGGGTCTCGGCGCCGCCGACAAGCCGATGATTCAGTTCCTCAGCCGCTACGTCACCGAGCAGCTCCTCGCGCTGGGCGAGGCCACCGAGGGCCGGGTCTCGCGCCCCCGCATGCTCGACGCGCTTGGGCGGATCGAGCGACACTGCCGCAGCAAGGTGATACCCCCGTGAACGTGACCGTCTCGAAGGCCCCGGCGCCGGCGTTCCGCCGCCCACCCAACAAGCTCCCACGCCCCGGCGACCCCTGCTGGTGCAGCAGCGGCGAGAAGTACAAGCGCTGCCACAAGGACCAGGATCACGCCTTCCTCAAGGAAGAGCGCCAGCGCCTCGAGGCGAACAGGGTGGTGCCCGCGCCGGTGTCGCCGCGCCGCGACGTGCCCATCACCATCCGCAGGCCGGAGTACGCCGACGGGGGCCCCTCGAGCCGTGGAAACGGGCGGCACGTGCGCACGCCGGACGAGCTGCTGCGCATGCGGCGGGCCTGCCGCGCGGCCGCCCAGGTGCTGCGGCGCACCGGAGAGCGCGTCAAACCGGGCGTCACCACCGACGAGCTCGACGCCTTCGCCCACGAGCTCACGGTGCAGCTCGGCGGCTACCCCAGCCCGCTCAACTACCCCAACGCCCCCGGCAGGCCCCGGTTCCCCAAATCGATCTGCACCTCGGTCAACGAGGTCATCTGCCACGGCGTGCCCGATGCGCGGCCCCTGCGCGACGGCGACATCGTCAACCTCGACATCACCGTGTACCTCGACGGCATGCACGGAGACACCAACGCCACCTTCTTCGTCGGCGAGGTCGACGCCGAGTCGGCGCAGCTCGTCGAGGTGACGCGCGAGTGCCTCGTGCGCGGCATCGAGGCCGTGAAGCCGGGCCGCCCCATCAGCGACATCGGGCGTGCCATCGAGCTGCACGCGGACCGCCATGGCTACGGGGTAGTGCGCAGCTACTGCGGCCACGGCATCGGCGACGCGTTCCACACCAACCTGCAGATCCCCCACTACTTCGACGCCTCGGCCCGGACCCGCATGGAGCCGGGCATGACGTTCACCATCGAGCCGATGATCACCCTCGGCGCCTGGGAGGAGCTGCACTGGGAGGACGGGTGGACGGTCGTCACCCGTGACCTGCGCAGGAGCGCCCAGTTCGAGCACACGCTCCTCGTCACCGAGACCGGCGCCGAGATTCTCACCCGGGAGTGACGGTGGCGGCGCTCGGGCTGGGCCTGGCCGCCCTCGGTCGGCCCGGGTACATGACGCTGACCCACGCCGACGACGTGCCGGACGCCTCGGTGGCCGGCATGCGCGACGGGTGCTTCGCGGTGCTCGACGAGGCGTGGCGCCTGGGAGTTCGCCACGTGGACGCGGCCCGCTCGTACGGGCTCGCCGAGGCCTTCCTCTCGGAGTGGCTCGCCTCTCGTGCGCCCCGGGGCCTGGTCGTCTCGTCGAAGTGGGGCTACCGCTACACCGCCGGGTGGCAGCGTCAGGCCGACGTCCACGAGGTGAAGGACCACTCACGGGCGCACCTCGAGGCGCAGTGGAGGCAATCACGCGCGCTGCTGGGGCCCGCGCTCTCGGTCTACCAGGTGCACTCGCTCACGCCCGACAGCCCCCTGCTGGGGGACGCCGACGTCCAGGCGCGCCTCGGCGAGCTCCGAGATCGCGAGGGCCTCGCGCTGGGCGCCTCGGTCTCGGGCCCGCGGCAGGGCCCCCTCGTCGACCGCCTGGTGGCCCTCGAGGTGAACGGCCGCCGGCTGTTCGACTGGGTGCAGGCCACGTGGAACCTGCTCGAGCGCTCGGCCGGACCCGCGCTCGGGCGCGCCCATGACGCCGGGCTCCGCGTCATCGTCAAAGAGGCCCTCGCCAACGGCCGGCTCGGCCCGCGGGGCGACGTCGACGCGGTGAAGACCGACGCGGCCCGGCGCGGCACCACGCCCGACGCCCTCGCGCTCGCTGGCGCGCTCGCCCAGCCCTTCGCCGACGTCGTCTTGAGCGGCGCCGCCTCGGTGCCGCAGCTGCGCTCGAACGCCCTCTCCACGGGGCTGGCGCCCGAGGCCGACCTCCTGCCAGACGTCGTCGAGGCCCCCGAAGCCTACTGGAGCGCGCGCGCCCGCCTCGGCTGGCGGTGAGGTGGAGCGGCGGTTGTGAGCGGTCGGCCAGAGGGGGTACTCTCACGAGTATGGAGGTTGCCCCGGGCGCCAAACGCGGGCTTCTGGTCGTCGATGACGACGAGGACATTCTGCGGCTGGTGTCGGTCGCGATGAAGGCGCGTGGGTTCGAGGTCTCGACGGCCATCACCCTCGCCGATGGGCTGGCGCTCCTGGAGCACACCACCTTCGACGTGGTGCTGACCGACAAGAACCTCAAGGGCGCTACCGGGCTCGAGCTCATCGACGCGGTCGCGGTGCGCGCGCCGACGACGGCGGTGGTGCTGATGACGGCCTACCCCGAGGGCGCCCTGGGACGCCTCCCGACGATCGACGGGTACGTCGGCAAGCCGTTCCGCTCGCTCGACCTCGTCGCCCGGGCGCTGCAGGACGCCATTGACCGCCGCGAGCGCGCCCGCCAACGCCAGAAACTCCTCGACCAGTTGGGCGAGGTGAAGTCGGCGCTGACGAAGCCGGCGCCTCCCACCAAGCCTGACGTCTGATAGGGGCTCCGCACCAACGCCGGGCTTTTTCCGGCTCCGGCGCTCACGCGTGACGGCCGAGGGGCCCGGCGAGCACCGCCCATCGCGGCCCGAACGGCAGCGCGTCACCCGGGGCTGACGACGAGCACGCGCTCCTCGGAGAAGGCGTGCATCGCGTAGCGCACGCCCTCGCGGCCCAGCCCAGAGCCCTTGACGCCCCCGTACGGCATGTTGTCGCTGCGAAACGAGGGCGCGTCGTTGACGACGAGCCCACCGACCTCGAGCGCGGCGAAGGCCCGGCGCACGGCCGACAGCTCGTCGGTGAAGAGCGCTGCCTGGAGCCCGTACCGGCTGTCGTTCACCGCGGAGATCGCCTCGTCCAGCGACGCCACGCGCTCGAGCACCACCACCGGGCCGAACACCTCCTCGGCGTACACCTTCGCGTCCCTCGGGACGTGCGTCAGCACGATGGGCGGGAGCACCGCCCCTCGCCTCGCCCCGCGCCTCAGCACCGTGGCGCCGCGCGCGACGGCCTCGTCCACCCATGCCTCGACGCGGCGCGCGCTCGCCTCGTCGATGAGCGGGCCGACGACGGTGGCCTCGGCGGCTGGGTCCCCCACCGGCAGCCGGTCGACCTCACGCAGGAAGGCGTCCTGGAAGGCGTCGAAGACGGGCGCCTCGACGACGATGCGCTGCACCTTGATGCACACCTGCCCGGCGTTGGCGAAGCCGCCCAGGGCCAGCCGCGCGGCGGCGCGCGCGACGGACGCGTCGTGGCGCACGATGGCCGCGGCGTTGCCCCCCAGCTCGAGGACCACTCGCCCCGCGGCCCTCGCCTTGAGGTGCCAACCCACCTTCGAACTGCCGGTGAAAGAGAGGACCCGCACGCGGGCGTCGGCGACGAGGAGCTCGGCGACGGAGACCGCGCACGGCAACACCTGCACGGCGCCGGGGTCGGCTCCGGCCTCGAGCGCGAGCGCGCCCAGCATCAGCATCGCGCTCGGCGCCTGCGGCGGTGGCTTGACCACGATGGGCGAGCCGACCGCGAGCGCCGGCGCCACCTTGTGGGCCCCCAGGTTCAGGGGGAAGTTGAATGGCACCAGCCCCAGCACCACGCCCGCCGGCACCCGCCGCACCTCGGCCGTCACCCCCTCGGCGCCGGGGAAGAGGTCGACCGGTACCGTCTCTCCGCCGAAGCGCGACAGCTCGGCCGCCGCGAGGGTGAACGTCTCGATGGCGCGGCTGACCTCGACCCTGGCCGCCGACACGGGCTTCCCGGCCTCGTGCACGATGGCCTCGACGAAGGCCTCCCGCCGCTGCCCGAGCCCCTCGATGACGCCCTCGAGCACCCGCCGCCGGGCCCCTGCCGACGTCACCGCCAAGCGCGCCCGGCTCGCGCTCGCGAACGACAGGGCCCGCTCCGCCTGCGCTGCCGACGCCTGGGCCACCGTCGCCACGAGCCGCCCGTCGAAGGGTGCGCGTACCTCGCCCCACGACTCCCCCTCGACGAAGCGACCCTCGAGCAGCAACGGCCGGGTCGTCGGCATCACCGTCACATCGGGCCGCGAATGGCGCTCACCTGGAACTGCCGGCACGTCGAGGTGCCCGCGTCCTGACTCGCGGCGGAGCAGTCATCGGTCGCGACGAGGGGCGCCCAGGGCTGGCCGATGGCGGGCCCGTCGAAGCACTCGAAGCCGGCGCGGTTGAGCGTCGGAAACCGTGACACGCCGTCGATGGGCCCATACCAGAACTCCATGAAGATGAGATAGTTGGAGCCGGTCTGCACGGGCACGAAGAAGAGGGGGATCGACGGGGTGACCCGCATGATGGTGCGGGCGTCGAAGCCGAGGTACTGGAAGCGCCCCGTGTCCTCGAGCTGGCGCGCCGCCGCCGCCGTGCGCCCTGGCGCGGCCGCTTCGACCGTCGAGCAGGTGATGGGCGTGCCGTCGATCGCCCGCTTGCTGATGAAGCGCGTCGTGATGCTGCGGTACTGCACCCCCTGGTAGGCCGCCGCGTCGAGGATCACGTTGACGCTGACCTGCTTGTTGAGCGCCTCGCACCGGCCCGAGCTGCACAGCGGGAGCGGCTGATCGTTCGAGAAGCTCGTCTGCAGGCAGTCCTCCTGCTTCGCGCAGCTCGTGCCGCACTTCATGCAGGTGCCGAAGAAGCCGGCGTCGACGACGCACTCGGGCTTCCCGCGGCAGTCGGGGTCGGCGCAGTCGATGAGCCCGTTCTGATCGTCATCGACGTTGTTGGCGCACACCTCGCGCTGCGACGTCGGGGGCGAGCAGGCTGAGACGGCCAGGCCCGCCAGGAGGGCGGACGAGAGCACTGCGAGCGTCAGGCGAATCATGGGCACTTTCCGGAGCAACTGCGGTCGGCCGGCACGCACGCCGCGCCTCCCGTGGTGAGCGTGAGGCACGCGAAGCCCTGGGGGCACTCCTGCCCGCCGCCGCAGAAGCGCGCGCAGACGCTGGTGCCAGACGGGAGCGCCACGCAGGTGCCGCCTGGGCACTCGGCCGAGGTGGCGCACGTCTGGCAGTGCGGGAAGTCGGCCTTCGCAGACCGGCAGAGGTTGGTCGAGCCCTCGCACACCTGGCAGGTGCCGCAGGCGCTGGTGGCCTGGCACGCGCGCGCGTTGCCGATGATCGGCCCCTCGCAGATCTTCGTGCGCGCGTTGCAGCGCTGGTCGAGGCCGCAGCCGGCGTTCGACGAGCACCCGGGCACGCAACCAAAGCGGTTGCCCGAGGTGCGCGCGCAGACCTGACCGAGCGGGCACTGCGCATCGCCGGTGCAGAAGGGCTGGCAGCGGCCCACGGGCGCGCCGGGGGGCGTCGTGCAGACGCGGTTGTCGGCACAGTCCGTGTCCTTCATGCACTCGTTGAGCGGCTCACAGAGGCGGTTGATGCAGCGCAGGCGGGCGTCTCCGCAGTCGGCGTCGCGAGCGCACTCGGCGACGCAGAGGCGGGCCCGGGGGTCGCACGTGGTGCCGAAGGCGCATACCTGCTGCACGGCGACGCAGCGCCCGACACGCGGGTCGCACCGCTGCGAGGCGTCCTGGCAGTCGGCGGTGACGTTGCAGCTCCGACCCGAGTCTGGCGTGCAGCCCTGGAAGCTGCGGCAGGTGGCCGGCAGGCCCTGGGGCGTCTTGTCGGGCCAGCACTGGGTGGCGCCGTCCTTCGTCTGGCACGTGGCGCCGCGCGGGCAGTCGCCGGTCGTCTGGCACGCTTTGCCGCAGAAGCGCTGGTTCAACGTGGGGTCGAGCACGCAGTTGTCGCCCTGCCCGCCGCACTCGGTGTTGGCCGCGCAGGGCTCGCAGAAGGCCTTGAGCGGGCGGCACGCGCGCAGCGACGCGTCGCAGTACTCGCCCATGGCGCACTCGGTGTCAGCGCGGCAGCCGGCGATCTCTTCGACGCACTGGCCGGTGAAGTTATTGCAGTAGGTCAGCGGCGCGCCGATG
Source organism: Myxococcaceae bacterium (assembly GCA_020247085.1). Lineage (GTDB taxonomy): Bacteria > Myxococcota > Myxococcia > Myxococcales > Myxococcaceae > Xiheimicrobium > Xiheimicrobium aquaticum. The sequence continues at coordinate 17,885 of JADCJJ010000364.1, read as the reverse complement.
GCTGCGCCCATGCGGCACGAGTCGTCGGAGAGGCACACGCACTGCCGGCGCACCTTGTCGCAGCGAAGCGGCCCGCATTCGGCGTCGACGTTGCACGCGCGGCCAACCAGGCTGGCAGTGCCGGCGTCGGCCGGGGGCGGCGGCGGTGGCTGGGGCATGCCCGTCACGCAGCCGACGAGCCAGAGCGAGAGAGAGAGAGAAGCGACCCGCACCATGAGGGGCGCCGGCTTAGCCCCGTGCCGAAGCCCGCGCAATCGCCGGTGCGAAGCCGCCCGAGGCGAGCGGCCCCCGCTCCTGGGTTCCGGGCGGGCGCGGACGGGCCGCGTGGGAGCACGCGCCGGAGAGCGCCTGGGGCCCCGGCGGACGCAGGCCCTGGCTACCGGTTCATGCCGCCGAGGAACTCGGCGTTCCCCCTGGTCGGCCGCATGTGCTTGAGCACGAACTCCATCGCGTCGATGGGGGTGAACGGGTGGAGCACCTGCCGCAGCGCGGTGATGCGCACCAGGTCTGACGGCGTGAGGAGCAGCTCCTCTTTGCGCGTGCCCGACTTGTTGATGTCGAGACAGGGGAAGATGCGCTTCTCGAACAGCTTGCGGTCGAGGACGATCTCCGAGTTCCCGGTGCCCTTGAACTCCTCGAAGATGACCTCGTCCATGCGGCTGCCGGTGTCGATGAGCGCGGTACCGATGATGGTGAGCGAGCCGCCCTCTTCGATGTTTCGGGCCGCGCCGAAGAAGCGCTTGGGCCGGTGGAGCGCGTTCGCGTCGACGCCGCCCGAGAGGATCTTCCCCGAGGTGGGCACCACGGTGTTGTAGGCGCGGGCCAGGCGGGTGATGGAGTCGAGCAGGATGCAGACGTGCTGCTTCTGCTCCGCGAGGCGCTTGGCCTTGTCGATGACCATCTCGGCCACCTGCACGTGGCGCGTGGCCGGCTCGTCGAACGTCGACGACACCACCTCGCCGCGCACCGAGCGCTGCATGTCGGTCACCTCTTCGGGGCGCTCGTCGACGAGCAACACGATGAGGTGCATCTCGGGGTGGTTCTTCGAGATGGCGTGCGCGATGTTCTGGAGCATCACCGTCTTGCCGGCCTTCGGCGGCGCGACGATGAGGCAGCGCTGGCCAAGGCCGATGGGGCAGAACAGGTCGATGATGCGGGTGGTGTAGTCGTTGGCGTCGTGCTCGAGCTTGAGCTTCTTCGTCGGGTAGAGCGCGGTGAGGTTGTCGAAGAGGATGCGCTCCTTCACGTCGGCCGAGAAGGGGTCGGCGTAGTTGATCTTCTCGACGCGCTGCAGGGCGAAGTAGCGCTCCCCCTCGCGCGGCTGGCGGATGGGGCCGGTGATGGTGTCGCCGGGGCGCAGGTTGAACCGCCGCACCTGCGAGGGCGAGACGTAGATGTCGTCGGGGCTGGGCTGGTAGTCGGAGTCGGCGGACCGCAAGAAGCCGTAGCCGTCGCTCATCAACTCCATCACGCCTTCGGCCTGCACCTCGTACTTCTTCTCGGTGACGTTCGAGAGCACCGAGACGAGCAGCTCCTGCTTCTTGAGCCCCTGCGTGCCCTCGATGCCCAGGTTGTGGGCCATCTTGGAGAGCTCGGTGATCTTCATCCGCTTCAGGTCGTTGAGCTTGAGTTCCTGGAGCTGCACCTGGGGCGAGCCGTCGTCGGGCGCCGGGGCGGCGTCGGGCTCGGGCGCGTCTTGCTTCACCACGGCCTCGCCCGAGATCTGCGCCTCGCGGATGTCGTCGTCGCGCACGGCCCGGTTCATCGGCGTCAGCACCGGCGCGACCCGGGCCTCGCCCTCATCGCGGTCGTCGCCGTCTTCGCCCTCGCCGTCGTCCCGGCCGGACTCGTCGTCGGCGTCGTCGCGCTCGTCTCCCTCGGGGTCGGGAATGGTCTCTTCGACCTCGTCGGAGGCCGCCGCGCGGACCTTCTTCTTCTTCGGCTCGTCGTCCTTCTTCTTCGCGCGCTTCTTGTCGGACTTCGCGGGTGCCCTGGCCATGTCGGAGAGACTCGAACGGGCCGGGGAGGAGTGCTGCAGCTGCTCACCCGGCGCTTGGTGTTGTGACGGTAGTGACTCGCAGAGCGCGGCGGACCTGCCCACATGCGCCCCAACAGCGAGCGCCAAGGTACGAGGGGGGCCCAGTGCTGTCAAGGCGAACTCGTGGACAGGGCCGGCGCGATTGGCCACAACGCCGCCCGCATGGGGCCCGAACCGACACCCGCCGAGGTCGCGCGCGTCGAAGCGCTGCGGCGACAACTCGCGCACCACGCGCATCGCTACTACACGCTCGACGCGCCCGAGATCTCCGACGCCGCCTACGACGCGCTGATGCGCGAGCTCGCGCAGCTCGAGGCGGCCTTCCCGGGCCTGCTCACCGCCGACTCCCCCACCCAGCGCGTCGGCGGCGCGGTGCTCGAGAAGTTCGAGAAGGTGCCCCACCGGCAGCAGATGCTGTCGCTGGGCAACGTCTTCGACGACGCCGAGTTCACCGAGTTCGACGAGCGCCTGCGCAAGGCGTTGGGCGTCGAGGCGGTGCCGTACGTGTGCGAGCCGAAGATGGACGGGCTGGCGATCGAGCTGGTGTACCAGCAGGGGCGCTTCGTGCAGGGCTCGACGCGCGGTGACGGGGTCATCGGCGAAGACGTCACCGAGAACCTGAAGACGCTGAAGAACCTGCCGCTGTCGCTCCGGGGCGAGGGCGTGCCTGCGCTGCTCGAGGTGCGCGGCGAGGTCTTCATCCGCAAGGCCGACTTCAAGCGCATGAACGCGCAGCTGCGCGCGCGCGGCGAGGAGCCCTTCGTCAACCCGCGCAACAGCGCCGCCGGCTCGCTGCGCCAGCTCGACTCCCGCGTCACCGCTTCACGGCCGCTGTCGATCTACCTGTACGAGGTGGGCGTGGTGGACGGCGCGACGTTCGCCACGCACGTCGAGAAGCTCGCCGCGCTCGAGGGCTGGGGCCTGCCCGTCAACCCGCGGCGGCGCGTGGCGACGGGGTTCGCGGGCGTGAAGGAGGCCTGGACGGCGCTGCTGGCCGAGCGCCACGCCCTGCCCTACGAGATCGACGGGCTGGTGGTGAAGGTCGACCGCACCGACGACCGCGCCCGCCTGGGCCAGGTGTCGAAGAGCCCGCGCTGGGCCGTGGCGTGGAAGTTCCCGCCCGAGGAGCTCGAGACACGGGTGAGGAAGATCCTGGTGCAGGTGGGCCGCACCGGCGCCATCACCCCGCTCGCCGAGCTCGAGCCCGTCTTCGTCGGCGGCGTCACCGTCTCGCGGGCCACGCTGCACAACGAGGACGAGCTGCGCCGCAAGGACGTGCGCGAGGGCGACTGGGTCTTCGTGCGGCGGGCCGGCGACGTGATCCCCGAGATCGTCAAGGTCGTCACCGCGCGGCGCACCGGCGCCGAGGTGCCCTTCGTCTTCCCGACGAGCTGCCCCGTGTGCGCGGCCCCGGTGAAGCGGGCCGACGAGGGGGCCATCGCCCGCTGCACGAACCGCGCGTGCCCGGCGCAGCTGGCGGGCCGCCTGCGGCACTTCGCGACGCGCACCGCGATGGACGTCGACGGGCTGGGCGACAAGCTGTGCGAGGCGCTCGTCGAGCGCGCACTCGTGTCGTCGGTCGCCGACCTCTACCGGCTCACCCTGCCCGCCCTCACCGGCCTCGAGCGCATGGGCGAGAAGAGCGCCCAGAACCTGCTCGACGCCATCGCGCGCTCGAAGCAGACGACGCTGCGCCGCTTCATCTACGCGCTGGGCATTCCGGACGTGGGCGAGGCGACGGCGAAGGCGCTGGCCGAGCACTTCCGCGACGTCGACGCGCTCCTGGGGGCCTCGTTCGACGACCTGCAGCGGGTGAAGGACATCGGGCCCGAGATGGCGACCTCGATTCGGGGGTTCTTCGACGAGCCCGACAACCGCGCGGTGGTGGCGCAGCTGCTGGCCGCGGGCGTCTCACCGGCGCCGCCCGAGCTCGTCACCTCGGGGCCCTTCACGGGGAAGACGGTGGTGTTGACGGGCACGCTCATCACGCTGACGCGCGAGGCCGCGAAGGAGGCCATCGAGCGCCGCGGCGGGAAGGTCTCAGGGAGCGTGTCGAAGAAGACCGACCTGCTGGTGGCCGGCGAAGAGGCCGGCTCGAAGCTCACGAAGGCGCGCGAGCTGGGCGTGAAGGTGCTGACCGAGGCCGAGTTCACGGCGCTCCTCGGGTAGGCTCGGCTGGCCATGCCCCGCGCGCTCATCGTCATCGATCTCGAGGGTGTGCACGGCGCCGACCGCGTCGAGGCGCTCATCGGGGGCGCCGCCGCCTGGGAGCGCGCGCGGCTGCGGGCCACCCACGAGCTCAACCTCGCCATCGCCGGGCTTTCGCGGCAGGGCTTCACCGAGTTCGTCGTCTCGGACAGCCACCGCAACGGCACCGAGGAGCCGAACCTGGTGCTCGACGCCGTCGACCCCCGGGCGCGATACGAGCTTCGGGACGACGCCTTCGCGCCGGCCCTGTTCTGGAAGGCCGACGCCGTCGCCGCCCTGGGCATGCACGCGGGCGGAGGCATGCCCGGCTACGTGAGCCACGCCCTCGACGTCGGGCTCGCCTGGGAGCTGGGCGGGCGCTGCCTGTCCGAGACCGACTTCCTGTTGGATCTGTGCGCGCAGGCGGCCGTGCCGTTCCTGTTCGTCAGCGGCGACGAGGCCCTGACGCGCTCCCTTCCGCCGCGGGTGCGTGGCGTCACCACCAAGCGGGTCATCTCAGCCGTCCGCGCGAGCTCACTCCCGCTCGAAGCAGTCGAGCAGGCCCTCGTCGAGGCCGCCCTTCGACCGGCGGCGCCAGCCACGCCCCTGCCGCAGGGCCCCTTGCGCCTGCACGTGAAGTCGAAGGCCTTCGACGTGCCCGAGCTGCCCTTCCTCACGCGCGAGGCGGCCCACGTCGTGCGCGTGGAGGGGAGCACCCCACGGGAGCGCTACGCCAACGCGCTCGTGGCCGTCGACTGCGTCGCGTCCGCCACCGAGGCCTTCGTCGAGTCGGAGCCCGGAGATGACGGCTTCGTCGAAGCGGTCGAGCGCCTGCTGGCAGCGCCCTGGCCGTCGTTGTCGGCGTGATGGGAGCGCCGGGCCGTCGGTGCGCGACGCTCCGGCGACACGGCGCCGCGCGCGTGGTTACTTCTTCGCCTTGAACTCGACGCGCCGGTTGGCGGCCCAGGCGTCTTCCGAGGCGCCGCTCGCCGCCGGCTTATTCTCGCCATAGCCGACGGTGTCGAGCGCGCCCGCCGGCACGCCGAGGTCGACGAGGTACTTGCGCACCGAGGCAGCGCGCTTCTGCGAGAGCACCATGTTGTACTCCTCGGTGCCGCGCTCGTCCGCGTGGCCCTCGAGCGTGAAGCGAAGGGCGCCCTTCTTCATGCAGTCGGCGTACTGCGACAGCGTCGACTGCACCGAACCGGTCAGGCTGTACTCGTTGAAGTCGAAGCGCACCGGCTCGAAGGTGCACGTCGGCCCCTTGACCTCGACGGCCGCGCAGCGCCCGGCCTTGCACTCCTGGCCCGAGGGGCAGTCTTCGTTCGCCGTGCACGAGCCCGCCGGCTTGTAGTTCGGGTCCACCACGCACTTGCCCGAGGAGCACTTCTTGCCCGTGCCGCACTCGCCAACGCCGAAGCCGCACTCGGGCTTGGGCGCGCACTTGTTGGCCTCGCACACGAAGCCCGGCTTGCAGTTGGCGTTGGTGGCGCACTCGCGACACTGGCCCTGCACGCACACCTCCCCCTTCTCGGTGCAGTTCTCGTCGCTCTTGCAATTCGGGTACGTCGGCGGGCACCCCATCAGCGAGAGCGCGGCGACGGTGAGCAGGGCGGCGAGACTCTGGCGCATAGCGTCAATCTCCTTCAGGGGCAAAGGGCCCAATGGCGGGGGCCTCTTACCGACGGCGATCGAAGACGGCAACGACCTTTCGCGCGCACGTGGCCCGAAAAAACCGAAGAAATGCCCCGTCGGCCGTTGGCTTGCAGTGCCCCGGGCAGCCGCGCCCGAAGCGCGGCAAGATGGCCACACCCGTCGTCCGGAGACCGCATGCCCACCACCGTCCTCATCGTCGATGACGAGAAGAACATTCTCCTCACACTGAACCAGGCGCTTCAGCTCGAGGGGTACCAGACGGAGCTGGCGGCCGGCGGCCAGCTCGCCCTCGAGGTGGTGGCGAACAAGCCGGTCGACGTGGTGCTGATGGACGTGAGGATGCCCGACCTCGACGGGCTGACGGCGCTCGGCAGGTTGCAGGCGCTGCGGCCCGAGCTGCCGGTCATCATGATGAGCGGCCACGGGACCATCGAGACGGCGGTGAAGGCGACGCACCTGGGCGCGCGCGACTTCCTCGAGAAGCCCATCTCGCGTGACCGGCTGCTGCTGGCGCTCCGCAACGCGCTCGAGCTGTCGCGGGTGTCGAGCGAGCTCGCCGAGCTGAAGGCCGACCAGGGCCGCTTCGACATGCTGGGCCAGAGCGCGGCCATGCAGCGCATCTACGCCCTCATTCAACGGGCGGCGCCGTCCGAGGGGCGGGTGCTCATCACCGGCGAGAACGGCAGCGGCAAGGAGCTCATCGCGCGAGCGATTCACCAGCAGTCGCGCCGCAAGGCCCGGCCCTTCGTGAAGCTCAACTGCGCCGCGGTGCCGCACGAGCTCATCGAGTCCGAGCTCTTCGGGCACGAGAAGGGCGCCTTCACCGGGGCGCAGGCAGCCCGGCGCGGCAAGTTCGAGCTGGCCCACGAGGGCACGCTCTTCCTCGACGAGGTGGGCGACATGCCCCAGGCGATGCAGGCGAAGCTGCTGCGGGTGCTCCAGGAGGGCGAGCTCGAGCGGGTCGGGGGCTCGGAGACCATCGAGGTCGACGTGCGCGTCATCGCCGCCACCAACAAGGACCTCGAGCGCGAGATCGCCCACGGGCGCTTCCGCGAAGACCTCTACTTCCGCCTGAATGTCGTGCAGGTCCACACCCCGCCGCTGCGGGAGCGGAAGGACGACCTGCCGACCCTCATCGACGCCTTCCTCGAGGAGTCGTGCCGGAAAAACGGGCGCAAGGTGCTGCGGGTCGCCCCCGACGCGCTCGGCCGCATGCTCGAGCACGATTACCCGGGCAACGTGCGCGAGCTGCGCAACCTCGTCGAGCGGCTCGCCATTCTCTGCGAGGGGCCGCTGGTGACGCTGCCCGACGTCGAGGCGATGTGGCCGCGTCGCCGGCCGGCCCAGAGCCCGACGCCGGCCGAGGCCCTGCCGGTGAAGCCTCCGAGCGAGGCCCCGGTGGTGACGAGCGCGCCGATGAACCTGCCGCTCCCGGTGACGGCGCCGGCGCCGGTGCCCGCTTCGAAGTACAGGCCCGACCGCCCCTTCCGGGACCAGGTGGAAGACGCCGAGCGCGAGATCATCCTCGGCGCGCTCGCCTTCACGCGGGACAACGCGACCGAGGCGGCCCGGCTGCTCGACCTCGAGCGTGGGCACTTCTACAAGAAGATGAAGTCGCTGGGGCTGCGCCGGGCGGGGGGCGAGACGAGCGCCGCCGAGGCCTTGCCCCCCGAGCCGACCCGCGCCTGAGCGCGCGGGCCGCGGCCAAGGCCTCGCTGGTTCCCCGCCGTCACGGCGCGGGCCTGGGCCTCAAGCGCCGGCCCGCGGGCGCCCCCCCCCCTGCTCGACGCGCGGCTCGGCCAGCCCTGGAGCGCGCGCCCCTCAAGGGCGCCCGCCCGGGGAAAAGGCCGCGCTCGCGCCCCGTCGTCACTGCGCGGGGCTGGGCCCGATGCGCTGGCCAGGGCGCGCCGCCGCCTGCTCGATGAGCGCCTCGGCCCGCGTCTGCTCCGTGACGACGAGCGCCTTCGCCGCGTCGCCCGTCGCTGGCCGCAGCAGCGCCCACACGGGGGCGCACCGCCGCCGTGCAGGCCGGCGAGGACCAGGACGTGCGCGGAGCCGACCTTCGGCCGCCGACGCCGCGCCCGTGGCGGGCGGCGCACCAGGGCCCATCACGTGAGACGAGCTCCCGACGCACCTGTCTGCGGGGTCCGGCGATGGGTGCCGACACGGCCCGGCCCGCCGCTCGGGGCGACGGCGAAGGCGAAGTCATGGCGCGCCGGCCCGGCGCGGGTGAAGAGTGGGTATGCGGGCCGTCCTCGGAATCGACGCGGCGTGGACGGGCACCGCGCCCAGCGGCGTGGCGTTGGTGACCGAGCGGGCGGGCGGCCGCTGGGTGTGCGAGCGGGTCGCGCCGAGCGCCGAGGCCTTCACCGCCGGCCGCGTCGACTGGCGCGAGCGCCCCCGCGGCGGCCCCCTCAACGTCGAACACCTGCTGGCGGTGGTGCCGCCCGGCGCCCACCTCACCGTGGCCGTCGACATGCCGGTGGGCAAGACGCCTCCGGTGGGGCGCCGGGCCTCGGACGACGCGGTGACGCGCGCCTTCGGGCGCTTCGGCTGCGGCACGCACTCCCCCACGCCCGAGCGCCCGGGCCCGCGCTCGGTGTCGCTCACGCGGGCCTTCGCGCGGCAGGGGCACGCCGTCGCGGCCGTGGGCGACGCGCCTGCCGGGGCGCTGCTCGAGGTGTACCCCCACCCGGCGGTCATGCAGCTGCTCGGCCGTGACTACCGGGTGCCCTACAAGGCGTCGCGCGCCTCGAAGTACTGGCCGGGCACCTCGCCGGCCGAGCGGGCCCGCCGCGTCCTCGCCGAGCTCCGGGCGCTCGCCTCGGCGCTGCGCGCGCGCTTCGACGGCGCCGACGTGCCCCTGCCCCGGGCCGTCGGCTCGCTCGCCGAGCTCAAGCGCTACGAGGACGCGCTCGACGCGCTCGTGTGCGCCTTCATCGGCGTCGAGGCCGTCGAGGGGCGCGGCGCTGCCTATGGAGACGCGAGCGCCGCCATCTGGCTCCCCGCGTCGCCGGTGCATGGCCCGCCGCGCGGCCACGGTGCGCCCAGCGAGAGGCTGCACCTGCCCTCATGCGACCGGTGAGGCCGGGCGGTGGAAGCCACTCGTCCCTGCGGGCCGAAGTGGTTAAGAGGGCCGAGTGAATTCGACCCTGGGGTACGGCCTCGTCTTGCTCGGCCTGGCGTGCGCGGCCTTCGCCGCCGTGGTGGGCCTCGTCACCGGCATGACGCGCCGGGAGGGGGCGCTCGTCTGGGTGCAGCGCGCCGTCTACGGCTTCGCCGCCTCGATGCTCCTGTCGAACCTCGTCATGGTGAAGGCCCTGCTCGAGCACGACTTCTCGGTGAAGTACGTCGCACAGGTGGGCAGCAAGGCCACGCCCACCATCTTCACCATCGTGTCGCTGTGGAGCGCCCTCGAGGGCTCCATTCTCTTCTGGGGCGCCATCATGGGCGTCTACCTCTTCGCCTTCGCGTGGACCTATCGCCGGGAGCACGGCCGCTACATGCAGCTCGCCCTGGGCGTCATGGCGGCCATCGCGGTGTTCTTCGCCTTCCTCATCGCCGGCCCCGCAAACCCGTGGACGGCCCTGTCGAACCCGCCCCTCGACGGCCCGGGCCCCAACCCGCTGCTGCAGAACCACCCGCTGATGATCATCCACCCGCCGATGCTGTACCTCGGGTACGTCGGCATGACGGTGCCCTTCGGCATCGCGGCGGGCGCGCTGCTGCGCGGCGAGCTGGGCGACGCCTGGCTGGTGCCCCTGCGCAAGTGGACCCTGGTGCCCTGGCTGTTCCTGAGCGTCGGCATCATCCTCGGCTCGTGGTGGGCGTACGCGGTGCTGGGCTGGGGCGGCTACTGGGCGTGGGACCCGGTCGAGAACGCGTCCTTCATGCCCTGGCTGACCGCGACGGCCTTCATGCACTCGACGATGGTGCTCGAGCGCAAGAAGTCCCTGAAGCTGTGGACGATCGCGCTCGCCCTGGGCAGCTTCGTGCTCACCATCATCGGCACCTTCATGACGCGCTCGGGCGTCTTCAACTCGGTGCACTCGTTCACCCAATCCGACATCGGCCCCACCTTCCTCGTCTTCATCGCAATCATCCTCGTGTTTAGCGTGCTGGTGCTCACCGTCCGCGGGCACCTGTTGGTGGCCGAGAGCCACCTCGAGACCGTCGTCTCGCGCGAGGGGTCGATCCTCGTGAACAATCTCGTCTTCGTCGCGCTCACCTTCACGGTGCTGCTGGGCACCCTCTTCCCGCTCGTCACCGAGGCGCTGCAGCAGAAAAAGATCAGTGTCGGCGAGCCGTACTTCAACGCCATGGCCCTGCCGCTTGGGCTGCTGATGCTCTTCCTGATGGGCGTCGGCCCGATGCTGCCGTGGGGCAAGGCCGACCCGAAGGTGCTGACGCAGCAGGCCCTCATCCCCGGGCTGCTGGGCCTGGTGACGCTGCCGCCCGTGCTGGCGTGGCGCTACGCCGTGTGGGCGCCGCTGGGCGGTGGTGAGAAGACGCTGCCGGCCTTCTTCGCCGCGCTCCGGTCTGGCGACTGGATGGCGCTGGCCACCTTCGGCGTGGGCACCTTCGTGACGGTGGTGACGTTGCGAGAGATGTTCCTGCCCGCCCAGCAGCGAATGGCCGAGCAGAAAGAGACGCTCCTGACGGCGCTCGTCGTCTCGGCGAGCCGGGCGCGGCGGCGCTTCGGCGGCTACGTCGTGCACCTCGGCATCGTCGCCATCGTGGTCGCCGTGGCGGCGTCGTCGGCGTACCGCGTGGCCGCCGAGAAGACGCTGAAGGCCGGCGAGGCGATGCAGGTGGGCGAGTACCAGGTGCGCTTCGACGGCCTCGCCCAGGGCAAGGAGCCGCACCGCGAGTGGGTCGCCGCCAACGTCACCGTCATCTCGCCCACCGGCGCGCAGTGGCAGCACCACGCCGTCGAGGCGCCGCGCATGAACTACTACGAGCGATCGAATGACCCCATCGGCTCGCCGCTGGTGCACGAGATGTTCTTCCGTGACGTCTACGTCTCGCTGCGCACCTACGACGGCAAGACGCAGTCGGCGACGTTCAACGCCTGGGTGTTCCCGCTCGTCGGGTGGATCTGGTACTCGATTCCGCTGCTCGTGCTCGGAACGCTCATCGCGCTGTGGCCCCAGCGCAAGCCCGTCGCGCAGGTGAAGGCCGAGGTCCCGCAGGGCGCCGCCACGGGGACCACATGACGCGAGTGCTCGGGCCCGTCATCGCCCTGTCCGTCATCGGGCTGTTGGTCTTCGTGCTGGCGAAGGGCTTCGGCAGCGACCCGCACGCGGTGCCCTTCATGCTCTCGGGCAAGAAGGCCACCAACTTCAAGATCAAGCGCCTCGACACCGATGAAGACGTCACCCTCGAGCAGTTCAAGGGCCAGCCGGTCGTCATCAACTTCTGGGCGACGTGGTGCGGTCCCTGCAAGATGGAGCACCCGGTGCTCGAGGACGCGTGGAGGCGGTACGAGCGCCAGGTGGTGTTCCTCGGCATCGTCTTCGAAGACACCGAGGCCAACACGAAGCGCTTCCTCGCCGAGAACGGCCACACCTTTCCGCAGTTGTTCGATCCGAAGTCGACGGTGCCGGTGGACTACGGCGTGTCGGGCGTGCCTGAGACGTACTTCATCACCCGCGACGGCGTCATCAAGGGCAAGGTCGCGGCGCCCTTCAGCGACCCGCGGCAGCTCGACCCGCTCATCGGGGGGATCCTCCAGTGACGGCCCTCGCGGTGGCCCTCTCGCTCGTGCTCTCCCAGGGCTACGCGCCGCAGCGGCAGGGGCTCGACCCCCTCGAGGCCGAGAAAGAGGCCCGGGTGATGCGCCTGGGCAAGCAGCTCCGCTGCGCCGTGTGCCAGGGCGTGTCGATCGCCGACTCGCCCGCCTCGATGGCGCGCGCGCAGCTCGACAAGGTGCGCGAGCTCGTCGCCGAGGGCAAGAGCGACGAGCAGATCAACGCCTACTTCATCGAGCGCTACGGCGAGTGGGTGCTGCTCGAGCCGACGAAGGGCGGCCTCAACGCCGTGCTCTGGGTCGGCCCGCTGGCGCTGCTGGGCGTGGGGCTGCTCGTCATCGTCCTGCAGTCGAGGCGACGCCCGGCGGCCCTCGTCACGGCGCCCGCCGAGGCCGCGCCGGCTCCGTCCCCCGATGACGCGCTGCTCGCCCAGGTGCGCGCCGACCTGGAGAAGTGATGGCCGCGCCGCAGACGAACTGGCTCCCCGGCATTCTGGTGCTCTCGGCGGGCCTCGCCGGGGCGCTCGTCTACCTGCTGGCGTCGAAGCGCGCCGCGCCGAAGGACGGCGACGGAGGGCGCGACGACGTCGACGCGCGGTACCAGGTCGTCATCGGCGAGCTGAAGGAGCACGCCGCCAACAGGCACCTGCTGCCACCGGCCACCTGGGAGGCCGAGCGGCAGCGCCTCGAGGCGCTGGCCGTGCAGCTGCTCAAGGAGCGCGACGGTCTGGCGCACTCGCAGCTCAAGGCCGAGGCGCGGGCCGAGGCGAAGGCGCGGGCCCAGGCGCGTGACACCGGCTTCTTCTCGAAGAACCCCGCCCTCAAGGGCGCCCTCGTCGGCGGCGGCGTGGTGTTGTTCTTCGCCGTCCTGTGGATCAGCGTGAACGAGGCCGCGAAGCCCCGCGCCGACGGCATGCAGGTGACGGGCATGGACCCCGGCGCCACCGGGCCCGCTGGAGCGCAGGAGCCGCCGGTCGACACGAAGCTCGAGGAGCTCCTCGCCGCCGTGCAGCGCACCCCCGACGACGCCGACGCCCTCGCCGAGGCCGGGCTCTACCTCATCAGCAAGCAGGGCTTCACCGAGGCGCGGGCCTTCGTGCAGCGCGCCACCCTCCTCGACCCCTTCCACGTGAAGGGGCGCGTCGGCCGGGCCGTGCTGACCGCCGTTGACGGCGACGTGCCCGGCGCGACGTTCCAGCTCGAGCGCCTGTCGACGCTCTACGCCGACGGCTACCCGGGCGCCCTCTACGCCGGCATGCTGTCGATGGAGGACAACGACCCGGCGCGCGCCGTGCGCAACTTCGAGCGCTACCTCGCCACCGCGCCCGCCGCGGAGCAACCGCCGATGCTGCGCATGGCCGTGCGCCAGCTCAAGGCGCAGCTGTCGGCCACGCCCGCCCCGCCCTGAAGAGCGAGGCGCTCCCCCCTCGAGAATCGTGACGCGAACGCCCCCGACGTGGGCTTAGCTGCGCTCCCATGCGCGCGTTCGCCCCGTTGCTCCCGGTCGTCTTCGTCCTCTCCTGCGCGACGCCAGCGTCGACGAAGCCCGCCGAGCCGCCGGGGCCCGGCCCCGGCTCGTCGTTCGACGGCTCGGGAGCCCGGTGGACGCCCGGCCCCGGCGCCGACGCCGCCCTCGCGGCCCTGTGGAAGGGAGACGCCTTCACCCTGCCCGCCGCCGAGCTGGCGAAAGCCTCGGGCGGCGCCGTCGCGCGCTTCGCGGGCGTCGAGCCGCTCCTGTCCGAGCTCCACGTGCGCTACGACGAACAGGGCCGCGGCACCCAGCGCATTCGCACCGTCTACCGCATCCTCAAGGACGACGAGGACCTGCTGGTGCAGCGCGTCGGGTGGGCCGCCTGGCACGAGAAGCGCCCCGTCATTCGCACCCGCGTGGTCAGCGCCGAGGGCGACGAGAAGTGGCTCGACCCCGCCACCGTCGTCGAGGGCAGCCGCGTCTCGTCATCCGACATGCTGACCGACGCGCGGGTGCTGCGCGCGCCGCTGCCCGGGGCGAAGGTGGGCGCCGTCGTCGAGTCGCTCGTCGTCATCGAAGACGCCGCGCCCTCGTTCGCCCCCGCCGCCTCGGGTCGCTTCGAGACGTGGCAGTACGCCCTGCGCCGCGCCCGCCTCGTCCTCGAGCACCCACCCGCGCTCCCGCTGGTGGCGGTGGTGACGGGCGAGGGCACCCTGCAGGAGTCCACCCGTGACGGCCTTCGCCGCCTCTCACTCGACCTCACCCCCTCGCCCTTCCCCCTCTTCACCCTGGCCCGCGTCGACGTGCCCTTGAAGCTGCCGCGCGTCGAGTGGTCGACCGCGAAGTCCTGGCGGCCGGTGGCCAGCGGCTACGCGGGCTGGGTGAACGAGGCCCTCGCCGCGCCCATTGACGTCTCGTCGCTTGCGCCACGCGCCGCCTCGCGCAAGTCCCGCGTCGAGAAGGTGCAAGAGACGCTCGCGTGGCTGCGGGAGCGCGCCCGCTACATGGCCCTGCACCTCGGCGCCGGCGCCCTCAAGCCCACCGCGCCGGCCGAGGTGCTCAAGCGCGGCTACGGCGACTGCAAGGACCTGTCGGTGTCGATGGTGTCGGCCCTCGGCCAGCTCGGCGTCGAGGCCCGCGTCGCCCTCGTGCAGGCCGGCGGCGTGCCCACCAACTAGCAGGTGCCCGGGCTGTCGGGGTTCGACCACGCCATCGTCTACGTCCCCGCGACGAAGGAGGAGCCCGCCCTGTGGGTCGACGCCACCGCCGAGGGCTTCCCCGTCGGCACGCTGCCGCCGGCGCTCCTCGACCGCAAGGCGCTCGTCATCGCCAGCGACACCGACGGCCTCACCGCGCTCCCCACCCGCGCCAGCGTCACCTCGCGCGTCTTCGAAGAGATCGAGGTGCGGCAGGCCGAGTTCGGCGAGGCCTCGGCCACCCTCACCCGCGGCTTCGAAGGGCCCATCGCCGGGTGGATGCGCGGGCGCTTCGCGAAGGCCGACGCCCGCGAGCTCGAGCAGGCCTTGCGCCCCAGCAACCGCCTGCTGGTGGGTGACGACCCGATGGTGGTGAAGTTCGAGAACGCCGAGCCGTCGCTCGCGCCGCCCCGCTTCGTCGGCACCGCCGCCCGGCTGCGCGCCGTCGACACCGGAGGCCTCACCGCCACCATCACCCTCGCCGGCCCGGTGGTGGGCGGGTTCGCCGACGACGACTGGCTCGGCCGGGACGGCGCCCGCAAGGAAGAGACACCCGAGGCAGAGGCCCGCCGCGCGAAGGACATCCTCGATGCCACCGGGCTCACCGAGGCGCAGCTCGAGGCGCGCCCCGTCAAGCTGGCCGAGCGGCTGGTGCTCGAGCGCAGGTTGCGCGTCGTCCCCGCCGCCGGCTTCGTCGCCGGCCCGCTGCCGCCCTCGCGCACCCTCTCCTTCGGCGCCGCCCGCTGGCACGAGACGTTCTCGACCACGAAGGACGGCGTCGTCGAGGTGACGTACCGCTTCGACTCCGGCGGCGTCGACTTCGACGGCCCCGCCCTCGCCGAGTTCCGCCGCGCCTTCTGGAAGTGGGACAAGGAGTCATGGCCCCGCCTGACGCTGCTCCTCGAAGCCGACGCCCTCTTTCAGCAATCGAAGCCCGCCGAGGCGATGGCGGCCTGGCGCGCCCAGCTGGCGGCCAACCCCAGACAGGGTGTGCTGCGCGCCCGCTTCGCCCAGGCACTCTCGAACCTGGGCTTCGATGACCTCGCCCGCCCCGAGCTCGAGCGCGCGCTCAAGGACGCGCCCCGGCACCCGCTGGTGCTGATGATCGAAGGTGACGTGCGCCGCCGCGGCGCCCACGGCCTCATCTACGGCAAGGGCTTCGATCGCCCGGGCGCCATCAAGGCCATGCGCGGCGCCATCGCCGAGCTCCCGCGCCACTCGTGGCCCCGCTTCCGCCTCGCGGAGCTGCTCGAGCGCGACGCCGACGGCGAGGTGGTGTGGGCCAGCTCGCCGGAGCTGCTCGAGGCCGTCTCGATCTACGAGCAGCTCGCCGACGAGGACCTGTCCGATGCGCTGCCGCCCCTGTACGACGCGCTGTTGCGCCTGAGGCGTTTCGAGGACATCGTCCGCCGCAAGCAGAAGGAGCGGCAGTCGCTCGAGGGTGACGTCTACGGGCGTGTCGCCAGCTTCATGGTCGACGGGCCCGAACTCTGCGTGCAGTACCTGCGCGGCGTCGAAGACCCGCAGCAGCGGGCCAGCGAGGCCGCGGCGCTCCTCGGCATCCTCTCGCTGCAGCGCGACACCGCGAAGCTCGACGCGGCAGCCGCGGCCTTCGAGGGCACCCTGCCCGGCGGCGGCGGCGTCATCCTCAAGTCGATCTTCACCGGCGTGCGCCGCGCGCCCGTCTCGAAGGACGTCTCGGCGCCCGAGGCGGCCATGCGCTCGCTGCTGACGCAGCTGGCCGAGGCGCCCGGCACGCCGGCCAAGGCGAGGGTGGCGAAGGCCCTGGGGACGAAGGCGCTGGCCGACGAGGTCGAGCGCCTGGGGCTGCAGGCGCTGACGCCGCTCGCCTCGGGCTCGTTCGCCATCGACGCGACGCTGACGCGAGGCACCTGCACCGCCGACACGACGGCGGGAACGGCCAGTCGGGTCACCTGCACCGTGCAGCTCGGAAAGCCGGTGGTGGCCAGCGCGTGGTTCGTCAAAGAGGCCACGGGCTGGCGGCTCGACTCCCTCGGCGCCCTGGGCACGCTCGCCGACCGGGCGCTGCGCGCGGCGAACGCCAAGGAGACGGAGCTGGCGGTGAAGTGGCTCAACTGGACCTCGGAGCGCATCGATCAGCTCGGCGTGCCGGCGCGGCTGCCCGAGCTGCGGCTGTTCCGCTCGTTCTGGCCGCCGCAGGGCACGCCCTCGCTGGCCGAGGTGTCGTTCGCCGCCTCGCAGGCGCGGCTGTTCGGGTCGGTCGAGGAGGCGACGGCGATGGAGCTGGCGCGCGCCTTTGAGAGCGCACGGCCGACGCTCACCGGCGCGAAGCGGCGCCTCGCCGATCAGGTGCTGGCCTCGGTGTATCTGCGGGCGCAGCAGCCGAAGAAGGCGGTCGAGATCCTCAAGCCCCTGGCCGAGTCCGAGGGCGAAGACGCGCTCTTCCAGCAGCTGACGGCGGCGCTGAACCGGGCCGGGCAGCTCGACGAGGCGCGCGAGCTGGCTCGCAAGGCCCTCGAGCGCACCCCGACGGACGCGACGTGGGCGTCGTTGTCGGCCTCGGTGGCCGAGCGCGAGGGCCGCTATGCAGACGCGCGCGCCACCTACGAGGCCGTCTACGCCCGGACGAACGACGAAGACCTGGTGAACAACCTGCTGTGGGCCCGGTACCTGACGGGGCTGAACGACGAAGAGGGCGAGAAAATGGCCAACGCGCTCTCGGCGCGGAAGACCGCCAGCGCCTCGGAGCTGCACACCGCCGCCGTGGTGCTGGTGCGCCGGGGCAAGGTGCCGGCCGCCGCCCAGCTGGCGCAGCGCATCGCCCTGCGCTCGCCCACGGGCACCCCGGATGACGCCCGGCTGCAGCTCCGCGCCGAGCTCCTCGCGACGCTCGGCTTCGTCACCGAGGCGAGGGCGACGTGGAACCAGCTGGCGTTGAAGGATCCCGGCTCTGACATGGCCCGCCTCAAGGAGAAGGGGCTCAAGGCCCTGGACGGGAAGCCCTAGAGCGCCGAGCGCGGCAGCCGGGGGCCACGCACCCACCTCGACTCGGAGCCCGAGGCCCCTGCCAACACCGGCGGCGGGGTGGCGTCACTGCGCCGCTGGCGCGCTCACCTTGTGCTGCACCGGGAGTCCGCCGGCCTTCCAACCCTTCATGCCTTCGCTCATCACCGCCACGTCCGTCCACCCGCTCTTCGCCGCCCGACCGGCGGCTTCGTGCGAGGCCGATCACATTCGACTGGTGCAGTAGAAGACGAGCGGGCGCGCCTTGTCGGTGGGCAGCTCGCTCAGCGGGTACTGGGCGAAGTCCGACAGCAGCACCGCCCCGGGCACCCACCCGGCCGCGTCGCGGTACTCGGGCGTGTTCGCGTCGACGGGCGTCGCAGCACCGGCGTTGAACCGCTGCGCCGCCTCGGCGACCGACAGCTCCCGGGGCTCCTGCTTCGGGCAGGCAACGGCCAACAGCGACGAGAGCAGCAGTGCGCGACGCATGGCGGCCCTCGTACCGCCGCGCGACCGAAAACGCCACGGGCGCCACACCGCCCCTCCGCGGTGTGCCGGCGCGAGGAGCAGCCGGCGTGAGGTGCTTCCGACGCGAGGGCGTCC
>JADCJJ010000363.1 GCA_020247085.1 Myxococcaceae bacterium | reverse complement strand
GCTCGAGGCCCTGCGCCCCACCTCCCGCCCTCGCAGCAGCGTTGCGGGCCGTGTTCACGGTCCACCACGAGCGGACGTTGGCGCACGACGCCCGGCGCCACGCCTCCCGCCCTCGCAGCAGCGTTGCGGGCCGTGTTCACGGTCCACCACGAGCGGACGTTGGCGCTCGAGGCCCTGCGCCCCACCTCCCGCCCTCGCAGCAGCGTTGCGGGCCGTGTTCACGGTCCACCACGAGCGGACGTTGGCGCTCGAGGCCCTGCGCCACGCCTCCCGGCCTCACCGGAGCGATCGCGCTGCGCCCTCAGCCCACCATGGCGCAACCGCACACGACACCACGCCCCGCGCCGCGCCCTCCCCCGCCGCGTGACCGCGCCCCGCGCGCCGGGTAGGTGGCCCTCGTGCCCGAAGGCGACACGCTCAAGAACATCGCGACGACCCTCTCGCCCCTCGCCGGCCAGCGCGTCGAGGCGCTCGAGTTCCCCCGCGCTCACGCCGACGGCAGCCGGGTGGTGGGCGCCCACGTCGCGCGCGTCGAGTCGAGGGGCAAGAACCTGCTCGTCACCTTCTCGACGGGTGACGTGCTGCACGTGCATCTCAAGATGACGGGCGTCGTGCACCTCTATGCCTTCGGGGAGCGCTGGCGCCGCGGGCGCGCGAGCGCGGTGGTGGTGCTGCGCGTGCCCGGCCTCGAGGCCGTCGTGTTCCGCGCACCGGTCGTGCGGCTGCTCCCGGGCGCCGCGGCCCGGCGCGACGGGGCGCTCGGCGGACTCGGCCCCGACCTGCTCGCCGACTCGTTCGACGAGGTCGAGGCGCTCCGGCGCCTACGCCTCGACCCCACGGCGCCGCTCGGGGTGGCGGTGATGAACCAGTCGGCCGTCGCCGGCATCGGCAACGTCTACAAGAGCGAGGTGCTCTTCAACCTCCGGCTCGACCCGTTCGAGCCCGTCTCCTGCCTGCCCGACGAGACGCTCCGGGCCCTGCTCCGTCACGCCCGGGCGCTCCTGCAGCGCAACACCCTCGGGGCGGCGCTGCGGGCGTCTCCCGTCGACGCGTACCGGGTGACCCGCACCACCCGCTCGGGAGCCCGCGCGCCGCTCAGCGTCTACGGCCGCCTGGGCGAGCCCTGCTTCGACTGCGGCGCCACCGTCGCCATGCGACGCCAGGGCGAGCAACGGCGCTCGACGTACTTCTGCCCGACCTGCCAGCGCGTCGGCGCGGGCGCCCCGTGAACCCGGGCGCCGTCCGGGCAGCAACCACCCGACAGGGGCCGCCAGCGCGCATCCTGCGACCAGCTCCGGTGGAACGGCCAGCGCACGCGACGGGCTCGAGCGCGCCGGGCGCTGCCAGTCGGCCGGGAGCGAGGCGACGCCGCGCGCCGTCGCCTCGAGCGTCAGGGCCAGGCCCGCACACGGAGCGCTGATGGGCGAGCGCTTCAGGTTGCCCAGCCAGCGGTGCGTGCACGCGCCGTCTCGCGACGACAGGGCCCCGTCGTCGAGCCAGTTCGACGAGGCCAGCGCCACGACGAGCGCCACGGCGCGGTGGGTGACGGGCCGCTCGCCGCGCAGGCCCTGCACCACCGTCGTGACGCGCCACCGCTCGGTGAGGAACGTCAGCACCGCCACGCCACCGCCGCGCACCGAACACGCCTCTCGTCGTTGGTGGCGCGGCCCGCGAAGGTGCCGGGCGCGATGGCCGTCACGAAGAGGGCCGGCTTCCGCCGCGTGCACAGCAGCCGCGGCTTCGTCGCGCCAGACCGGCCGCACGCCGCGGACGAACCGCGCCACGCCCAGCCGGCGCCCAGGGCACCCGCCCCGCCCGCGCGACCGCGGCGCGCACAGGCACCGGCGGCCGCCCCCTGGCGTGGCCGAGCGGCGCAGCCCCGGGGCCAGGCGGCCGCCGGCGTGCGGCGTCAGCCCGAGGCGGTTAGCCCGGGGCACCATGCCCGAAGGACACACCCTCCACCGGCTCGCCCTCGACCACCGCAAGGTGCTGGACGGCGTTCGCGTTCGCTCGTCGTCTCCGCAGGGCCGCTTCGCCGACGAGGCCCGGGAGCTCGACGGGCAGCGCGTCGACGCCGTCGAGGCCTACGGCAAGCACCTGTTCTACCGCTTCGAGTCCGGCGCGCACGTGCACGTGCACCTCGGGCTGTACGGCCGCTTCCGCCGGTGGCGACAGCCGGCGCTGCCACCGCGCGGGGCCATTCGCTGGAGGGTCGAGACGAGCGACGTCTGCCTCGACCTGTCCGGGCCGACCGCCTGCGAGCTGCTCGACCAGGCGCAGGTCGCGGCCATTCAGCACCGCCTGGGCCCCGACCTGCTGCGCCCCGACGCCCGCGCCGCCGAGGCCTGGCGCCGCCTGTCCGGCTCTCGCCGCGCCCTGGGAGCGCTGCTGCTCGACCAATCGGTGATGAGCGGCGTCGGCAACGTGTACCGGGCCGAGGGCCTCTTCGTCGCCGGCCTGCACCCGGAGCTGCGCGGCGACGAGCTCGAGCGGCGCGACTTCACCCGGCTGTGGAAGACGCTCCGCGCCCAGCTGCGCCAGGGGGTGAAGGACCGCCGCATCGTCACCGTCCCGCACCCCGAGGGCCGCCGCGCCCGCAAGGGTGAGCGCACCTGGGTCTACGGCCAGCGTGTGTGCCGGCGGTGCGACGGCCCGATTCGCCGCTGGGAGCTCGGCCAACGCACCATGTACGCGTGCGAGGCCTGCCAGCGCCGGTGACGCGCCCGTCCGCTTCGAGCCCGGCGCCGGAGCGAGGGCGAGCGCGTCACTCGATGCAGGGCAGCTCGACGGCCCCGAGCTGCACCAGCGGGAGCGGAGGCGCGCCCGGCCGGCCCCACGTCGCGGGACCGCTCTCGTACGTCGGCGCGAAGAGGGCTGGCGACACCCGCGCCAGTCCCCGAGGGTTCTCGAACAACGCGACGGCGATCTGCCCCGAGGTGAGGTCGCTGCCGTTCGTGGAGCGGCCCCGGAGCCAGCCCGCGTCATCGAAGCCCACCGCGGTGCGCACGCCTGCGGGGCGCCCGTCCTGCGTCTGCTCGTCAGCGCGCGGGATGCGGTCGTGGGCGACCTGCATCACGCCGAGGCTCCCCGTTCCACCGTTCCCCCGAGGGCTCGCGGGTCGCCGAAGTCGAACGCGAGCGGCTGCTCCACGCCAGCTGGGGACGTGCGGAGCGACACCTGCTGCGTGACGAACTGGAGCCGGCCCTTGTCGTCGAAGGTCAGCGTGCCGCCCCCGAGCTCCGCGTCCCCGCACCCGCCCGCAGACGGCCCGAAGCCCCCGTGCTGGCGCACGCGAAAACGCCACTCGTTCGACCCCGCCCGATAGAAGCGGACGTCCAGCCAGCATGTCTGCCCCTGGGCGTCGTAGACGTCGAGCTGGACCCACTCGTTCGAAGCGTCAGCGGTGCTCTCCGGGAACAGCTCGCCCGGCGCGGGCTGGATGATGGGCGCGCTCGGGTGGAGCGCTCGGACGATGCGCACGGGGTCGTCGCTCGTGGCGGCGAAATCAAGGGCGGGAGGACGAGGCCGACGAGGGTGCTCGAGGCGCCGAGGCCCTGCAGGACCTGCCCCGAGTACCGCGGCAGGCGAGCATCGCCATCGTCGTAGAACCGCCCCTCGCGCGTGAGTCTCAGGCCTGCCGACATGCGGACGATGAAGGCCCCCGGCGCGCCGATGGCGAGGGCGAGCGGTGACGGGTCGCTGACCACTTCCCCCGGCACCGACGGGTCACGGCACGAGCGCCTGGCGCGCGCCGGCCGCGCTTGCGCGCTCTCCTCCACACCGGCCCCGCAGCCTGCCAGCCCCACGCGTTCGACCAGGTCTGCCTCCCGTGCCGAAGGCGAGAGCAAGACCAGGGTCGAAGGTCGCTCCCTCGGAGAGGGGGCGACCACGCCACCCGTCTGACGTGAGACCCGTGACGGCGCCTCGCGCATGGCTCACCTCGAGGGGCTCGCCAGGCCTGCGTCGAGCGCGGGCCCAGGGGCCGCCCGCTCAGCCCCCCAGCAGCCGCGCCAGGAGGTTGCCCGGCTCGCCGAGGTACCAGGCGAGGCCCGC
Source organism: Myxococcaceae bacterium (assembly GCA_020247085.1). GTDB lineage: Bacteria > Myxococcota > Myxococcia > Myxococcales > Myxococcaceae > Xiheimicrobium > Xiheimicrobium aquaticum. The sequence continues at coordinate 16,797 of JADCJJ010000363.1, read as the reverse complement.
CATCACCGCCGAGAGCACCTGGAAGACGCCCGCCAGCACGAGCGGTACGAGGGGCCGCTGGACGAGCCCCGTCACCAGCTCCGGCGGCGTCGCGCCGGTCGGGTCGAGCCGCGCCTCGTGCGTCGAGCCGGCCGCGAAGCGCGCCAGCAGCGCCTCGCGCTGGTCGTCTCGGTACGTCTCGTCGCCAACGTCGAGCCGCGTCGACGCCGCCCCACCCTGCACGTCGAAGGTGACGCGGAGCACCCCCTCGTTCTCGGGCCGTGACTCCCACCCCACCGCCGTGATGGTGGCGCGCGCCGGGGGCCACCGTGCGCGGGCGCGCCGGCGCAGCGCCGTCTTCAGCGCCGCCACCAGCAGCACCAGGCAGCCCCCCGCGAACAGCGCCGACAGCACGGCGAGGCCCGCGCGAATCGCCGTCATGTGCGCGCGGCGGCCTTCTGCATCGACTCGAGCATCTTCTGGGCGTGCGCCTTGAGGGCGCCGGCCTTCGGGTGGCTCACCACCTGCTTCGCGGCGGCGATGCCCTCGGCCCACTGCTCGGCATGCCCGTACCAGAGGGCGAGGTTGAGGAGCGGGTCTGCCACCCGGCCAGCGGCCCGCTTCACCGCCTCATCGAGGTCGCGCTTCGCCTCGTCGAGGCGCGCAGGTTCACCGGGGAACGCCTCGAGCAACAGCAGCCCGCGGTTGTTCGCCGCCGACCAGTCTGCCGGGTCTTGCTCCATCGCGCGCGCGTAGGCTGCCAGCGCCTCGTCGGTGCGCGCCGAGTTCTCGTAGGCCAGCGCCTTCACCAGCGTCAGCTTCGCCGACCCCTGCCCCTGCTCCTCGATGCGCTCACACAGCTCGATGGCCGCGTCGTGGGCGTTGCTCTCCATCAGCGCCTCGGCCAGCCCCAGCGCCCCGCCGGGGGCGTTCGTCGCCTGCGCCAGCGCCCCCTCGACGTTCCCCGACGCCAGCTCGAGCCGCGCCAGCTCGGCCAGGAGGCGGGCGTCGGTGGGCATCGCCGACAGCCCCGCGGCCAGCACCTCGCGCGCGCGGTCGGCCTGCCCGCTGGCCTCGATCATCCGCGCGATGGCGAGGTAGGCCTGCGTGAAGTCCGGGCGCAGCTCGATGGACTTCATCAGGGCGGCGGCGGCGTCTTCGAAGCGGCCCGACTGGGCCAGCGCCTCGGCGTGCCGAAACCGGTAGAGGAAGTGCTTCGGCGCCAGCTTCACCGCCGTGGCGAGCGCGCGCTCGGCCCCCTTGGCGTCCTGCTTCTCGAGCAGCGACAAGCCCAAGGCGAAGAAGGCCTCGGGGCGGCTCGGCGCCGTGCCGGTGAGCTGGGCGAAGGCCAGCCGCGCCGCGTCCGCCTGGTCGGACAGCTGCAGCACCATGGCCTCGGCGAGCTGCACCTCGTACAGGTTCCGGTCGCGCGGGCCCACCCGGGCGAGCAGCCCCTTCGCCTCGTCGACCTCTCCGGCCTCGAGGGCGAGGCGGGCGAGGGCCGAGAGCGCCTCTCCGTCGGTCCGCTTCTGCTCGAGGGTCTTCTGGGCCAACGCCCGGGCGCCGTCGCGGTCGCCGCGGTCGAGGAGATCGTGAAGTGCCGTCATGGGGCTCAAGATGCCCGAGACGCGCGCCGCCTCAAACTCCCAACGTCACCCGCCGAACCAACCTGACACCGTCCTCCAGCCCGACCTGGCGAGGTTGCCGGCGCCATCGACGACCGCGCTCCCGGCGTTCCGAATGGTCTCGACCGCCTGCTTGCCGGTGCCGACGACCTTGTCGACGGCCTTCTGGTAGTTCACGTCGACGCTGAAGCTGAGGCTGCCGCCGACGCCGAGGGCGGCGCCGAGCTCGACCTTCGCCTTGAAGCGCCCACCCTCGATGCCGACGTCGGCCTTGGCCTTCGCGCCGATGCCCGCCCACGCCTCGGCCCGCGCGCCGACGCCCGCGTAGTCGTTCCCGACGCGACCTTCGACGCTGGCCTTCGCACCAGCGAACGCCTCGACGCCGGCCTTGACCTTCACCGTCGGCTTCTTGCTGAAGACGTCGACCCGCACGCCGCCGCTGGCCGCCGCGGTGGCGCCCACCGTCGCCTCGGCCTTGCCGGTGGCGTCGAGGCCGGTCTTGCCGAGCTTCGCCTTGCCCTCGACGGTGCCCTGGACAAGCACCGCGCCGGCCTCGATCTTCCCCTCGACGTTGGTGGCCTTGCCGATGGTGACGTTGCCCTTGCCGTCAGCGTAGGCCGAGAGCACGCGGTAGCCGACGTCGTAGCCCTGATTCTTCACCTTCTCGGCGTCGACGCGCCGGGTCTTGATGCCGGTGGCGTCCCAGTCGCGCTCGAACTTGGCCTTCTCGGGGTCGAACACGCTGATGCCGACCGAGTTGAGCACCTCTTTACCTGCGGCCTTCGCCTTCTCGCCGCGGGTCTTCGCCTCGGGCTCGGCAACCCACTCGGCAGTGCGGCGGCCGGTGCCGGTGGTCTTGAGTTCCTTGAGCGTCGGCGCCTCGTCCATCTTGCTGCCAAACCCGCGGACGGTGCCCATCTCGAGCTTGCCTTCCTTCGCCTCGAACTTGCTGTTGAACGAGGTCCACTTCGCGTCTTCGGTGGCCCGGCGGGTCTCTTCACGCACCTGCTGCAGCCCGGTCTTCGTCGCTTTGGCTGCGGCCCGCGTGGCCTGGGTGGCGGCCGTCGCGGCGCGCTCGACGTTCTTCCCGGCGTTCATCGCGGCCTTCTCGAGCCCCTTGCGCGTCGTCGACGCCGCCCGCTTCAAGCTCTTGCCGGCGGTGGAGGCGGCCTCCTGGGCGCTCTTCAGCAGCCTGGCGGCCGGGTTCGACGTGTTGCGGCGAATGGTGCTCATGATGGGCTCCTGAGGCCTGACGAACGGCGATGCTGGAGTATCGCGGATCAGCCAGGCCCTGTTGCGTCGGAAACGGTTGGAATCGCGCACGAAGTCGGCAACTTTCCGCCTTTTCACCACATCACCGCACCCCGCGTCGAGGGGGGCCTCCTGATTTCAAGCACCTGGCACGCAGTCGAGGGCGGCGGCGACGAGGGGGTTCGAGAGCGGGCCGCGTCGCCAGATGGCGTAGATGGGGAAGCGGGCGGCGGGCCGCTCGAGCTTCTGGGCGACGACGCCCGAGGCCCGGGGCCCCGCGTCGGTGAGCGACGGGACGAGGGAGAACCCGAGGCCAGCCGCCACGAAGCCGAGGATGGTGTCCGAGGAGTCGGCGGCGAAGGCCTCGCGGGGGGAGACACCGTGGGCCGCCAGGGCCTCGCGCTGCAGCGCCTTCAGCTGCCGGTCGGCGTGGTAGGCGATGAAGGGCACGTCGGCGAGGGCGGCCAGCGACAGGCGGCCCTTCTGGGCGTAGGGGCCATGCGACGGGGCGACGACCCAGGCCTCGGCGCGGGCCACCTCGCGTACCTCGACGTCGGGCGGCACCTCGGGGAGCCAGTCGACCAGCAGGTCGGCCTCTCCGCGCCGCAGCAGGCCCAGGTCGGCGTGGGCGAGCTCGGAGAGCGCGACGGTGATGTCTGGCCGACGCGCCTGCAGCTGACGCAGCCAGGGGGGCATCAGGTGCCGCAAGAGGTGGCCCGCCGCGGACAGCTTGAGCGTGCCGCCGACGACGCCGCCCTTCACCTGCGCCTCGAGCTGCGCGAGCCGCTCGTAGAAGGGCGCGAAGCCCTCGTAGAGCAGCTGGCCCCGCGGCGTCAGCACCACCCGGTCCTTCCCGACGCGCTCGAACAGCTTCACCCCCAGCTCGGCCTCGAGGCGGCGCACCTGCTGGTGCACCCCCGGCTGGGTGATGGGGTACGGGAACGCGCGGGCGGCGCGCGCGTAGCCCTGCTGCCGCGCCACCCAGTAGAAGCCCTCGAGCCGTTGCAGGTTCATCGATAGCCGAGGGTAATCGACGAGCGATGTCCTTGTCCCAGAACTGATTGACGCGGCTGGCGTTGAATGGTCCTCGGCGGGCCGCGCTGGAGCGGCCTCAACGACAAGGGAGCGATGACATGGCGGCGATGAAGAACCTGGTTCACCTGGGCGCGCTGGCGATGTGGGCGGTGGCGGGCGTGCTCTTCACGCTGAAGGCCGGCCTGGCCTTCGGCGCGCTGCTGCCGGTGCTGGCGTTCTGGGGCTGGTTCGCGGCCTTCGCGGCGGGCACCGGGGCGGTCGTCTCGAAGCTCGAGGGGCCGCTGGGGGCCCTGGGCACGCACGGCGCGGCGCTGCTGGTGCTGCAGGCGCTGCCGGCGGCGCTGCCGTTCGCGCTGGCGCGGCTGGGGCTCGACCTGCTCGCCGGGCGCGGCCTGCCGTTCTGACGACGGCGCGCGAAGAAAAGTAGAGGCGGCGCGGCCCGACGCGCTAGACGCCCGGGCCGTGCCAACCACCATCGGAGTCCCCCGTGAGTCGCTCCCGGGCGAGCGACGCGTCGCGGCCACGCCCGAGTCGGTCAAGAAGCTCACCCAGCGCGGGCTGCGCGTGCACGTCGAGAAGGGCGCGGGCGCGGCGGCCGGCTACGCGGACGAGCGCTACGTCGAGGCCGGCGCGACGCTGGTCGACTCGGCCTGGGGCTGCGAGGCGGTCTTCAAGGTTCGGCCGCCGACGGGCGACGAGGTGGGGCGCCTGTCGAGCAGGGCGCTGGTGGTGTCGCTGATGCAGCCGGAGCGCAACCCGCAGCTGCTGGGCGCGCTCGAGGCGAAGCAGGCCACCGCGCTCGCGCTCGAGCGCATTCCCCGCGTCACCCGCGCCCAGAAGATGGACGTGCTGTCGTCGCAGGCCAACCTCTCGGGCTACCGGGCCGTCGTCGAGGCCGCCTCGCACCTGTCGGGCTTCATGGGGCCGCAGGTGACGGCGGCTGGCTCGACGCCGCCGGCGAAGGTGCTCATCATTGGCGCCGGGGTCGCGGGGCTGGCGGCCATCGGCGCGGCGCGGGCGCTGGGCGCCGAAGTGCGGGCCTTCGACACGCGGGCCGCGGCCCGGGAGCAGGTCGAGTCGCTGGGCGCCCGCTTCCTCGAGGTGCAGCTGGCCGAGAGCGGCGAGGGACAGGGCGGCTACGCGAAGGTGATGAGCCCCGAGTTCATCGCCGCCGAGATGGCGCTCTTCCGCGCGCAGGCGAAGGAGGTCGACGTCATCATCAGCACCGCGCTGGTGCCCGGCGCGAAGGCCCCCACGCTGGTGCCGCGCGACGTCGTCGAGGCGCTCAAGCCCGGCTCGGTGGTGGTGGACATGGCCGCCGAGCAGGGCGGCAACTGCGAGCTGACGAAGCCCGGCGAGGTGGTCGAGTTCCAGGGCGTGAAGGTGCTGGGGTTCACCGACCTGGCCAGCCGCATGGCGCACACCTCGAGCCGCTTCTTCGCGATGAACCTGGTGCACCTGTGCGGCGAGCTGGGCAAGGGCGACGCGCTCGAGCTGCCCCTCGAGAACGACGTCATCCGCCCGGCGCTGCTGCTGCACGAGGGCCAGCCGCTGCCGGCGCTGCCGCCGAAGGAGCCCTCGCCCAGCACCGCGCCGCCGCACGTGCCCAGGGCCGACGCGAAGCCACAGCAGCAGCAGCTCCAGTCGCCGTCGCGGGGCGCCTGGGGCAGCACCGTCGGGGGCCTGGCGGTCATCGCCGCGCTCTTCGGCCTCGGGCGCTTCGCCCCGTCGGACTTCCTGCAGCACTCCACCGTCTTCGTGCTGGCCTGCTTCATCGGCTGGCAGGTGGTGTGGGCGGTGACGCCGGCGCTGCACACGCCGCTGATGAGCGTCACCAACGCCATCTCGGGCATCATCATCATCGGCGGGCTGCTCCAGGTCGGTGACGGCCTCGAGCTGCCCACGGTGCTGGGCGTGCTGGCGGTCTTCTTCGCCACCATCAACATCGCCGGCGGGTTCCTCGTCACCGAGCGCATGCTGAAGATGTTCAGGCGTGACGACGCGCCCGCGGCCCAGTCGCACGGCGGAGGTCACCGATGAACGGCGTGCTGGCGGTCGCATACCTCTCGGCCGGGGTGCTCTTCATCCGCTCGCTGGCGGGGCTGTCGAAGCAGGAGACGGCCACCAGCGGCAACGAGCTGGGCATGGTGGGCATGGCCATCGCGGTGGCGGTGGCGATGGTGACGTGGCTCGTCGGAGCGCACGACCCCTCGGCGCAGGCGCTGCACCTGCGGGGCACGGCGCTGGCGCTGCTGGCCGGCGCCATCGGGGTGGGCTTCTTCATCGGCGCGACGCTGGCGAAGCGGGTCGAGATGACGGGCATGCCCGAGCTCGTCGCGGTGCTGCACAGCTTCGTGGGTCTGGCGGCGGTGCTGGTGGGCTTCTCGAGCTACCTGCACCCGCACGGCATCTCGACGGAGCCGGTGGCGGTGGTGGTGCACGAGGTCGAGGTGTGGGTGGGCGTAGCGGTCGGCGCCATCACCTTCACGGGCTCAATCGTCGCGTGGGGGAAGCTGAAGGGCTCCATCTCGGGCAAGCCGCTGCTGTTGCCGGGGCGGCACGGCCTCAACGCGGTGGCGGCGCTCGTCATCATCGGCCTGGCGGTGCCCTTCGTGCAGGGCGGCGCGCCGAACGGCGTCTGGTACCTGGTGGCGATGACGGCGCTGGCGGCGCTGCTGGGCGTGCACCTGGTGATGGCCATCGGCGGGGCCGACATGCCGGTGGTGGTGTCGTTGCTCAACAGCTACTCGGGCTGGGCGGCGGCGGCGGCGGGCTTCATGCTGTCGAACGACCTGCTCATCGTCACCGGCGCGCTGGTGGGCAGCTCGGGCACCATCTTGTCCATCATCATGTGCCGGGCGATGAACCGCTCCATCTTGAACGTGGTGTTCGGCGGCTTCGGCACCGGTGACGCGAAGCCGGCGGCGGCGGGCGCGGCCATCACCGGCGAGGTGAAGGAGCTCAAGGCCGACGAGGTGGCCGAGGCGCTCTCGCAGGCGCGGCAGGTCGTCATCGTGCCGGGCTACGGCATGGCGGTGTCGCGCGCGCAGGGCGCGGTGAACGAGCTGACGCGCAGCCTGCGGGAGAAGGGCGTCACGGTGCGCTTCGCGATTCACCCGGTGGCCGGGCGCCTGCCGGGGCACATGAACGTGCTGCTGGCCGAGGCCGGCGTGCCGTACGATGTGGTGCTCGAGATGGAGCACATCAACCAGGACTTCCCGCAGACCGACGTGGTGCTCGTCATCGGCGCCAACGACATCGTCAACCCGAGCGCCCTCGACGACCCCTCGTCGAGCATCTACGGCATGCCGGTGCTCGAGTGCTGGAAGGCGCGGCTGACGGTGGTGCTCAAGCGCGGCATGGCGGCGGGCTACGCGGGCATCGACAACCCGCTCTTCACGCTCGAGGGCACCCGCATGCTCTTCGGCGACGCCAAGAAGAGCATCGACGCGCTGGTGGCGGCGGTGCGCAAGGGCTGACGGCGGCGCACCGCGCGGGGCGCCGTGTCCTCTTCGGCGGCCCCCGGCATAGAGCCCGTCATGAGATGGCTCTTCCTGTCGTTCGCGTGCGTCTGCTGGTGCGGGTGCGAGCCCTCGGCCGACGTGCTCGAGCCGGGGCTCGATGCGCCACCGCCCGACGAGGAGGCGCTCGCCCCCGGGTGGTACGACGTGCCGCGCGACCCGACGGTCCTCTACGGAAGGCTGCCCTCGGGGGTGCTGCGCGGCACGATGCTCGAGGGCCGCCTCGAGCTCGAGGCGGCGGCGCCGGCGGGGCGGTACGAGGTGAGCGTCGTGTGGACGAGCGCCGCGACCGAGCAGGTGCTGGGCGTCGCCACGCCCGGGGCCCCCGGCGTCGGCGCGCGGCTGCAGCCCCCGCCAGCGGCGCTCGAGGCCTCGACCTGCCCCGGCGGGCAGCGAGCGCGCGGCGTGCTCTTCGTCCGGCACGTCGCCGAGGCGGCCGGGGGCGCGGGGACCCTCGTCGGCGCGTCGGCCGTGCGGTCGGCCGTCTGGACCGCCACTGAGGACGCCTTCGTGGCGTACGACGAGTGCGCGACCGAGCCCCAGCGCCTGAACCCGGTGACGCTCTGGACGGAGCCCCGGCTGGCCCTGGCCCACTGCGCCGCGATGCGGCGCGCGTGTCAGGACTCCGACGGCGTTCGGCTCTGGGACGCTACCCTGCACGTCGAGGGTGACACGGTGAGGCTCACGGAGAACCCGGTCTTCGGCGAAGCCCAGGCGCTTCGGGTCGAGGTCAACGGCCAGCCGCTCGTGCCAGATTCGCGCGGGCTGGTCCGTCGCAGTGACTTTCGCCCCGGACGCAACCGGGTCACGTGGTGGCTCGGGGCACGGCCTCCGTACGAGGCCACCGTGGTGCTGCCACCCCCGCTCCGGCTGAGCGCGACGCCGCCCCTGCGCGCGAACGAGGCCTTCACCCTGTCAGCGGCCGACGCGGGCTGGGCCCAGCGCTTCCTCGTGAACGTCCACCCGCTCCCCATCGCGCCGCGCCAGGCGCCGCTGTTCTTCGAGAGCGAGACGCTGCCGCTCACCGGCGTCTTCACCCCCTTCCCGCAGGCGCCCGCGGCGACGAGGGCCCGGGTGAGCGTGCTGGCGACGAAGCACACCGGGCGCTTCGTCATGGCCCTCGGTGAGACGCTCGAGGTCGAGGTGGCGCGGTGAGCGCGGCCCTGGAGCGGCCCGCCCTCGCCGACCACTCGGCGTCAGGGCGCCTCCCAGACCCGAGGCGCGGCGCCCGCGGTCCGGCCCCCGTCGGCGCGCCCTCGCGCTCGGACGGCGGCGTGCGCGCGGCGGGGCGCTGGTCTGCCGCTCACCTCGGGTGTGCCTCGCGCTCGGCGGCGCGCCGAACGGGCGACGCGAGGGGCGCCGGGGCCACGCGTCAGGCGTCGACGAGCCACCCGTGCGTGTCCTTCACCGTGCCACGCTGGATGCCGCTGATGGTGGCGTAGAGCTCGAGGCCGAGCGGGCCCGGCGCGCCACCGTTGACGACCAACGGCTCTCCGGCGAACGACAGCTCGCCGACGGGGCTGATGACCGCCGCGGTGCCGGTGCCGAACACCTCGCGCAGCGCGCCGCGAGCGTGGGCGGCGCGGAGCTCCTTCACCGACAGCACCCGCTCCTCGACGGTGAGGCCCTTCTCGCGCGCCAGGGTGATGACCGAGTCGCGGGTCACGCCGGCGAGGATGGAGTCGGACAGCGGCGGCGTGACGAGGGTGTCGCCGAGCAGCACGAAGAGGTTCATCGTGCCCACCTCTTCGACGAGCTCGTGCGTCTGGCCATCGAGCCACAGCACCTGGTCGTACCCGGCCTTCTTCGCCTTCACCGCGGCGTGCAGGCTGGCCGCGTAGTTGGCGCCGGCCTTCGCCGCGCCGAGGCCGCCGCGGGGCGCGCGCACCTCGACGGTCTCGACCCAGATGCGCACCGGCTTGAGGGCGCTGCCGCCGTAGTAGCTGCCCACCGGGGTGGCGATGATGAAGTACGTGTACGCGTTGGCCGGGCGCACCCCGAGGAAGGCCTCGGTGGCGATGAGGGTGGGCCGCAGGTACAGGGCGGTGCCCTCGGCCTTCGGCACCCAGTCGGCCTCGACGCGCACGAGGGCCCGGCAGGCCTCGACCATCTGCTCCGCCGTCGGCGTCGGCATGCACAGCCGGGGCGCGCCGCTCACCATGCGCTGGGCGTGCGCCTGGGGCCGGAACAGCCGCAGCGCGCCGTCGACGCCACGAAACGCCTTCGAGCCCTCGAACATCGCCTGGCCGTAGTGCAGCACCCCCGCCGCCGGGTCGATGCCGAGCGGCCCGTAGGGCTGAATCCGCGGAGCGTGCCAGCCCTTCTCCGTCGTGTAGTCCATGACGAAGAGGTGGTCGGTGAAGAAGCGCCCGAAGCCGAGCTCGGCCTCTGGCGGTCTGGGCTTGGGCGTGGCGACCTTCGTGACCTGAATGTCCATGGAGCCCTCGTCGGCGGCGAGACGTCGCGGGTCCCTTACACGCCTTCCCCGCCCGCCAAAAGCCCGGCCTGCGGCGTCACGACGCCGTGCATTCGACGCGGGGCGACGTGAAAGAGGGGGCGATGGCGGCCCTGCAGCTCGTCTGGTTCAAGCGCGACCTGCGGGTGGTCGACCACCCGGCGCTCGCCGCGGCGGCGCGGGCCGGCCCGGTGCTGGGGCTGTACGTGTTCGAGCCGTCGCTGGTGCGCGCGCCCGAGACCGACGCCTCGCACGTGACGCTCGTTCGCCAGAGCCTGGTCGAGCTGCGCGAGGCGCTGGCGGCCCGCGGCACGGCCCTGCTGGTGCGCGTCGGCGAGGCGGTGGACGTGCTGGGGGCGCTGCACGCGGCGCTGCGCTTCGAGGCGCTGTGGAGCCACCAGGAGACCGGCCTGCTGCAGACGTATGCCCGCGACCGGGCGGTGAAGCAGTGGGCGCGCGAGGAGGGCGTGCGGTGGACCGAGCTCGCCCAGTCGGGGGTGCGGCGGCCCCACGGCGGCCGCGACGGCTGGGCGGCGCACTGGGAGGCCTTCATGCGCGCGCCCCTCGCCCAGCTCCCTCAGCGGCTGGGCTCGCCCGACGTGCAGGTCGACCCGGGCCCGCTGCCGACGGCCGAGGCGCTGGGCGCCCGCGACTCGGGCAAGCGCGAGCTGCAGGCGGGCGGGGCGCGCGCCGGGCAGGCGACGCTCGACGACTTCCTCGAGCGCCGCAGCCGCGGCTACCTCGAGGGCCTGTCGAGCCCGACGACGGCCTGGGCCTCGTCGTCGCGGCTCTCGGTGCACCTGGCCGCCGGCACCCTGTCGGCGCGGTTCGTCTTCCAGCGGGCGCTGCGCGTCAGGGAGCGGGCCGACGAGGACCACCGGCGGTCGCTCGACGCCTTCCTGTCGCGGCTGCGCTGGCGCTGTCACTTCACCCAGAAGCTCGAGGACGAGCCCGAGCTCGAGCGGCGCAACCAGTGGCGGGGGGCCGACGGCCTGCGCCTCGAAGACGAGGCCGCTTGGCCCTCGACGGTGCGCTCGCGCTTCGACCGCTTCACCCACGGCCAGACGGGCTTCCCCCTCGTCGACGCGGTGGTGCGGTGCCTGCGCGCCACCGGGTGGGTCAACTTCCGCATGCGGGCGCTGGTGGCCTCGTTCGCGGCCTACGACGCCTGGCTGCACTGGCGCCCGACGGCCCGCTTCTTCGCGCCGCACTTCCTCGACTTCGAGCCGGGCATTCACTTTCCGCAGTTCCAGATGCAGTCGGGCACCACCGGCATCAACGCGCTGCGCATCTACTCGCCCGACAAGCAACTGCTCGAGCAGGACCCGGACGGCGACTTCGTGCGCCGCTGGGTGCCGGAGCTGGCCCGGGTGCCGCTCGCCTGGCTGCCGTGGCCGGCGACGATGCCCGCCGCGGTGCAGGCCGAGGCCGGGTGCCGCGTCGGCGCCGACTACCCCCCACCCCTCGTCGACCACCTCGCCGCCACCCGCGAGGCCCGCCGCCGGCTCGAGCAGGCCCGCCGCCGCGAGGGCGGGCCCGAGGCGCGCGCCGCCGTCTTCGAGAAGCACGGCAGCCGGCGTCCCGCCCGCCCGCGGCGGTGAGGGCCCCCCCGGCCGCGCCCGTGTCGCGCCGACACCGCGTGGACGGTGCGCAAGGGCCCACACCGAAAACTGGCGGCGCGACAGGCCCGTGGCACCCTGTGCGGCACCATGAAAGACCGTCGAAGCCACGACCGCCGCGCCGACCGCTCCGTGCAGTTCGAGGTGCGCCGCAGAGAGGAGCGACGCGACTACCCCCGCTTCGAGGTCGCCCTCGACGTGCGCGAGCCGACGGGCCCGAGCCGCTCGTGCTTCGGCGACCTCTCGCCCGAGGGCGCGGCCTTCGTCACCTCGCGACCGCCGAAGGGCGACGTGGTGTTGCTGCGCATGAGCCTGCCGAACGTCGAGGGCCCGGTGGTGGCCGCGGGCCGGGTGGTGGCGCGCACTGCCGTCGCCGGGGGCACGCAGGTCAGCGTGCGCTTCTGCGAGATCGCCCTCTTCGACCAGCTCGCCATCGCCGAGTGGGCGCAGGAGCGGCAGGACGGCCGCCGCGCGGGCGCGCCGATGGGCCGGCCGATTCCGTTGACGCGGGTGGCCTCGCGCGAGTGGTCGCGCTTCAAGGCCGCCAGCCCGCTCGCGCAGGTGGCCTCGCGCTGACGGGCGCCGGCGTCAGCACTCGATGATGTTGACGGCGAGGCCGCCGCGGGCGGTCTCCTTGTACTTCGACGACATGTCGGCGCCGGTGGCGCGCATGGTGGCGATGACCTTGTCGAGCGACACCTTGTGCTTGCCGTCGCCCGACAGCGCGAGGCGGGCGGCGTTGATGGCCTTGACGCTGCCCATGGCGTTGCGCTCGATGCAGGGCACCTGCACCAGGCCGCCGATGGGGTCGCAGGTGAGGCCGAGGTTGTGCTCCATGCCAATCTCGGCGGCGTTCTCGACCTGCTCCGGGGTGCCGCCCATCACCTCGGCGAGGGCGCCGGCGGCCATCGAGCAGGCGACGCCCACCTCGCCCTGGCAGCCCACCTCGGCGCCCGAGATGCTGGCGTTCTTCTTGTAGAGGGCGCCGATGGCGGCGGCGGTCAGCAGGAAGCGCACGGCGCCCTCGTCGTCGGCGTTGGGCACGTGGCGCTGGTAGTACGTCAGCACCGCGGGGACGATGCCGGCCGCGCCGTTCGTCGGCGCCGTCACCACCCGGCCGCCGGCGGCGTTCTCTTCGTTCACCGCGAGCGCCCAGAGGTTGACCCAGTCGATGACGGCGAGCGGGTCGCTCCCGCCGCGGGGGTCGGCGCGCAGCTTGCGGTACAGCGCCGACGCGCGCCGCTTCACCTTGAGGCCGCCGGGCAGAATTCCCTCGCGCTCGCAGCCGCGCCGCACGCAGGCCTCCATGGCGCGGGCGATCTCGACCACGCCGGCGCGCACCTCGGCCTCGGGTCTGAAGGCCTTCTCGTTCTCGAGCATCAGCGTCGAGATGGCGAACCCATGCTGGTTGCACAGCTCGAGCAGCTGCTCGCCGGAGCCGAAGGGGAGCGGCACCGCGGCGGTGCTGGCCGGGCCGGCCGCGGCGTCGGGGGTGCCGTCGTGGTTCACCACGAAGCCGCCCCCCACCGAGTAGTACACCCGCTCGAGCACGAGGCGGCCCGCGTCGTCGAAGGCCGAGAAGCGCATGCCGTTGGGGTGCAGCGGGAGCTTCTCCTTGCGATGGAAGACGATGGCGTCGGCCGGGAAGGCGACGGCGCGGCGCCCCAGCAGCGAGACGCGCTGCGCGCCCGTGATGGCCTGCACCCGCGCCGGCACGGCGTCGACGTCGACCGTCTTCGGGTCCTCGCCCTCGAGGCCCAGCATGACCGCGACGTCGCTGCCGTGGCCCTTCCCGGTGAAGCCGAGCGAGCCGTAGAGCTCGACCTTCACCCGGTGGGCGCGCTCGAGCACGGCCTCGGCCGCGAGGCGCTCGCAGAAACGGCGCGCGGCGCGCATGGGCCCCACGGTGTGCGAGCTCGAGGGGCCGATGCCAACCTTGAAGATGTCGAAGACGCTGATGTGCTCCATGGGCGAAGGCACTGTAGCGACGACGGCCGGGAGGACACGCGGGACCTGCTGGCGCGGTGCATCACGCCCCCGGGCATCAGGGCGCGGCGAGGACGGGTCACTCGCAGCCCCCCTCCTCCGCAACGCGCTCCCAGCCTCCCGGCCCCGAGACGAAGAGGAACTCGTGCTCGCAGCTCCCGCCGCCCATGTGCACGACGAAGTCGGCGAGCCCGTCCGCGTTGAAGTCAGCGGCGAACGAGAGCTGACAGCCGTATGGAGAGGTGAGCGCGGTCGAGCGCCTCGCCCCCTTCACCGTCGCCTCGATGAGGCATCGTTTGCCGTACACGCTGACGACGCCCCCCTCGACCGTCTCGCGGTAGCGCGCGTGGCCGAAACGTCGAACGCGAGTGCCGGCGGCGTACGGCGGCCCGGGGTCCAGGTCGGGGCCGGCGGCTCCGGCGCCCAGGGGGAAGGCGCGCCAGGGACCCGGGCGGACGCCTCCCACCGCCGGCACGACGAAGGTCGCGGCGCACGGGAGCTGGTACTCGAACTGCCGCGTCCAGCCGTCCGGGAAGCCCTGCCAGACCGCGCGAACGCCGAGGAACCGCCCAAGGGGCCTCAAGGCGCCATCAGCGCAGGCAGCGAGCGCTGCGCCGGGCTGGAGCGGCTCGCGGCTTCGCCACGTTTGAAGGCCGCCCGCCGCGCCGAAGGTCGTCGGCGCATCACCGTCGGTGACCGGGAGCTCGAGCGTGTCTCGCGCCCCCATGACCTGCGCCGCCGCGTCGACGCGGGTGGTGTCCGCGTGGAGCCGCAGGCCCCCGTCTTCGGTCGAGGAGACCACTCGAACGCGAAGCCCGGCGTCCCCCGCCTCGGTCACCTTTAACGAGAAGCGCCACACGGGCGTGAAGGACCCGGCGCGCAGCGGGTCGGTCGCCTTCCGTGATGGCCAGTCGTGCTCGATGGCCCGGATGAGGTCGTCTCGAAACACGAGGCCGTTGAGGCTCCGGCAGTCTTCCCCCCTGCAGGCGCCCGCCCGGCGCTCCAGCATCGGCCCCAGCAGGCGCCGCGCGCACGCGTCCTCGGCGAGCCACGGCGCGACGGAGAGGAAGGCCCACGGCGCGAGGTCGGGCTCGAGGCGGACGAACGCGCGGAGCAGCTCGGCGTCACGGCGCCCCGAGCGCGGCAGGCCGCTGCCGTCGGGGGCCGAGTCGCGGGTGAGCTCGGCGAGCCTCGTGCGCAGCGAGGCGCTGAACGGCGCGGGCACGCAGCGCCCGGGCGCGGCGCTCGAGACGTCGACCGAGTTGGGTGACGCGGACACGAGGACGAGGCCGAGGGCGGCGAGCCACATGCGGTCCGCCCCTTTCATGGCACGTGCCGGCGTGACGCCACCCGGCCGTCAGCCCACCTGACGCCCACGGGGTGGTCGACGGCCCGCGCGCGTGGTTGGGCTGCATCGCGACGCCCGCGTGACAGGCTCGAGCACGCGCCGATGGCGGGCCTGGCGCTTACAGCGGTCGACCGCGTGGCGGCGCGCGCGGAGCGGTCAGCCCTCGCCGTCCTCGCGGGGCGCTGCGCCGCGAGTCAGGGCGTACGCCGGGCCCACCCCTCGGACGTCGCCAGGTCCGTGACGAGGCGCGCTGCCAGGGGCGCCACCAGCTCGTGCGGCGAGGCGCCGGCGCCGCTGGCCTTGTAGTCGCCCACCAGCGCGCGCCCGGGGTAGGTCGACACGAGCAAAGAGGCGTCGACGCGGCCGCCCTCCGCGAGCCCGATGGTGAGCGCCAGCTCGAGGCCCACCGCCGACCGCGCGCGCAGCACCGCGTCGGCCTGCGACGGCGTCTCTCCGGCCGGGGCGATGGAGACCACCCACCGTCCGAGCTCGGCGTCGAGGGCGCGGCGGGCCTCGTCTGGGAGGCCTGCGGTCGCGGAGCGGTCGACGACGGGGGCCACCGAGACGTACGCGGGCTTCACCGCGCCCCGCTTCGGCACCGCGCCACGCTTCGGCGCCGCGAGCGCGCCGGCCGCGAGCACGACGCCGGCGAGGAGCAGCCACCGCTCGAGCCTCACGGCCGGGCCTTCGTCGTGAGCACCTCGCCGAGGGCGCGACCCATGCGCACGCCGCGCGAGGCGGGGAAGCGCGTGAGGCCCTCGGCCCGCAAGCGGGGCGCGACCTCGGCCTCGTAGCGCCGGAAGACGTCCATCGAAGGGAAGCAGTAGCGCACCTCGAAGCGCAGCGGCGCCGCCGGCGACGGCTCGACGCGCACCAGCGTGGCCTCGGTGGCGCCCCCGTCGAGCACCGCGGCGAGGTGCCCGTCCTGCAACCAGCGCACATACTCCGCCGCGACGGCGAGGTCGTCGAAGTCGGCGGTGACGGTGTAGGCGATGGACATGCGGGCTTCCTCGCCAAGGCGTCGAGAAACCGCAAGGCCCCTCGACGGTCAGCAGCTGGTACTGCGCGCTTTCGCGCACTGGAGCGAGCGCCCTCGCGCCTCGTCCTCCAGCAGCCTTCAGCCGCGGCCGATCGACCCCTCGTCGAGGTCGGCTCTGCCTCGCGCCTCACCAACGACGTCGCCACCTGGCGCGCCTCGAGCGGGTAACTGACGGAGGAGGTGCTGGCCGACCGCGATGGGCGGCTCCAGGAGACGTGGGCGACGGGCGACTCGCTCGAGGCGGGCGCCTGGCAGCGGCGCTCCGGCGCGCAGCCGCCCTTCACCGCCACCGTCGCGCCCGGCGGCGGCGTCGTCTTCGTGAAGGACTTCGTGGTGCACCGCACCCGGCTCGACGGCAGCCTCGTCGGGCGCCCCATGCCGTGATGGCGCGTCGGCGCGCGGCGCCCATCGCCCGCGCGGTGTGCAGCCATGGCCGGCGCCAGGGCCCGAAGGAAGGCCTCCGCGCTGGCCTCGCGTGAGGCGGAATTCGCGGTCGAATTTCGTGCGCGGCCCTTCGCGCTCGTTAATTCCGGCAACCTTGAACAAAGGCTGAACAAGGGTGGGCCGGGACGAAGTCGGTCGAAGTCTTCAACTGATTCACAACGAGGGATGGAAATGCGCGCACGAGGCGTGGGTGGAGTCGTGTTGTCCGCGGCGGTGGCCGTGGTGCTGGCCGGGTGTCCTGGGCCGATGGACCTGCCCGATGGTGGGCCGGCGGGCGGGTCTGCCGGTGGCTCGGCGGGCGGGTCTGCCGGTGGCTCGGCGGGTGGGTCTGCCGGTGGCTCGGCGGGTGGGTCTGCCGGCGGCTCGGCGGGTGGGTCCGCCGGTGGTGCGGCGGGCGGTGCGGCGGGCGGTTCGGCGGGTGGCACGGCGGGCGGCGTGGTGACCGGTGACATCGTCGCGGTCGCCTCGGCGAACAGCGACTTCTCGATCCTCGTT
>JADCJJ010000362.1 GCA_020247085.1 Myxococcaceae bacterium | reverse complement strand
GCCCGTGGTGGCGGTGCCCTCGTACGACTTCCCCGCGCCGCGGCCCTTCTCGGGCGAGCGCTGGCACAACCCCTACGCGGGGTGGCGGGGCCGCTTCCTCAAGGTCAACCTGCACGCGCACTCGGGCGCCTGGCTCGGCCTCACCGCCGGCGCCGACACGCCCGAGGCCATGGCGAGGCGGTACGCCGAGTTCGGCTACGACGCGCTGGCGCTGTCGAACTACCACCAGGTGACGGAGGTCGAGGGCGCGCCGCTGCCGATGCTGCGGGCCTACGAGCACGGGTACAACCTGTCGAAGGCGCACCGCCTGGTGCTCGGCACCTCGACGCCCGTCAACCTCGACTTCCCCCTCTCGACGCGCTCGATGCGCCAGTGGCTGCTCGACGTGCTGGGCGCGCGGTCGGCCCTCGTCGGCCTCAACCACCCCTCGCTGCGCGCGGGGCACGACTGCGACGAGGTCGAGCGCCTCACCGGCTTCCGGCTGCTCGAGGTGCACAACGCCTACGCGACGTCGCACCTGGAGTGGGACTGCGCGCTGACGGCGGGCCGGCTGGCGTGGGGCATCGGCAATGACGACTCGCACTCGGCCCGCGAGGAGGGCATCGGCGTCGCCTGGAACATGGTGGCCGCCGAGGCGCCCACCGAGGCGGCGCTGCTCGAGGCCCTCGCGGCCGGCCGCTCGTACACGGTGCGCGGCGAGCGCGGCCGCATGGACGTGCGTGTCGTCGAGGTGTCGCAGGACGAGCCGGGCCTGTTCCGTCTCGAACTCGACGGGCCGGCGCGGGTCGAGTGGGTGGTGGACGGCAGCGTGCGGCAGGCCGACGACTCCGTCTCGACGGCCCGCTTCAGCGCTCCCGTCCGGAGCGGCCACTACGTGCGGGCGGTGGTGCGCACGCCCATCACCGAAATCCTGCTGAACCCCTTCGTCCGCGCGGGCGCGTGGACACCGCCGGTGGCCACCATCGACTGGCCGCTGACGGCCCTGGGGTGGGTGGCCTGGCTGGTCGGCGCCGCCGTGACGGCATGGCTGAGGCCCCGTGCGACGCCGCGCCTGCGGCTGGTCCACCGGGACGAGCGCGCGGCCTGACGCCCGGCGCGTTGACTCTGCGCGGCCTGGCGGAACCGACGGGCGTCGCGGTTCGTCTCACCGCCGGCGACACGAGCCGCTACAGTCCCCCCGCGGGGCACGAGGCATCATCGGGCTGCGGTGGTGCCCCCTGGTTTGTCGAGGGCGGCGCTCGAGGCGCCGGGGCGGGGCCGTCAGGGGAGGTGTCCGGGCGTTCATGACGTCGCCCGGTGGCCGGGTGAGCGCGAAGGAGGAATGCGATGCAGAACATGGTGGCAGCGGCGGTGACTCTCGTGGTGATGGTGGCGCTCCGCGCCGAGGCCTTTTGCGGCTTCTACGTGGCCGGCGGCGGCGCGGAGCTGTTCAACAACGCGACGCAGGTGGTGCTGATGCGAAACGGCACCCGCACCGTGCTATCGATGCAGAACAACTACCAGGGCCCGGCCGAGGACTTCGCCATGGTGGTGCCGGTGCCGGTGGTGCTCCAGAAAGAGAACGTCAAGACGCTCGGCAAGGCCGTCTTCGACAAGGTCGACCGCCTCTCGGCGCCCCGCCTCGTCGAGTACTGGGAGCAGGACCCCTGCCTCGTCACCGACTACGCGAGAGAACGGCGGACGTTCGCGAAGCGGTCGATGCCAGCCTCTGCGGCCAAGGCGCTCGGTGCCGCCTCCGAGGAGTATGGCGTCACCGTCGAGGCGAAGTTCGAGGTCGGGGAGTACGAGATCGTCATCCTCTCGGCGAAGGACGCGCTGGGCCTCGACCGCTACCTGCGCGACAGCAAGTACAAGATCCCTGAGGGCGCAGAGCCGCTGCTCCGCCCCTACGTCCAGCAGGGCATGAAGTTCTTCGTCGCGAAGGTGAACGCGGCGAAGGTGACGTTCGAGAACGGCATGGCGAAGCTCTCGCCGCTGCGGTTCCACTACGACTCCGAGCGCTTTGAGCTGCCGGTGCGGTTGGGCCTCATCAACGCGAAGGACAAGCAAGACCTCATCGTCCACGTCCTCGCGCGCGGGCAGCGCTACGAGGCGGCGAACTACCCGAACGTCACCATCCCCACGAACATCGATCTCGTCCCGTCCACCAAGAGCGAGTTCGGGCCGTTCTACGCGTCGCTGTACGACAAGACGCTGGCGAAGACGCCGAAGGCGGTGGTGACCGAGTACGCGTGGGACTCGAGCACGTGCGACCCGTGCCCGACGCCGGCGCTGAATGAGGGCGATCTCACCGTCCTGGGGCTCGACGTGCTCGACGGCGCGAGCTGGGTGGTGCCGGAGGTCGAGGTGAAGAACGCCGACAAGCTCGATCCGCAGGACCTGCAGACGGTGAAGGCGTACCTCGACCAGGCGCAGAGCCAGGTGCGGGCCCGCCACTCCGGCGGCCGGGCGTGGGGCTTCGTGCTGACGCGGTTGCACGCGCGGTACGACAGGCGCTCGCTCGGGGAGGACCTGGTCTTCAAGGCGGCGCCGCCCATCGCCGGCGGCCGCGAGTTCCTCACCGACGGCGCCTCGCTCGAGCAGGGCGCCGTGTCGTACGGCACGAACCAGTTCCAGGGGCGCTACGCCATTCGCTACCCGTGGACGGGGCCCATCGCCTGCTCGAAGCCGGTGCGCGGGCGCTGGGGTGGGCCGCCGACGGGCGCGCCGTCGCTGCCGCTCGCTGCCCAGGACACGGCCTTCGCGCCCCGGGGCCGGGAGCTGGGGGCGTTCGCCGAGAGCCCGGTGCCCGAGCTGGGCGTCGCGGGGAGGAAGCAGCGCCCCGGCCAGCCCGTCGACCTCAAGAGGCGATGAGCGAGTGGTGCCTCTCTTCCTCGAGCTCCTCCTCGCGGCTGGTCCGGTGCTACCCGAGGAGCGGTCACCCTGGGCGCCGGGGCTCCTCGTGCAGGACGAGCGGGGCGCGGCGCCGTCGGCGAGCCATGATGACGTGAAGGCGTGTGGCTCGTGCCACCTCGACGTGGCGGCGCAGTGGCGCACCAGCGCGCACGCCTTCGCCTCGTTCAACAACCCGCTGTACCGGGTCGCCGTCGAGCGGCTGCGCAGCGAGGTCGGCTTCCCGGCGAGCCGCATGTGCGCGGGCTGTCACGACCTGGCGTTGCTCACCTCGGGCGGCATGGACAAGCCCATCGCGCCCGAGGACGCGCGGGCCCACGCGGGCGTCAGCTGCACGAGCTGCCACAGCGCCACCCACGCGACGGTGGACGGGAACGGCAGCCTCACGCTGCGCTCCGACGAGGCGCTCCCGTCGGCCGTCGACGCGGCCACCGTCGAGCACCACCGCGTCCGGGTGGCCAGCCCCGTGTTGCGCACCGCGCAGCTGTGCGCGGGTTGTCACCGCAGCTTCCTGTCGGAGCAGACCGGCAACGCCTCGGCCTTCTTCGGCATGGACGACTTCGGCGCCTGGCAGAAGTCCGCGTACAACCACGCGACCGCCGAGCGCCCCGACGCGGTGCCGGCCCAGGACTGCCGCGGCTGTCACATGCCGAAGGAGGACGCGGTGCTGGGCGACGTGGCGGCGAAGGCGGGGAAGATCACCTCGCACCGCTTCCTCGGCTCGCACACGGCGCTGGCGGCGATGCGCCGTGACGCCGAGACGGTGCGGCGCGTGCAAGCGCTCCTCGAGGGGGCGGTGCAGGTCGAGGTGGCCGCCGCTCGCCCGCGCCGGGGCGCCTTCGTCGAGCGCCCATCGGCCCTGCCGCTGAAGGGGGGCGACGGCTTCGAGGTCGACGTCGTCGTCTTCAACGAGCGCGTGGGGCACCGCTTCCCGGGCAGCGTGATGGACAACCAGGGCACGACGCTCGAGGTCGAGCTCGTCACGGCGAAGGGGCGCGTGCTCGCCGTGGCCGACCGGCACGAGCTGCGCTCCGAGGTGGTGGACGTCACCGGGGAGCCGGTGCACGAGCGTC
>JADCJJ010000361.1 GCA_020247085.1 Myxococcaceae bacterium | reverse complement strand
CTGCTGCAGCTCGGGGTGCTCCCCCTCGACCCCGACGACGACGTCGTGCCCTTCGGCGACGCGCTCTCGGCCAGCCTCGTGGCGCTGTCGTCGCAGCGCCGCGCCGGCATCGCCCTGGTGGGCGCGCACCGCTTCGC
Organism: Myxococcaceae bacterium; assembly: GCA_020247085.1. GTDB lineage: Bacteria > Myxococcota > Myxococcia > Myxococcales > Myxococcaceae > Xiheimicrobium > Xiheimicrobium aquaticum. The sequence continues at coordinate 12,181 of JADCJJ010000361.1, read as the reverse complement.
CTTCGCCGCCGAGCGCGTCGCGCTGGTGAAGGCGCTGTTCCCCGAGGTGGCGCTCCCGCTCGCGCCGCTGCCCGGAGACGCGAGCGTCGAGCGCGAGGCCGCCGCGCGGCAGGTGGTGCGCGGGTGGGTCGAGGTGCTCGGCCCCACGTCGGCGCCCGAGCTCGCCGCCCGCCTCGGCCTCGGCCGCGCCGACGTCGAGGGGGCGCTGGCGCGCATCGAGGCCCAGGGGCAGGTGCTGCGCGGCGCTTTTCGCTGGGCCCCTGCCACCGGCGCCGCCGACGACGGGGGCGCCGAGCCCGAGTGGTGCGACCGGCGGCTGCTCCAGCGCATCCATCGCCTCACCGTGGGCCGCCTGCGCCGCGACATCGAGCCGCTCTCGCAGCAGGACTTCATGCGCTTCCTGTTTCGCTGGCAGCACGTCGGCCCGCACGCGACGGCCCGGGGGCCCCGCGGCGTCGCCACCGTCGTCGCGCGCCTCGAGGGGCTCGAGCTGCCGGCGGCCGCCTGGGAGCGCGACGTGCTGCCCGTGCGCCTCGCGCAGTACGTGCCCGAGTGGCTCGACCACGCGTGCTTCGCCGGCGAGGTGGCCTGGGGCCGCCTCACCGCGCGCGAGCCGCGGCTGGTGGGGCCCCGCCGGGGCGACGTGTCAGGCCTGGCGGGCAACGAACTCGTCGCCGCCGCCCGCGCGCCCGGCCTCACCCGCGCGGCGTCGCTCACCTTCGCGCTGCGCGGCCACCTCGACTGGCTGCTCGCGGCCGCCCGGCCCGACGAGGCGCGCCTGGCCGACGGGCCGGGGCCGTGGCCCCTCGACCTGTCGGCGGCGGCCCGCGACGTGCTGGCGGTGCTCGAGCGCCGCGGCGCCTCGTTCTTCGCCGAGCTGCACGTTGGCAGCCGGCGGCTGCCGAACGAGGTCGAGGACGCCCTCTGGGAGTTGCTGGCGCGGGGCCTCGTCACCGCCGACGCGGTGCAGAACCTGCGGGTGCTGCAGTCGCCGAAGCTCAAGCGCCTGCAGCGCGCGCAGCAGCGTGGGGGCCCCGGCCGGTGGACGCTCCTGGCGCCGCTGGAGCGCCCCGAGCCCGACGCGGTGCTGGAGCAGGTGGCGCAGCTCTTCTTGCGGCGGTGGGGCATCGTGTTCCGCGACCTGGTGGTGCGCGAGCCCCTCTGCCCACCTTGGCGCGAGCTGGTGCAGGTGTACCGGCGGCTCGAGACCCGCGGCGAGCTGCGCGGCGGGCGCTTCCTCCACGGGTTCGCCGGCGAGCAGTTCGCGCTGCCCGAGGCCGTCGACCTGTCCCGAAAGACGCGCCGGCTGCCGGGCAGCGGCGAGGTGGTGACGGTGTCGGCCGTCGACCCGCTCAACCTCACCGGCATCGTCACCCCCGGGCCGCGCGTACCGGCGACGCTGGGGCAGGTGGTGCGCTACGTCGACGGCGTCGCCACCGCCGCGCCCGCGCCCGAGCGCCCGGCCGCCGGCTGAGGGCCGCCGCGGCGCGTGCCCCCGCGCCGTCAGAGCTGCATGAAGGTGCCGCCGACGAGCTGCATGCCGCCGTCGCAGGCGTAGACCGCGCCCGTCACGTAGCTGGCCGCGTCCGAGGCGAGGAAGAGGGCGAGGTTGGCGACGTCGTCTTTCGTGCCCAGGCGCTGGAGCGGCACCGTGCGCTCGACCTTCTGCCGCGCGTCGGCGTCGCCGGCGAGCCGGCTCATGCCCTCGGTCTCGTCGATGGGGCCGGGCGAGATGGAGTTGACCCGAATGCCCGCGCCGCCCCACTCCATGGCCAGCGTGCGCGTCAGCATGTCGACGCCGGCCTTGGCGGCGCAGACGTGGCTCTGCATCGGGTAGGCGACCGACGCCTGGGGCGCCGAGATGTTGAGCACGCAGGCGCCCGGCGTCTTGAAGCGCTCGAAGGCCGCGCGGCAGGCGTTGAAGGTGCCCAGCACGTCGATGTCGAGCACCGCCTTGAAGCCGTTCGACGACATCGCCATCGCCGGCGCCGGGAAGTTGCCGGCGGCGCCGCAGACGAGGACGTCGAGGGGCCCGAAGGCCTCGACGGCCCGGGCCAGCGCCGCGTCCACCGCGGCGTAGTCGCGCACGTCGGCAGAGAAGGCCTGCGCCCGGGTGCCCTGGCCCTCGAGGCGTGCGCGGGCCGCCTCGAGCTTGTCGGGCTTGCGCCCCAGGATGCTCACCTTCGCGCCAGCCAGCCCGAAGGCCTCGGCGAGGCGCAGGTTGATGCCGCTCGAGCCACCGGTGACGAAGACGTGCCGGCCAGCGTACTGCCCTTCTCGGTAATGGAGTGCCATCGCGGCCAGGGCAGCTACCGCTTCCCGGGCCCCGGCGCCACGGCCGAGGCGGCGCCGGTGTTGCCCGGCGAGGCGCGCGCGCCGTCGAGGAACAGCCGCATCGAGGCCTTCAGCATGCCCTCGAGCGACGCCTGCGGTGCCGACGCCCACGAGATGAGGGCCATCAGCATGTACGCCGTCGAGAAGTCCGACAGCACGTCGGGCGGGAGCGTCGCCGCCAGCTGCCCGCGCGCCGCCAGGTCGCGGAAGCGCTTCGCCAGCAGCCCGCGCAACGCGCTCGAGTCGCGGTCGTCCAGCACCGCCGTCACCTTCATCGACGTCGTCAGCGCGTCGACGATGAGCGCTGGCTCCTTCTCCCAGAAGGCCGCCAGCCCCTCGGCGAAGGTGAAGAGCACCTGCTCGAGCGTCGCGCTCTCGGGCAGCTCGTGAAGCTGCCGCGCGCCGGCCACCTCGGACTCCCGCAAGAGGTCGACCAGCACGTGCTCCTTCGTCGGGAAGTGGAAGTAGAAGGCCGCGCGGCTCACCTCGGCCTTCTGCGCGATGTCATCGATGCGGCAGCCGGCGACGCCGTCGCGTCGGAAGACCTCGAGGGCTGCGAGATACAACCGCCGCCGCGTGTCTTCCCTCTGCTTGTCTCTCATGAGAAGCACAGCTTACCCAAACCATGTGCACGCTGGTCGTCTGCATTCGTCAGCATGAGGGCGTACCCCTGGTCGTGGCGGCCAACCGTGACGAGGCGCGGTCACGGCCGGCGTCGGGGCCCGTTCCCTGGCCAGGGGCGCGCTTCGTCGCTCCGAAAGACGAGCAGGCCGCGGGCACCTGGCTGGGGTTGACGCGCAGCGGCATGTTCGTGGGCGTCACCAACCGCTTCGGCGCGCCGAGGCTCGAGGGGCGTGAGTCGCGGGGCACCCTCGTCGTCGAGGCGCTGGGAGCCCCGGACGCGGCCGCGCTGCACGCCTCGCTCTCGTCGCTGTCGCCTCGGCGGTTCAACGCCTTCCACCTCGTGTACGCGGACGACGGCGGCGCCTTCGTCACCTGGAGCGACGGCGAGGTGGTGCGCCAGCGGGCCCTCGCGCCGGGGCTCCACGTCGTCACGGAGCGCAGCCTCGGCGGCGACGATGGGGCGCGGGCCGCCCTGGTGCGCGAACGCTGGGCCCAGGCGAGCGCGGGTGGGGCGCTGCCGACGGCCGCCGCGCTGCAGGCGCTGCTGGCGACGTCGCGGCCCGACGATCCGTTCGGTGGTGTCTGCGTCGACGTGCCAGCCTTCGACTACGGCACCCGCTCGGCGCTGGTGCTCTTCCGCGCCGCCCGCCTCTCCGACAGCCGCTTCTACTGGGCCGACGGCCCGCCCGACCGCGCGCCCTTCGTCGAGCGCGGAGACCTGGTTCGCGCGCTCCTCGGCGGCGACGACGGGCCGGCGGGACAGCTCGGTTGAGCCGTCGTCACCGCGGGAGCGGCCCGGCTCCGGTGGCCGGCGCGGGTGCGGCCGTTTCCGTCGGGACCGACGCCGGGCGGGAAAGGGGGGGCGGGTCGAGCCGTCGTCACCGCGGGAGCGGCCCGGCTCCAACGCCCGCGGCGTCGAGGCTGGCGCGCGTCAGGCCCCCGCGTATGTGGCGGGGGCGTCGTCGCGCGGCCCGACGCCGAGCTCCGCCCGGACGAGCGCGAGGGGGCGCTCCCAGTCGGCGCGGAAGTCGCACTCGCGCGAGAGGTCGAGCCGCACCGCCGCGCCGCGCTGGTGGTGCCGCACGAAGGCGCGTGGGTCGATCTGCTTCGGCACGCCGGGCGAGAAGGGTGAGAGGCGCAGGCCCACCTGAAACTGCAGCGCGATGGTGAAGAGCCAGAAGAAGGGGTCTTCGCGACGGAAGCCGGCGACGAAGGCCACCACCAGCGCCTCGTCGACGGGCGTCGTCTCGTAGGCGCCCAGCACGTGCGACAGGTCGTGCCACAGGCCGCGCTCGGCGACGGCGAAGGGCTCACTGGGAAACGGCAGGCCGTTGCGCGTCAGGAACTCGAAGTACGCGCGCCCCAGCGTGCCCTCGGGCAACAGGCCGTTGGCGACGATGCGCTCCGCCAGCGCGTCGTCGGTCGACAGCCCGACAATCGGCGCGAACGTCTTCCACAGGCCGCGCCCACCTTCTTCCTTCGCGGTGCGCAGGAACTCCTCCATCGCGTAGCCCTTGCGGGTGAGGTCGAGCCAGAGGCGGCGCACGCGCCCCGAGGCGAGCTGGCGCAGGTTGGCCACCCGCGGCTCGTCCACGCCGAGGGTCGCGGCGGTGGCTTCGACGAGCGCGGCCTCGCCCGGGCTGCCGGCGCCGTCCATCACCGCCATCAGCAGCATCGCCTGCACCACCCGCTCGCGCACCCGCGCGTCGGCGTCGCGCAGGGCCCCGGCGTCGAAGGGCGCGAGGTGCCGCACGTCGCCGTCGAGGCCCAGGGCGTCGCGGGCGGCCTCGAGCAGCGTGAGCTCGGTGGGCGCGAGGGCGCCGTCGGCTCCGGCGACCGCCGCCATCGCCTGGAGCGTCGCCGCGCGGTGCTCGAGGGGGACGTCGAAGAGGAACATGCCCGTCGAGCCTCGCCCCCGGGGGCTGGCGGCCGTCGAGGGCTCTCTCACGCGGGCCTTCCCGTCTTCACCTCGCCGGCAGGCGCGCCGCCACCCAAGACGTCACCAGGTCGATGACCTGCTGACGCTCGGGCTCGTGCAGCAGGTCGTGGTGCAGGCCCTCCCACGTCTTGAGCGCCTTGTCGGCGCTCGAGGCCCTCGCCACCAGCTCGACGCTCCCCTCGAGGTTCGTCGCCGTGTCCACGGTGCCGTGCATCACCAGCAGCGGCAGCTTCAGCTCCGGGAGGTGCGCCTGGACGAAGTCGATGGCGTCGAGCGTCATCGCCGCCGAGCGGGCCGGCAGGTTCGAGTGGTCGACCAGCGCGTCGCTCGCGAGCTCTGCCTTCGCGGCGGCGTCGCGGACGAACGCCGAGTCGTCGAGCGCCTGCACCTTGAGGCCAGGAATGACGCCGCCGAAGAATCGCGCGCCCGCCTTGTCGCCGTTCGAGACCCCCGGCAGGAGTTTCAGTGCCGCGCCGCTCAGCACCAGCCCCGAGAGCTTCTCGCCGTGCTGGAGCGCGTACGTCGTCGCGAGCAGCCCGTCGAGCGAGTGGTCGAAGAGGAAGACGGGCAGCCCCGGGTTGCGCCTTCGGGCCTCCTTCACCTCGAGGTCGAGGTGCGCGACGAGCTCGTCCATCGTGTCGAAGCGCTGCCGCTCGCCGCCGCTGCGCCCGTGGCCCCGCATGTCCTGGCCGTAGACGACGAGGCCCTTCGCCGCGAGCGCGGCCGCCAGCGCGTCGTAGCGCACGGCGTGGTCCCGCAGGCCGTGCGCCAGCACGACGACGCCGCGCCCGGCCTGCGCTGTCCTCCAATCGGAAGCCTGCAGGCACTGCGCCGGCGCCGGCTCGAGCCTTCCAGCCTTCGCCATCGCGCGTGCCTCGCGAGCCGCGTCGGCGCTCGTCCTCGCGGGGCGGTGGGGCCGAGCCTGCGTGAGCGCGCACAGCACGTCGGCGACGGCGAGCACCCGGGCCACGCGGGGGGGGGGCGCGCCCGCGCCGACGCCCCGGCGGTAGCCGCTCCCGTCGAGCTGCTCGTGGTGCGCGCCGGCCACCTTCGCGACGCCGCCCAGCCCGGGCGCCGCCGCCAGCACGCGCTCGGTGACGAAGACGTGCGCGTGGGCGCGCTCGCGCTCGGCGGGGCAATGGACCCGCGTGGTCGTCCAGAGGCTGGTCGGCACCGCCACCTGGCCAAGGTCGTGGAGGTGCGCCGCGCGGGAGAGCGTCTGCCGTTCGTCGACCGTCAGCCGTAGCTGCGCCGCCGTCAGCGAGCCCAGCGCCGCCACCTCGCGCGAGTGGCCCATGGCGTGCGGCGTCTGCAGGTCGGAGAAGTCGCCGAAGGCCTCGGCCAGCTCGTCGATCGTGGTGGGCAGCGCGTGCCGCGAGGCGTACGCGAGCAGCGCCTCGTGCCGCCGGCCGACGTCGTCGAGGGGCGAGGGCGCGAGGGCGGCCACCAGGGCGTGGGCCCGGCGAGACAGGCGCGGCTCCAGCATCGTGCCGGCGCGGGCCTCGAGCGCCTGCCGTGCGAGCGCGGGGCCGCCTTCGAGTGCGAAGACGGTGGCGACGTGGGAGGTGGTGGCGACGCTGCCCGCCGCCGAGAGCGCCGGGCCGGCCTTGCCGTGGGGGCCGCCCTCACCGTCGTACCGCTCGAACACCTCGTCGAGCGCCCGGGTGACGGTGGGGCCGAGCCGCAGGCGCTCCGCCAGCACCTTCGCCGCGCCGCACGCCTCGGCCGGGAGCTCGGCCTTCAAGCGGGCGCCCTGGGCCGCGACGGTCAGCGCCGCGCGGGCGCGGGCCCAGGGCCCCTTCGGGGCGCCGGCGGCGGCCCCCACCACCTCGAGCGTGCGGCCCGGGTCGCGCCGATGCAGGGCGGCGCGGAGCGCGATGTCGTCGACCGCGACGGCTGCCTCGACGTTCGCGTACGCGGTGCACCCCAGGTGCCGCAGCAGCGCGGCGAGGGTCGCGGCCCAGCGTTCGTCGTCCGGCAGGCCCGCCTCGCCGGCGAGCTCCCAGGCGAAGGTCGCCGTCAGCAGGCCTTTTCTCCTCGGCCAGCCCATTCGCCAGGTCGAGGATGACCGAGAGGGCCGACAGGCGCTCGAACGAGTCGCTCACCGCTCCAAAGCCTCGTCCAGGCGCGCCGTGAGGGGAAGCGCGAACGCCGGCCATCGGCGCGTCACCACCTGCGGCTCGAGCGCCGCCAGCTCGTCGCACCTGCGGGCGCTCGACGGGGCGTCGTCGGCCAGCGTCGAGCGAGGCGCGCGAGCGCCGACCGTCAGCGCGTCATCACCTGCATCTCGAGCACCGCCAGACCGATGAGCTTGCGGGCGCTCGACAGGTCGTTGTTGGCCAGCGCCGCGCGGGCGCCGCGCACGTACTCGAGGGCGGCGCCGGTGTAGCTGGCCTCGGCGGCCTTGAGCGTCTCGGCGACGGCCGCGGAGTTGGCCCCGCTCGCCAGTTGCTGGTCGGCGACGATGAGCGCGCGGGTCACCGCCTCGACGCGGGCCTTCTGCTCGGCGGCCTTTCGCTCGGCGTCCTTGCGCTGCTCCTCGCGCTCGGCCACCTCCCGCTTGAGCGCCGCGAGCTCGTCGGCGGTACGGTCGAGCTTCTTCTGGAGCGCCTCGACCTGCCGGGCCTGCTTCTCGAGCTCGACGGTCCGGGCCTCGAGGTCGGCGAGGCGCTTCTTCAGCGGCGTCACCACCTCGTCGGTGTTCGCGGCGAGGTCGAAGAGGCGGGCGCGCAGCCGCTCGACCTCGGCGGCGTCGGCCGGGCGCGGCGCGGCGCCGGCGTCAGGGGCTCCGGCGTCGGGCCGGCGAGAGACGCCGGCGTCCGTGGGGGTTACCGCGACGACGAGGGTCGAGAGCCACGTCCACATGGCGCCGATGATGCCTGATTCGGCGGCGCAGGCCATCGCGCCGGTGCCCCGTTCGGCCGAGGGGCCTCGTGCCCTGCGCTTCGAGCAGGGGGGGGCGCCAGGGTGGCTGCACGAACGTGCTGACTTCGCCCCGCTCCTCGCCACACAATGGCGCCGGTGAGTGTCGTCTACGAGGTGTGGCCCGGCGTCCCGTACCCGCTCGGGGCCACCTGCGACGAGGGCGGCGTCAACTTCGCCTTCCCCTCGGAGTGGGCCACCGCCGTCAGCGTCTGCCTGTACGACTCGGCGGCGCCCGAGCGCGAGCTCGCCCGGCTCCCGCTGGTCGACCAGACGCACCACGTCTTCCACGGCTACGTGCCCGGGCTGCGCCCCGGCCAGCTCTACGGGCTGCGCGTCGAGGGCCCCTGGGCACCGGAGCGCGGCCTGCGCTTCAACCCGAACAAGCTGCTCGTCGACCCCTGGGCCCGCGCCGTGTCGGGCACGCCCGACTGGAACGCCCACCTGGTCGGGCACGCCGTTCACCACGGGCGCGAGGTGCTCGACCCCAGAGACTCGTCGCCCGGCGTCCCGCGCAGCGTGGTGGTGCGCGACGCCTTCGACTGGGGCGACGACCGCTCTCCAGCGGTCCTCTGGCGGCGCGCCGTCGTCTACGAGGCGCACGTGAAGGGGTTGACGTGGCTGCACCCCGACGTGCAGCCCCACCTGCGGGGCACCTACGCCGGCCTGGCGCACCCCGCGGTGCTCGAGCACCTGGTGCGGCTGGGCGTCACCAGCGTTCAGCTGCTGCCGGTGCACGAGTGCGCGCCCGAGGGCTTCCTGCTGCAGAAGGGCCTCACCAACTACTGGGGCTACAACACGCTGGGCTTCTTCGCGCCCGACCAGCGCTTCTCCTCGTCTGGCAGCCGTGGCCAGCAGGTGACCGAGTTCAAGGCGATGGTGAAGGCGCTGCACGCCGCCGGCCTCGAGGTGCTGCTCGACGTCGTCTACAACCACACCTGCGAGGGCAACCAGCTCGGCCCGACGCTCACCTTCCGCGGGCTCGACAACACCGCCTGGTACTGGCTCGACGAGCGCGACCGCTCGAAGTACCGGGACTTCACCGGCTGCGGCAATTCGCTCGACGCCCGGCAGCTCGAGGTGAACAAGTTCATCGCCGACTCGCTGCGCCACTGGGTGACCGAGTTCCACGTCGACGGGTTCCGCTTCGACCTCGCCACCACGCTGGCGCGCTCCGGCGGCGGCGACTTCGACCCGAGGTGCGACTTCTTCGCCGTGCTGCACCAGGACCCGGTGCTGTCGCGCGTGAAGCTCATCGCCGAGCCGTGGGACGTCGGGCCCGGCGGCTACCGGCTCGGCGGCTTCCCCGCGCCCTTCGCCGAGTGGAACGACCGCTACCGCCAGACGGTGCGCCGCTTCTGGCGCGGAGATGGGGGGCAGGTGGCCGAGCTGGGCTACCGCCTGACGGGCTCGAGCGACTTCTTCAAGCCCTCGGGCCGAAGGCCCTCGGCCAGCGTCAACTACGTCACCTGCCACGACGGCTTCACCCTGCGCGACCTCGTCTCGTTCCACCGCAAGCACAACGAGGCCAACCTCGAGGGCAACGCCGACGGCGCCGACGAGAACCACGCCTTCAACCACGGCGTCGAGGGTGACACCGGCGACGCGGCGGTGCTCGACGCCCGGGAGCGTACGCAGCGCAACCTGCTCGCCACGCTCCTCTTGTCGCTCGGCACTCCGATGCTGCTCGCCGGCGATGAGCTGAACCGCACCCAGCGCGGCAACAACAACGCCTACTGTCAGGACTCGGAGCTGTCGTGGGTCGACTGGGCGCTCGACGCGCGCGGGCGGCGGCTGCTCGACTTCACGCGGCGCTGCCTCGCCCTGCGGGCCTCGAGCCCGGTGCTGACGCGGCGGAACTTCTTCCAGGGCCAGACGCTCGAAGACTCGCGCTTTCGCGACGTCGCCTGGTTCCACCCGGCGGGCCGGGAGCTGGAGCGCGCCGACTGGGAGAACCCCGAGCTGCGCTGCCTGGGCATGTTTCTCGGCGGCGACGCCATCGGCACCCGGGACCCGCGGGGCCGGAAGATCGTCGGGCAGTCGCTGCTCGTCTGGCTCAACGCCGGCCCGCACGACGTCGACGCGCGGCTGCCGCCCCGGACGTTCGGCGAGGCCTGGGCGCCGGTGCTCGAGACCGCCAGCGACGAGCCGCGCCAGCTGGTGGTCGCCAGCGGCGGTGTCTGCCCGGTGCCCGCGCGGAGCCTGGTGGTGCTGGCGCTCGTCCATGCCTGACGCGCCATCGCGTCGCCCGGTTCGAGGCCAGCCCGCACGACGCCGACGCGCGGCTGACGCGACGGACGTTCGGCGAGGGCCGGGCGCTGGTGCTCGAGACCGCCCGCGATGTGCCGCTCCCGATGATGGTCGTCAGCGGCGGGGGCTGCCCGGTGTCTGGCGGGAGGCTGGCCGGGCGGGCGCGCGGACCCCGCTGAGGCGCCGGCCACTCGTCAGCGCCCGCGGTCCTGCGCCGGAGCGGGCCGCCCCCGGGCGCCGCGCCCGCCCACTCGGGCTTGTCGCCGCGCGGTGACGTCGCGACAGGAAGCGCGGGCGTGGGCTCTCGTGGCCGACGCTGGAAACGCAGCGCCGAGCAGGTAAGAGGGCGAGCCGTCGTGGGTACTCCGCTGTTGTGGGCAGGCTTCCTGGTGGGCGTGGTGACGGTCATCGTCATCGACCTGCGCCTGTCCGGAGGGAAAGAGGTCACCCCCCGGAAGGCCGCCGGGTGGACGCTGGTGTGGGTCTCGCTCTCGCTGGTCTTCGCGGGCCTGCTGTGGTTCCTCGGGGGCCCGGCGCCGGCTGGGCGGTTCCTCACGGCCTACGTCATCGAGTACGCGCTGTCGGTCGACAACCTCTTCGTCTTCATTGTCGTCTTCTCGTACTTCAAGGTGTCGAACGCCGCGCAGCACCGGCTGCTGTACTGGGGCATCGTGGGTGCGTTCGTCTTGCGGGGCACGCTCATCTTCCTGGGCGCCGCGCTCGTCTCCCGCTTCTCGTGGGTCCTCTATTTCTTCGGCGCGTTCCTGCTCTTCACCGCCTGGAAGCTGCTCTTCGGCGGCGGCGACGACGCCGAGGTCGAGCCCGAGAACACCCCGGTGCTGCGCTGGGCCCGCCGCGTGCTGCCGGTGGCCTCGACGAACACGGCCGACCACCACTTCACCACGCGCGAGGGCGGGCGGTTCCGCTTCACGCCGCTCTTCCTGGTGCTGCTGGTGGTCGAGTCCACCGACGTGCTGTTCGCGCTCGACTCCATCCCCGCGGTGCTGAGCATCAGCCAGGACCCGTTCATCGTCTTCAGCTCGAACGCCTGCGCGATTCTGGGCCTTCGCTCACTCTTCTTCCTCGTGTCGTCGTTGATGGACAAATTCCGGTTCCTCAAGGCGGGGCTCGGCGTCATCCTCGCCTTCGTCGGCCTCAAGCTCATCGTCGAGACGGCCTTCCACGAGGTCGTCATGCAGCACGAGACGGCGCTCATCGTGACGTCGCTCGCGGTCATCGCCGGCACCCTCACCGTGTCCATCGCGCTGTCGATGCTCATCAAGCCGTCGTCGCCGACCGGGCCCGTCGCGCCCGACGGCGCCGCGCCCTCGCCGGAGGACGCTCCCTGATGTCAGACACCATCACCGAGGGCATTCGCGTCGTGGTGCGGCCGGCCTTCTGGCCGGAGCGCTCTCAGGTGGAGGCCGGCCAGTGGGCCTTCACCTACACCGTCACCATCATCAACGAGGGGCCCCGGGTGGCGACGCTGCGCTCCAGGCACTGGCTCATCACCGACGCCGCCGGCCACGTCGAGCAGGTGCGCGGCCCCGGCGTGGTGGGGCAGCAGCCGCGCCTCGAGCCGGGCGAGCGCTTCGAGTACACGAGCTGGGCGATGCTGAAGACGCCCTTCGGTACGATGCGTGGGAGCTACCAGCTGGAGCGGGACGACCGGACGACCTTCGACGCCCGCATCGGCGAGTTCGTTCTGACCCAGCCGAACGCCCTCAACTGAGGGCGGCCGGCTCGAACCAGGCCGCGGGCTGTCGCGTAGAATCCAGAGACCTGGGGCTTCGACCATGAGTGACGAGAACGACCTGCTGGCCGACTACGTGCTCGGGACGCTGCCGGCGGCCGAGCGGGCGCGCGTCGAGGCGGCGCTCCAGGGGTCGCCGGCGCTGGCCGAAGCCCTCGAAGCGCTGGAGGGCGCGATGCAACTCGTCGGGGTGGGGCTCGAGGCCCCGAAGAGCGCGTGGGTGAAGGTGCAGCAGTCACTGGCGGGCGGGCGGCGCTTCGAGCACCTCGTGCCGCGCCTGGCCGAGCTGTTCGACGTCGATGTGCAGGCCGCGCGGGCGCTGGCCGCGGCCGTCGACGACGACGCCGCCTGGGGTGAGG
>JADCJJ010000360.1 GCA_020247085.1 Myxococcaceae bacterium | reverse complement strand
CGCATCGGCCCAATCTCCGCCAGGCCGCCGCCCCCGCCCCAGCATGGGATTGCGGCCCCTGTCACGCACCCCTACCGGAAGGACACCATCGAGCCAGGTCGCACACGGGCCTTTCGGTCAGCCAGAGGCGTTCACAGGAGAGCGACCCCGAACGGCGGGTGACGCCCGGGCGCTTACATGGTGCAGGCGCCCACACTGGCGCCAATCAGCCCCTGGCACGTTCCTGCACCACACGTCGGCATGCCTCCATCAAGGTTGCAGAAGCTTCGGCAGGTACCCATCGACGCTCCGCCGCTGGCAACGATGCACCCAGTCCCTCGAGCGCAGTACATCATGTCAGAGCATGGTTGACCGGCAGCCTGGGTGCCGTTGGCGACGCAGATGGCGCCCACCATTGAGAGCTGACAGGCCTCAGCGGTTCCGCATGGCGTCTGGTCGAGTGGGTTACACGCGGTCGTGGCCGTACACAGAAGGTGGATCTCGCGGGTCGGCCCCGCCTGAGTGTTGAAGGTCACGGAGCCGCCGCAAATCGAGGCGCCGCCACACTGCGTTGTAGGCTCGCAGTACTTCCGACACACGGGAGCCGTGTTCTGGAAGGCGATGCACTGTGCCCCCCGCTGGCACGGGTCCGACGTAGGGGCCGGGGTACACGCGGTGCCGTCAGGCAATCCTCCATCGACGCCGCTGACCGGAATGCACTGCCGGCCAAACCCGGCGTCAGGAAGAAAACCAACGAAGCACTTCGCGCTCGAATCCGCGCAGTCCTGCCGAACGACGTCACAAGCACCGGGTACACAATGTGCCGCGTTCGCGCTCATGCCGTTGATTGGAAGGCACTGCGTACCGCTCGGGCACGCAGGGGCGGTCAGATCGCACGGCATCAAGCCGCTCATTCCTCCGGCCGAACCACCACCCGGCGTGCCACCACCCGCCGTGCCACCGCCCGCCGTGCCACCACCCGCCGTGCCACCGCCCGCCGTGCCGCCGCCCGCCGTGCCGCCAGCAGCTGACCCACCGCCCTGAACGGCCCCGATGCACGAGTTCGTCGACTTATTGCAGGTCTGGAAGTTCATCGCGCAGTTGCTGCAGAGAATGCCCTGATTCCCGCACGCTTGGTCTGACGTGTTCGCCGAAGGCACGCATTCTCCCATCGCAGTGCAGCACCCCTCGCAGTTGTTGGGGCCACAGCGGCTGGTGGGCCCCGGACACTGGCAGGAGGACACGACGGAGATGACGAAGCCAAGAACGGCTCCAACGCTGAGAATCCTCGAGTGCATGACGACTCCTTCAGGAGGCACCGGTCACGGCCCGGCACCGAGAACAAAAACGGACGCGCACCCAATCCCACAGCGGTGGTGACGTCAAGCGAAGCGCAGGAGGCCAGACGGTCGGCGGAGCGGGCGATTCACTGCGGCGCCGCGGCCGTGTCCTTCAGCCGCCGTCCTTCGGCGTCAGGTACTGCAGCGCCTTCGGTTTCTCGAGGCTGCAGGCGCTGACCGCTCCCGATGGGTCCATCGCATCAGAGCCCTCTTGAATCGCCAGCACCTTCCGCCCGGCGCCGATGACGAAGGTGACGCGCCTGGCGAGGGTGAGCAGCGGGATCTTCACGTCGAACGCGCGCATCAGCGCTCCAGCCTCGTCGCTCACGAAGCTGTACGGGGCTTTCAGGCTGTCACGGAACTTCCGCGCCGTGTCGGCGGAGTCACCCGACACCGCGAGCACCGTGCCCCTGTTCTTCTCGATGTCCGCATACCGGTCCCGGTACGCCGTGAGCTCGCGCGCTCAGCCGCCTGTGAAGGCCTTGGTGTAGAACGCGACGACGACAGGTCCCTGCTCGACGAGCCGAGACAGGCTGAGCTGTCGACCGTCGACATCCTTGACGGTGAAGTCCGGCGCCACGTCTCCAACTGCGGGCATGGCGGCCAACATGAACAGGGACCCGAAAACCATGACGCGACACTAGCTGATGCCGCGCTTGTCGGCGACCTTGCCCTCGAGGTCGGGACTGCCGGACTGCTCACCGGCGACCGTGGCGGGGCGGTCCGGCGAAGGCGTCGACGCGGGAGCTTCCTGGACGAACGGCCCCGAGACGAGGTCACCCCAGTCGACCGCACCACTGAGCGGTTCCTGAATCGTGGGACGAACAGGCGCTGGCGGGAACGAGACCACGACCGCCAGGGGAATCGGAGCCGGCGCGGAACTGGGAGGACCCGACGGGACCGGTACGGCAGGCGAGCGCGGTCCTGGAGGTGGTGCGCCGGGAACCGCTGGGGCGGAACCTGGCATGGCAGGCGCCGGAGCCTCTGACACGGGAGCGCCGGGCGCGAGAACTCCGCGTGCAGACACTTCCTGCGAGGACGCTCCGGGCGCTTCGCGAAGGGGCTCAGGCGAAACGCCAGAAGACGGTCCGTGCCCAGCTGCGACGGACGCGGACCGCAGGGGAGCAGACGGAACGGGCGCAGGCGGCATCGCCGAAGACGCGCCCGGCGCTGACCGACCGGGAGCAGACGGAACGAGTGCAGGCGGCACCGCCGAAGACGCGCCCGGCGCTGACCGACCGGGAGCAGACGGAACGAGTGCAGGCGGCACCGCCGAAGACGCGCCCGGCGCTTGCCGACCGGGAGCGGACGGAACGGGTGCAGGCGG
>JADCJJ010000036.1 GCA_020247085.1 Myxococcaceae bacterium | reverse complement strand
TGCGACGGAGCCCTGACGCCGCGGGCTGACCCGACGGACTTCTCCCGCTGGTTCCGCGCTCGCGCCGACGTCGCGACACCGCCGCTGACACCGCGCGCTGACCCGACGGAATTCTCCCGCTGGTTCCGCGCTCGCGCCGACGTCGCGACACCGCCGCTGACACCGCGCGCTGACCCGACGGAATTCTCCCGCTGGTTCCGCGCCCGCGCCGTCGTCGCGACACCTCCGCTGACACCGCGCGCTGACCCGACGGAATTCTCCCGCTGGTTCTGCGCCCGCGCCGACGTCGCGACACCTCCGCCGGCGACGGAGCGCCGAGGCAGCGTGGTGACCGACCCCGATGGAACGACCGGACCGCCTGGCGCGTCGCACCGTCACGACCCCCACCTCGCCGGAGCCTCACCCATGCACCGCCTGCTCCTCAACTTGAGCCTCGGGCTCTCCCTCACCGCCTTCGCGCAGCCGCAGCCCCCTCGCACGCCAGAGCGCACCGCGCCCCGACCGGTGCAGCACGCCGACTTCATCGAGGGCAGCGACATTCACGGAGCCCGCGCGGCCCCCCTCGGGCAGGTCCACGTCGCCCGGCCGCAGTCCCGCTTCAAGTCACTGCTCCAGGTGCGCACGCACTTCGACGACAAGTTGCGCGAGTCAGTCTTCGAGTTCCGGTGAACGCCACCACCGAGGCCGACGGCGGCGCCGGGCGGCAGGTGTGCCGTTCACCCGGGCGCGAAGACCGTCGCGACGTCGCTGGGCAAGGCCGGAACGCTCCTTGGCTTCGGGCTGACGCTCGGCGCGGTTGCCCGGGCCCTGGCCGGAGCAGTCGTGGAGGCCTCGGTCGCGCTGGTGCGCGCCGCTTCGGCCGCGAGCCTACGAGTCCCCTCGAGCGCATCGCCCGACTCGAGCACCTCGGGTGGTCGACGCTGAGCCGCGGCGCCTCGGTCACCTTCCGCACCGGGCGACGGTACGACGATGAAGTCCATCGACTCCGGGTCGAGCGACTTCCCAACCGGGTCCCGCGCCGAGCGGGAGCGACGCTGCCCTTCTCCGCGCCGCGCCGGCGTGGAGTGGTCCTGGCCTTCGGCATCCTGTCGCTCGTCACGCTCGAGCTCTGCGTCTCGCTCGTCAGGGAGGACGGCGCCCCGGGCGAGCTGTCCTTCAGCCGCGGGCGCCTCGCCACCGGCCGCTCACCATGGTGGCTCCTTCCGCGGAGCTACGTCTTCACCGGCTCGAGACTCGAGGGCTGGCGCGGGCCGCGATGCGAGCACCTGCCCTGGAGCCTCTCGACCGGCGCGACGCTGGCGGGGGTGAGCGTCAGGCGCAGCCGCCGGCTCGAGCTCCACCTCGCCACCGGCCGGACCATCACCATCGATGGGACCGCCAGCAGTGCTCCGCTCGAGCGCCGCCAGCTGCTCGCGTGTTCCCTTTCGACGAGGGACCGGTATGGGCCGCCGCCACCCGCGGCGCCCGTCGAGCAGCACGTCTGACAACGGCAGAGAGGCCCACCCGTGCCAGAACGACGGCCGTGACCGGGCCCACCCTCGTCCTCGCGCTGTGCACGCTCATCTGGGGCCTCACCTTCGTCGTCGTGAAGGACGCCCTCGCGGCGTCCGACGCCTTCACCTTCCTCGCGCTGCGCTTCTCGCTCGGCGCGCTCGCGTGCCTGCTGTGGGCCCGCGCCGCCGTGCTGCACCGCGACGTCCTGTCGGCGGGCCTCGTGCTCGGCCTCGTCCTCTTCGCCGGCTACGCCTTCCAGACGTTCGGCCTCGAGGGAACCTCGCCCTCGCGCTCGGCGTTCCTCACGGGCCTCGCCGTGCTGGGCGTGCCCTTCGTCTCGTGGGGGCTGCTGGGCCGCGCCCCGGCGTGGACGTCGGTGCTTGGCGCGAGCGTCGCCCTCGCCGGCCTGTGGCGCCTCACTGGCTTCGGCGTCACCGAGCCGCTCTCGCGCGGCGACCTGCTCACCCTGGGGTGCGCCCTCGCCTACGCCGTGCACATCTCGCTCACCGAGAAGGTGGCCCGCGCCGGGGCGTCGGTCGCCCTCGTCGCCGTCCAGCTCGCCACCGTCGCCGGCCTGTCGGCCCTCGCCGTTCCGCTGGGCACGCCGCGCCTCGAGCCGACGCCGGCGTACTGGGGCGCCGTCGCCGCCACCGGCCTCATCGCCTCGGCGCTCGCCATCTCCATCCAGACGTGGGCCCAGGCGCACGCGTCGGCGGTGCGCGCGGCGGTCATCTTCTCGCTCGAGCCCGTCGTCGCCGTCGTCGCGTCGACCGCCCTGGGCCGCGAACGCCCCGGCCCGTCGGAGCTCGTCGGCGGAGGCCTCATCGTCCTCGGCGTCCTCGTCTCGGAGGTCGGTGGTGCCCTGCGCCCGCACGCGACCCGGAGCCCGTCATGAGCCTTCGCGTCAACACCCGGGCCTGTCTCACGCGCCTCCGCATCACCTCTGCCCTCATCGCCGTCCCCCAGGCCATCTTCCCCGGCACCTGAGCCAGCGACGTTGCGGGCGCGGTGAGGGACCTCACGCCGCGCGAGGCCCTGCGGGGTTGCGCTTCGGGGTCCTCGTCGTCGAGCGCCCGGGGGTGCTGCTGCATGCGGCCGTGCGCGTGGCGCTCCAGCCCGCCTTCCGGCGTGACGGCCTCACCCTCGGCGTCGGCGCCGTCACGGTGCTGCTCGGCTGGCTCGTCGCCCTTTTCTTCCGCTCCCGGTGAGCGGGCCCCCGCCGCCCCTCGACGACATCCTCACCTCGCCTTCGACCCGACGCCCACCCCCGCCCCGTCGCGGGCGCTGAGGAGGAGCGCGAGGGCTGGGCCGCATCGAAGCTCCGGCCCCCCCGCCTCGCACCCATCGCTGCCGGGCCTCGTCGGGCTCCTCACCGTCTCGAAGACGAGCGCCGGAGCCACCGCCAACGCCCCGCGGGGCGAGCGCATGCCTCTCCTCGGCACGGTCACCGCGCCGGGAGCCGCAGGGACGGGGCGCACCCGCGATGGTCGGCCGCGATGGTCTCGACCGGGGGGCGGTGCGGCGGCGGCCCGTTCGGCTCGGAGGCGCTGACGCCGGGGCGCATCGCTCGCGGGTCGCCCGGCCGGGAGCGCGCGCCATGCGCTCGGCATCACTTGACGATGACGACGACCTGAGAGCCCGTGGTGACGAGCTGGCCGTCTGGCGTCCACAGCTCGCGCGTCTCGACGGAGTAGCCGTCACGCGAGGCGAGCGCGCGGCCCACATGCAGGAGCGGTGCCTCGGGGTCCAGGGTGCCCGGCGCGACGTGCAGCTCGGCGGCGTAGGTCATCGTCGCCGCGGGCCTGGGGCCATCGAAGCGGCAGAGCGCGGCGAGCCACCAGGTGTCGACGAGACAGGCCACGTAGGCGCCGTCGCGGCGCGCGCAGGGGACCCGCGGGCGGATGTAACCGAGGGGGTCCTCGGTCGAGCCCGAGAACGGCACGGCGACGATGGGCCGGAACTCGAAGTGCCTGGTGAACTCCGGCGCGAAGGGGGTGTCGGTGTCCATCGGCTCGACGTCACGCCACGGCGGCGCGGGCGGCGGACGGAGCTGGTTCCACGCCAGCGGCACCGGGCGGTCGTCGGCGAAGACGCCCACGACGTGCGTCATCACGGCGCCCTCCTGCTCCAGGTCGGCCGAGAGCGTCGTGACGGTGGCGCTCTCGCGCAGCAGCCGAACGTGAATCAGCGCCGGGCCGGGGCGGGGCGCTCCGAGGAGCTGCGCCGAGACGCTCCGCAGCTTTCGGCCAGGGGCCGCCACGCGCGCCTCGAGAGAGCGGACGCACGCGCCCACCACGAGGCCTCCGAAGGTGGCCCTGCCCTGCGCGAACCC
This sequence comes from Myxococcaceae bacterium, assembly GCA_020247085.1. Taxonomy (GTDB): domain Bacteria; phylum Myxococcota; class Myxococcia; order Myxococcales; family Myxococcaceae; genus Xiheimicrobium; species Xiheimicrobium aquaticum. The sequence continues at coordinate 1,489 of JADCJJ010000036.1, read as the reverse complement.
CTCGGGGACGTCGAGGGCGTCGAGCCCGTCGGCTTCACGACGGGCGGTCAGCACTTCATCCAGCGAGCGCACCATCGGCTTCGGCTCCATTGACGTCCCTCCAGCACACGGGCCGCTCACCGGCGAGCGCCCCACCCGTCGCCACCGGCGTGAGCGCGTGGGGACGACCGCCGCCCCCATCGACCGTCGGGCTCACTGGAACCGGGCGGCTCGCGCCCGCTCGAGCAGCCGCAGCGCCCCCCGCTCGAGCACCTCACCGGCGACGCCGACGAGCCGGTCGCGCCAGCTGGTGTCGCCGTGGAACTGCACGTGGAAGACGTTGGCCTCGGCGGCGCGCCGAAGCAGGTAGTCGTCGCTCGTGGTGAGCGCGTCGACGAGGCGCAGCTCGGTCGCGCGGGTGCCGAGCCAGTACTCACCCGTGGCGACCTGGTCGACGTCGAGGCCGGGCCGGTGCTGCTTCACGAAGGCCTTGAAGAGGGCGTGGGTCTCTTCGAGCTGCTCCTGCAGCTTCGCCTTCCCCTTGTCCGTCACCTCACCGAAGAGGCTCACCGTGCGCTTGAACTCGCCGGCGGTCAGCTCCTCGACGTCGACGTCGTGCTTCTTGAGGAAGCGGTGCACGTTGGGTACCTGGGCCACCACGCCGATGCTGCCGATGACGGCGAAGGGCGCCGCCAGCACCTGGTCGGCGACGCACGCCATCATGTAACCGCCGCTGGCGGCCACGCGGTCGATGCAGACGGTCAACTTGAGCTTCCGCTCCTTGAGGCGCGCGAGCTGCGCCGCCGCGAGGCCGTAGTGGGGGACCGCGCCGCCGCCGCTCTCGAGCCGCACCACCACCTCGTCGTCCTTCGTCGCGAGCGAGGCGATGGCGGTGACCTCTTCACGCAGGCTCGCCGTCGCCGTCGCAAGCAGGTCTCCGTCGAAGTCCACGACGTACACCGAGGGCCGTCCCGCCGCCCCCGCCTCGCGCGTCTTGTCGCGCGCCTTCTGCCGTCCCCGCAGGGCCTTCGCGGCAGCCCGGCTCTGCGCCGTCCCCAGCTCGAGCGCGGAGCGCAGGTTGTCGAAGCGCTCGTTGAGGTACTTCACCTCGAGCGACCCGCCCCGGCTCCCAGAGAAGCGAGCCCGACGCAGCAGCATCACCACCGCCGCCGTGGTGGCCACGACGGTGACGAAGATGACGGCGCTCCTGGCGGTGAAGCCGAGGAGGTCCAGGGCGAGTTCCATGCCCGGGGGCTACCACGCCGCAGCGGAGCGTGCTCGCCCGCTCCACGCGCGCGGCCGGTCATCCGAGCGGTACGCCGCGGCGGTCACGGCCCCGCATGACGGTCATCGTGGCGCCGAGGCGGTCGAGGCGTGAGCCGCCACACCGCGACGACCTCGATGTGCCGTACTTCGATGTGCCGTACTTCGATGTGCCGGACTTCGATGTGCCGGACTTCGATGTGCCGGACTTCGATGTGCCGGACTTCGATGTGCCGGACTTCGATGT
>JADCJJ010000359.1 GCA_020247085.1 Myxococcaceae bacterium | reverse complement strand
TCAGCACCTGCGCACGAAGGTCTTCTGGGTCTTCTTCAGCCTGATGCTGCTCGTCTGCCTGCTCATCTCGGTGGTCACGTCGCTCGCGGCCAGCTCGGACGACGACGCGGGCCTGGGGAGCTTCGCGGCGTACTTCGTCGCGCTCTCGGTCGTTCAGCACTTCGTCATTCCCTTCACGGCCTTTCGCTCGATGGTGCGCGAGCAGGAGGACGAGACGTGGGTGCTGCTGTGCCTCACGGGCCTGGGGGCGCGCCGCATCCTCGCGGGGAAGGTCGCCAGCTTCGTGCTGCAGGGCCTGCTGTACGCGTCGGCGGCGACGCCGTTCCTCGTCTTCAGCTACTCGCTCAACGGCATCGACCTGCCGACCATCGGCGTCGCCATGGTGCTGGGGGCAGTGTTCCAGGTGTTCCTCGTGTCCGTCTCGGTGAGCCTCGCCAGCCTGGGCGAGACGCGGCTGGTGCGCGCGCTGGCGCAGTTCGTCGTGCTCGGCCTCCTCGGCATGGCCTTCTTCTCGGGCGTCGGCGTCATCGCGGCCCTCTCGAGAGAGGTGTCGCGCTCCTCGGCGGACGCCATGCTGTGGGTGGCTGTCGGGGGGGGCGCCTTCGCGCTGCTGACGACGGCCCTGCTGCTGTTCGAGGCGGCGGCGGCGCGGCTGTCGATGCCCACCGAGCCCTATGCCCGGGGCCCCCGCCTGCTCTTTGCGGTGCAGGCGCTGGGCGCGGTCGGCGCCTTCGTCGTCGCCTGGAGGGTCGGCGGCTCGCAGGAGCCGCTCGTCGCTGGCCTCGTCGTCTTCCTCCTCCAGGTCGCCTTCGTCGGCACCTTCATCGCCTCAGACCGGGACTCGATGGCGAAGAACCATTGGGCGACGCACGGCCGGTTCTGGCTGCTGGCGCCCGGCGCGCTCCGCGGCCTGCTGACGGTGCTGCTGGTGCTGGCGGTCGGCACGGCGGTGTTCGTCGGGTGCCTGTTCTCGGTGGCATCGCCGCGGGAGTACGCGCTCAACCTCGCGCTCGCGGGGCCCGGCTACCTGCTGCTGTACCTCTGCGCGCCCCTCGTCATCGCCCGGTGGTTCCCGCACCCGCCGTGGCAGACGCCGGCGCTGGTGCGCCTCATCGCGCTCGGGCTCTTCACCGTCGGCTCGGGGGTGCCGCCGCTGTTCGCCGCCGCCGTCAGCGAGGGCGACGACCGGGCGCTCAACCTGCTGAACCCCATCGTGGGGCTCGTCAACGTGGTGCGTGATGGCGAGGCGGCGCTGCCGCAGGCGCTGGTGGTGGCCGCCTTCGGGGGGGCCGCGACGCTCGCCGCGCTGGCGACGCTCTGGAGGCGGGACGTGCGGTGGGCGTGAGATTCGCCGCCGCGCCCCGGCAGGGGAGGCCCATGCCAGGCCTCGCGGCGGTGACGCCCGGGGAGCGCCGATGACGGGCGAGGGGCCGCCGGACGTCACCGGGGTACGGCGCGCCGATGGCGGAGCGCCGCCGACGCGCGATGGGCCGCCAGACGTCGCCGCGGTCGAGCGCGCCGCCGCTGGCCGGGCCCTGCGCTTTCCCCGCGTGCCGCACCGCGGGCGGCTGGGTGCCGTGCGGGCCGCCTCGGTGGGCAGCTCGATGGAGCTGCACGACTTCCGCGCCTACCACCCCGGCGACGACCTGCGGCACGTCGACTGGAACGCGGTGGCGCGCACCGGCGAGCTGGTGGTGCGCGTACGGCAGGACGAGGTGTCGCCCCGTGTCGAGGTGGTGCTCGACGCGTCGGCGTCGATGGCGGTGTCGGCCGAGAAGGCCGCCCGCGCGAAGGAGCTGGCGCTGTGGGTGTGCGAGCTGTCGCGCAACGCCGGCGGTGAGGCGACGTTGCTGCTGGCCGGTGGTGAGGGCCTGCGCGTGACCGGGCCGGGGATGCGCCCGGCGCTGCTGGCCGCGAAGGCCGACGGGCGAGCGCCCTTCGACGTGGCGCTGGCGCGGCTGCCGCCGCTCCGCCCGTGCGGGGTGCGGGTGGTGGTGAGTGACTTCCTCGTCGAGGCGCCCCCCGGGCCCCTGGCTGAGCGCCTCGCCCGCGACGCCGCGAGCGCCGTCTTCGTGCAGGTGCTCGACGCCGACGACGTCGACCCCCCGGGCGGCGCCGGCGCGCGCCTCACCGACGCCGAGACGGGCGAGGTGCTCGAGCGGCTCCTCGACGCCGGCGCCCTGGCGGCCTACCGGGAGCGCCTGGCGGCTCACGTCGCGGCCTGGCAGGGCGCGGCGCGCCGGGTGTCGGCGCGGTGGCTGCCGCTCGTCGCCAGCGCGACGCTGGACGAGCTGGCGAGGCGCGAGCTCTCGTGGCTGGCGGAGGGCACGTGAGCTTCGGCGCGCCGCTCGGGCTGTTGGCGCTCCTCGCCCTCGCCCCGGTGGTGGCGGCCTACTTCCTGCGGCGCAAGCAGCCCCCGCGCGTCGTCAGCGCGCTCTTCCTCTGGCGCTCGCCGGACCCTCGCGCCGAGGCGGGACCGAAGCTCGAGCGCTTCTCGCGCGAGGCCTCGCTCGCCCTCGAGGCCCTCGCCATCGCAGCGGCGGCGCTCTTCCTCGCCGACGCGCGGTGCGGCGAGGTGGCGCCCACCGCCCACCTGGTCGTGGTGCTCGACGGGAGCCTCTCGATGCGGGCGACGGTGGACGGCGCCTCGGCGGCCGACCGGGCCCGCGACGAGGTGGCGCGGCTGGTGCGCGCCGAGGGCGCCGCGGCGCTGACCCTCGTCGAGTCGGGCCTCAAGCCGCGCGTGCTCGCGGGCCCGCAGCTTCAGGTGGCCCGGGCGCTGGCGGCGCTCGAGGGGTGGGTGCCGTCGCAGCCGGCGCACGACGTGGCGCCGGCGTTCACGCTGGCGCGGGAGCTGGCCACCGGGCGGGAGCAGCCGCTCTTCTTCCTCACCGATGGGCCGCCCGGCGCCGTCGCGCTGCCGCCGTCGGTGCAGGGGCGCTCGGTCGGCCGGCGCGCGCCGAACGTGGCCTTCCTCTCGGCCCTTCGGCGCGACGTGGCGGGCGTGGCGACGGTGACGGTGCGGGTGGGCAACTTCACCGACGAGGCGAGGACGGTTCAGGTGCGGCTCGACGACGGGCGCGGCGTGGCGCACGAGACGCCCGTGACGATGGGGCCGGGGGCGTCGGCGGCGCTGCGCGTCGGGCTGCGGACGAGCGCCGAGGTGCGCGCGACGCTGCCCGGCGACGCGCTCCCCGACGACGGCGACCTGGTGCTGCCGCCGGCGCCCGATGAGGGGCTGGCGGTCGAGGTGCTCGAGGGGCTCGACGTGGCCGCCCGCGCGGCGGTGACGAGGGCGCTCTCGGCCGTCGACGGGGTGACGCTCGGCGCGCCTGCGGGGCTGGCGGTGGGTCCGCCCGGCTCGGCGGCGACGGTGCGGCTCGGCGCCGTGGGCGAGCTGGCGTCGTTCGTGGGGCCCTTCTTCGCGAAGAAGACGAACCCGCTGCTCGACGACGTGCAGCTCGGCGGCGTGGTGTGGACGGCTGGCGCCGGCCCGGTGCCGGGCGAGCCGCTGCTGAGCGCCGGCACGGTGGTGCTGGCGAGCGAGGGCGACGACGGGGTGGTGCACCTCAACCTCGACCTGACGCGCAGCAACGTGCAGCGCTCGGTGGCCTGGCCGGTGCTGTGGGGCAACCTCGCGCGACGGGCGCGCACCGCGAGGCAGGGCTTCCCCCGGCGCCTCGTCTCGCTCGGCGAGGACGTGGCCGTCGTCACCGCGCCAGGCCGTTCCTGGTCGCTCGAGGGGCCCTCGGGCGAGGCGCGGCCCCTGCTGGGCGTCGGCGCCTTGTCGTTGCCGGCGCTGACGCCGCCGGGCGCGTGGCGGTTGCTGGCTGACGGCGTCGAGGTCGACCGCCTCGCGGTGGTGCCCCTCGACGCCGCCGAGTCGGACCTGCGCACCCGCGGCCCCTGGGCGGTCGAGGCCCCGCGGGTGACGGCGCTGGCCTCGCTGGCTTCGTCGCGCCCGCGGGCCTTTGGCTTCGTCGTGGTGGCCCTCGCGGCCCTGCTCGTCGACTTCTGGCTCACCGCCCGGAGGCGCGCGTGAGCGCCGTCACGCCCCAGGCGCTGCTGCTGCTGGTGCCGCTGGGGCTCTTGCTGTGGCGCACCGGCCGCCTGCCCGGTCCGCCGATGTGGCTCCGGGGCGCCCTCGTGCTGGCGCTCGTGGTGGCCCTGGCGCAGCCCGAGTGGCGCCTGCGCAGCGACGGGCGAGATGTCGTCGTCGTCGTCGACCGCTCCCGGTCGATGCCGCCGGGCAGCCTCGACGCGGCGAAGGAGCTCATCCGCCTGCTCGAGGTGGAGCGGGGGCCCGGTGACCGCGTCGGCGTCGTCTCGTTCGGGCGCGACGCGCGCGTCGAGGCGCCGCCGTCGGCCGAACGCCGCTTTGGCGGGTTCTCGGAGGCCGTCGACGGCGAGGCCTCGAACCTGTCGGCGGCGCTCGAGGTGGCTGGCGAGCTGGTACCCGACGAGCGGGCCGGGCGGGTGCTGGTGCTGTCGGACGGTCGCGCGACGGGCCTCGACGCGCGGGCGGCGGCGCGGCGGCTGGCGGCCCGGGGCGTCACCGTCGACGTGCGCCCGCTGGTGCGGGAGACCGCCGGGCTCGACGTCGCCGTATCGAGCCTCGAGGGCCCGGCGGCCGTCGCCGAGCGCGAGCCCTTCCTGCTGACGGCGACGCTGAAGGCCACCGCCGCGACGAAGGCGACGGTGACGCTGCTACGCAACGGGCGCCCCATCACCACGCTCGAGCGCCAGCTCGGTGAGGGCGCCACCGTGGTGTCGCTGAAGGACCTCGTCGAGGCGCCCGGCCTGGTCGCCTACCAGCTCACGGTGCGCGCGGCCGGTGACGGCGTGCCCGAGAACGACGTCGGCCGGGCGGTGGTGCGCGTCGAGGGGCCGCCGTCGGTGCTGCTGCTGACGGACCGGCCTGCGGGCGTGCTGGCGAAGACGCTGAGCGGCGCGGGGCTCGTGGTGACGGTGCGCGCGCCTGGGGCGCTGGGCATGGAGCAGCTCGAGAACGTCGGGGCGGTGGTGCTCGAGGACGTCGAGGCGTCGCGGCTGACCGAGGCGGGGCTGGGCGTGCTGGCCCAGTACGTGCGCGAGGCGGGCGGGGGCCTGGTGATGACGGGCGGCCGCAATGCCTTCGGCGAGGGCGGCTACCGCAAGTCGCGCCTCGAGCCGGTGCTGCCGGTGTCGCTCGAGGTGCGCGAGGAGCAGCGCAAGGCGGCGGTGGCCATGAGCATCATCATGGACTGCAGCTGCTCGATGGGCGCCACGGTGCCCGACGGCCGCACGAAGATGGAGCTTGCTGCCGAGGGGGTGGTGGGCGCGCTGCAGCTCCTCGACCAGCGCGACGAGGTCTCGGTGCACATGGTGGACACGGACGACCATGCGCTGTTCCCGTTGACGCCGGTGAGCGAGGGGCTGCCGCTCGACCGCGTCGCGCGGGGCTTCTCGGGGGGCGGTGGCATCTACGTGGGCGAGGGCCTGCGCGTCGCGCGCCGTGAGATTCTCGCGTCGAAGAAGGCCACGCGCCACGTGCTGCTCTTCTCTGACGCTGCCGACTCGGAGAACCCCGACGACTACCGCGACACGCTGGCGCAGCTCACCGACGAGGGCGTGACGGTGTCGGTCATCGGCCTGGGGACGCCGAGCGACCCCGACGCGAAGCTGCTCGAGGAGATCGCCGCCCTCGGCTCGGGCCGCATCTATTTCGCAGACGACGCGACGAGCCTGCCGCGCATCTTCTCGCAAGAGACCGTCGCGGTGGCGCGGGCGAGCTTCGTCGACACCCCGACGCCCCTCGAGCCCGGTGCCGACCTCGCCATGCTCGGGCGCATTCCCACCGCGGGGCTGTCGAGCTGTAACGGGTACAGCCTCACCTACCTGAAACCCAGCGCCAGCGTCGGCGTGCGCACCGCCGACGAGAACCTGGCGCCGCTCGTCGCCTTCTGGCCGCACGGCCTCGGCCGCGCCGTCGCCATCACCGCCGAGGTTGACGGCCGGTTCACCGGAGCGCTGGCGAGCTGGAGCGGCCTGCGGGCCACGCTCGAGCAGTCGGTGCGGTGGGTGATGCCGCCTCAGGCGACGTCGGTCGACGTGGTGGCGCGCACGCGCCTGCAGGGTGACGACCTGCACGTGACGCTCGACTTCGACGCCGCTGCGCCGCCGCCGGCGGGGCTGGCGACGCTGGTGCTGCTGCCGGGCGACTCGCGGGTGCGGCCCATCGAGCGCACGCTTCGCTGGGAGGAGGAGGACCGGCAGGGGGCGCACGTCGTGCTGCCGGGCACGGGCACCTGGCACCCGGTGGTGAAGCTGGGCGACCGGGTGTTCCGTCCGCCGCCGGTGACGCTGCCGTGGACGCCCGAGTTCGAGCCGGCGCCGGCGAGCGCTGGGCGGGCGGCGCTGGCCGCGGTGGCGAAGGCCGGCGACGGGGTCGAGCGGCTGTCGATGGCGGGGCTCTTCGCGCAGGGGCGCGAGTCGTACGGGCGGGTGCCGCTGGCGCCGCCGCTCGTCGCGCTCGCGGTGGTGCTGCTCGTCGCTGAGGTCTTCGTGCGCCGGTTCTTCTCTGGTCCGCGCGCCCGGCGGTCGAGGCCGGCCCGCGCCGCCCTCGGGGTCGCCGCGCTGCCGGGAGCCGAGGTTGGGCCGCCGGCGACGACGGCCGCGCCAGAGGTCGAGCCGACGGCGGCGCCGGCCGCGAGCCCGACGTCACCGGCCGATGGCACGGCGGCGCCGAGAGACGCGCTCGCCGAGGCGCGAGCGCGAGCCCGGCGGAGGACCGAGCGGTGAGGTTCTGCCGTGGGCGCCGCCGGGCCTGTCGCGCGCAGCGGTGAGGCGCATGCGTCCGGCGCGGCCGGGGAGGGGCCCCGGAGCTCTCGCGAGTGGGGCTCGCCGCGCGGTGAGCATCGACCGCCAGGTGAGGCCCTGGGCGGGCCCGGAACCGTCGCTCGGCCGCTCGGTGGGTGCGCGCGCGCCGGCTCAGGACGGAGTGTTCCGCACCCGGGTCATGCCCCACGGCGCGGGCCGGGCTACAGCCTCGCCCGTGACGTTCACCCTCACGCTGAGTGGCCCGCGTCGGCTCGCCAGCCCGTGGCTGGCCTGCTGGCTCGCGGCCGTGCCCCTCTGCGCCTGCCCGAAACGAGAGCCGCCCGCCATGACGACCGTTCGCCCTGCCGCCTCGTTCCCGTTGACGACGCTCCCGTGGCTGTCGCTCAAGGACCACTTCGTCGCCACCGTGGGGCCCGGGGCCGGTCAGGGGCAGCCGCTCGGGCCCCTGCTCGTGCTCGCCGACGCGACGTTCGCCGCGCGCTCCCGCTTTCCCCTGCACGCCCACCGCGAGCTCGAGATCCTCAGCGTCGTGCTCGACGGCGAGCTGAGCCACCACGGGGACCAGGCCGACGGCTCGGTGGTGCGGGCCCGCGGCGCGCAGCTCATCTCGGCTCGAGATGGCATGCGCCACGCCGAGGGCAACGACACCGACGCGCCGGTGCACATGCTGCAAATCTGGCTCGAGCCGACGACGCACGGCGGCCCCGCGACCGCCTTCGCCCGGCAGCTGCCCCGAACGCCCGGGGTGCACCTCGTCGCCGGAGACGAGGGCATGCCGCTGCGCTGCGCGGCGAAGGTGTGGTGGGTGGACGTGCAGGGGACGCGGACCGTCACGGCGCGCGGGCAGGGCTACCTCGTCGGGCTGTCGGGCCGGCTCCAGACGCCCGGCGGGGCCCTGCTGTCCGGAGACGGCGCCACCGTCGGCCCAGGCGCATTGACGCTCGAGGGCGAGGGCGCGGCGCTGTTCATCGACCTGGGCTGAGCGCGCGTCAGTTGGTCTCGTCGCAGCCGACGTCGGGCGGCGTGCCGACGGGCTGCGAACGCGGTTGACCGTCGATGTCGTCGAGGGGCGCGAAGAGGAAGGTGCCCGCGCCCCGCAGGCCCGAGAACGGCGTGAGGCGGAAGGTCGCAATCGACAGGCCGGGGCTCTGACTGAGGTTGTTCATCGACGTCGAGAAGGGCAGGCTTGAGCCGAGATTGTTGATCTGCCCAGCGCCCGTCAGCGGCGGGTTCACGCCCTCGTTGACGTAGAGTGGCGGCTGGCCACCGGGCGAGACCGTTCCCGTCCAGAAGTCGTTGTTCTCGAGCACCAGGGGGTCGCTCTGCACGTCGTTCTCGCGGAAGGCCGCGCGCGCCGACGCCGAGCCGAGCGCGGTGATGATGTTGTTGCGGTAGGTGCCCAGCGCCGCGGCGACCATGGGGCCGCTCGACGCCTGGGTGCGCAGCAGCACCCCGTAGATGGAGGTGACCGAGTCGCCGCCCGTCGAGGCGACGGGGAGAATGGTGTTGCTGTGTACGTCGGGCGCGGGCGTGCTGTTGTCCCCGCTGCGGCGGACGTTGACCTGCTCGAGCCCGACGACGTTCTCGCACTCTCCGCCGAACACGAGGTTGTTCTCGACGCGCGAGGCCGAGCCGTCGAGGTGCAGGCCAATGAGCACGCTCGACGAGCCGTTCCCGCACGTCGAGTTCGTCGAGCCGAGCGTGTTGCGCGCGATGCGCGGTGACGACTGCGAGACCCACAGGTGGGCTGAGGCAGCGGCGACGCCACCCTCGACGGAGTTCCCCGAGACCTCGGCGCACGAGCCCGGGCAGACGGCGCTCCCCGAGGCGCAGTTACCGATGCAGGCGACGCCGAACGAGGTGAGGCCGCGCCCGGCCGAGATGCCGTCGCCGGTCGAGCCGGCCCGGTTGTTCGTGACGGTGCACGCGGCGTTCGCGCCGGACATCCCGGGGCGTGACTCGTGCGTGCAGAGGACGCCGGCGGCCAGGTTGGGGATGATCATCACCGCCTCGCTGCCGACGAGGCTGGGGTTGTCTTCGATGCGAGGGGCGCACCCATTTCCGGCGAGCACCCCGACAGCGAAGCTGTTGCTTCCCTGCGCGACGCCCCCGCGCGCCGTGCTCGAGGCGACGCGGGGGTTGGTGGCGCCGAGGCCGCCCGTCGGGCACCCGGTGAAGGCGATGCCGACGGTCTGGCTGGGGGGCGGGCCTCCAGACCCAGGGGCCGTGAGGCAGCCGGCGGCCCGAATGCGCTCGAGCACGATGCCGCTGGCGTCTCCGCGAGAGGCCACGCCGGCGCAGGCGAGGGAGGCTCCCGAGCGCGCCGTCGAGTCTCGAACGCTCGTACCGACGGCGCCGTCGAGCAAGATGCCAGCACTGCTGGCGCCGGCGTTGAGCGCCGTGCCGCCCAGCGCGTCGGTGAACTCGATCTCTGGCGCGGCGTTGGTCACGGCGATGCCAGCGGAGGTCGTGGTCGCAGGCCCGGCCGTGACGGCCGAGGGCGCCAGCGCGCTCGCGGTGATGAGCGGGCTCGGCCGGACGAGAAGGCCCGCGCCGCCGGCGATGGAGATGCCCGCGGAGGTGGACGGCGGCGGGAGCGAGTTCGTCGCCGGGTCGACCTGCACGTCGCGCAGCGTCGGTGAGGCGTTGAAGACGCGAATGGCCGTGACGTCGGCCGCGCCGCCGACGGCCCCGGCGCTCTGCACCCGCAGCCCATCAAGCCCCGCCGTTCGCGTCGCGCCCGCTGCGAACTTCACCCCGGAGGCCACGGTGTTGATGAGCAGCGTCCGGTTGCCGGTACGAGCCCAGGTGCCGTTGCTCACCACGTAGCGGCCCTGCACCGTGACGCCCGCGGGAATGGTGAGGTCCTCGGAGTAGACGGGCGTCGACCCTGACTGGCCCCCGACGAAGACGGTCGGCCGACCGAGCGTCACCGCCAGCTGGATGCCCCGCGTGATGGTGCGCACCGGGTTCGTCGGCATGCCGGTGTTCGTGTCCGCGGCTCCAGGGCAGGTGACGCAGACGTAGGTCGACTGCATCACCGCGCCGCCGCCGCCAGCACCGCCGGCCACGCCGCCCGCCGAACCACCCGCGGAGCCGCCTGCCACGCCGCCCGCCACGCCGCCCGCCGAACCACCCGCGGAGCCGCCTGCCACGCCGCCCGCCACGCCGCCCGCCGAACCACCCGCGGAGC
>JADCJJ010000358.1 GCA_020247085.1 Myxococcaceae bacterium | reverse complement strand
CCGCGCAGCCATCGCCGGCCTGTCGAGCGCGGGGTGCAGGCGCAGGAACTGCTGCAGGTCGACCAGCCACGCGACGCGCAGGAACGCGTGGTTGGCCGCGTGCGTCGAGAGGTAGAGGAACTCGTCTTCGGGCGACAGCAGGCGCACGCGCCGGCCCTCGAAGTCAGCCCCGACCGCCCGCGCCCGAATGGCGGCGTCGTCGAAGAGGCCGCGCCCGAACGTCGAGATGAGCCGGAAGTGCACCTCGACCAACCCCGGAGGTCCGGCGAACGAGAGGTGGTGGTGGTCGTCGAAGACGTCGCCCAGCGAGGGGTCGACCCAGCGGTTCAGCATCAGCGGCGCCAGGGCCGCGGCCACCCGGTCGAGCTCCTCCGGAAGGACCAGCACGTCGACGTCGGACGACGGCCGGCAGCGCGGGTTCGACGGGTAGAGCCGGTGCGCGAGCACCGTGCCCTTCAGCGCGAGCGGCACGACGCCGGCCCCCTGGAGCGCGTCGAACACCGCCAGCGTGAGCCGCTTGAGCTTGTGCGCGCCCATCACCGTGGCCCGCGCGTCCGAGAGGAGCCGCGCCTGCTCGGGGAACGACAGGTCGCCCAGGGCGTCGGCGACCCAGGCGCTCACCCCGTGCCGCGCCGCCGCGTCTACCAGCGCTGGTCCGTCGAGGGTGGGCATCAGGTCACGGAGCTCCGACGGCCGGTGCGGAATCCGGGCGAGGACCTCGAACAGGGAGCCCCGGTTGGGGTACTCAGCGCCCAGCGCCATGGAAGACGTCATCTTTACGCCGATCGTGCTCGCGGTGGGACTCGCGATTCACGCCGTGGTGCTGCGACTGCACGACCGCGAGGAGGGGCGGCTGCTGACGCTGAGCTTCGCGCTCCACGTCGCCGCGAGCATCGGGCTCATCCTCGTCTACACCTACTACTACACGGAGGGCGGCGACATGATCTCGTACCACGTCGCCGCGACGCCGGTCGCCGACGCGCTCCGGTACGACTTCGGCTCGCTCGCCACAGAGGTGACGGCCCTCCTCCTTCAGCGCGAACACCGCATCCCGTACGACGTGCTGGATGGCTCCTCGACGGGCTCGATGCAGGCCGTCGCGATCTGGCTGGCGTTCCTGCTGGGGAACTCGCTCTTCGCGAGCGCGCTCCTCATCGCCGTCTGCTCGTACGCCTCGAAAGTCATCGCGCTGTCGGCGCTCAAGCGCCACACGCCGCGCGAGTACCACGCCGAGCTCCGCCTCGGGCTGCTCCTGTCCCCGAGCGGCGTCGTCTGGACCTCGGTGCTCCTCAAGGAGCCGGTCGTGATGGTCTTCGTCGGCCCGTTCCTGCTCTCGATGAGCTGGCTCGTCGAGGGGCGTCGATTCGCTCCCGCCATCGCCCTCGCCATCCTGAGCGGGGCGGGCATCAGCCTCTTCAAGCCCTACGTCTTGATGGCCCTCGTCGCCGCGGCCGCGACGTGGCTCCTCGTCGCCCGCGGCCTGCGCGACGGGCGACGCATCACCATTCGCCCTCAGTACATCGCGCTCGCGGCTGCGCTCGCGCTCACCGGGTTCTCGGGCGCCTCGGCGGTGTTTCCCAAGCTCACGCTCGACTCCGTGGGAGACTCGCTCGCCTACCAGCGCCGCGTCGCGGCAGAGGTCGAAGGCGGGTCGAACTTCTCCATCGAGGGAGAGGGCGTCACCAGAGACAGCGAGAAGGGTCGCTCGTTCGGAGAGCAGCTCGCCCTCGCGCCCCTCGCGCTCGTGACCGCGCTCTTCCGCCCCTTCCTCTTCGAGGCTCGAAAGGCGATGCAGCTCTTGAACGCCCTCGAGATGACCTGGCTGCTCGCCCTGTTCGTCCAGGTGCTGCAGCGGACCGGCGCACGAGGCGCCCTCGCCAGGGTGCTCGCCTCCCCCGTCCTCTCGTTCTGCGCGGTCATCACCCTGGTGCTGGCGCTCGGCACCGGGCTCTCGACCTCGAACCTCGGCGCCCTGTCTCGGTATCGCGCCCCGATGATGCCGTTCTTCCTCTTCCTGCTGCTCGCCCTTCGAAAACCGCTGCTCGTCACCGCGCCAGGGACTTCAGCTCCGTCGCCGGAAACGCGCCGTCGACCTCTGATGTCGGCGTCGTAGGCGTTGGAACGAGCCCGCTTCCGACGCGCTGTAGCGCTGCGCCGAGCACGTCCGTGACGAGCTGCAGCATGATGTCCATCTGCGGGGGTACGTCACCGAACTCGGAGCGCCACGTGGCGACGAGCGCCACGTCGGGAGGCGCTCCAGCGACCTGCACCGCCGCCGACGTGACGTCGCGCTGGGGCATGTCGTCGTAGTCGGCCCCGACCCAGTGGTGGAGCCGCTGCTGGCCGCGGACGAGCTCGAGCGAGTCGAAGCGGGCCTCGCGCGCCAGCCAGGCCAGCTCCACCAGCACGGCCTCCTCGGACTGGGCCCGCGCGAGCCGCAACGGGAGCTCCATGATGACCTTCCGGAGCCACTCGACGTGTCGGCTGTTGATGCGCTTCTTCTGCCGGGCCGCGACCGCCAGGTACTCGAAGTACCCGATGAAGCGGATGAGCCCGAAGAGGACGGCCGAGACCCCGAGCACCGCCGCGCCGACCTGCCAGTTCCGGCCGAAGGCGGTCGCGATGGCCCCCACGCACAGCGCCACCGTCACCCCGTAGATGATCAGCACCGCCCGCCGATGGGTGACGCCCATGTCGAGCAGCCGGTGGTGAATGTGGCCGCGGTCGGGTGAAAAGAGGGGCCGACGCTCGAGGAAGCGCCGCACCATCGCCAGGAGCGTGTCGATGATGGGGACGCCGAGGGCCATGATGGGCACGGCGATCGACACCGCCGCTGACGCCTTCTGGAGCGGGCCCGCGATGCTGCACCCCGCCAGCATGAAGCCGAGAAAGTAGCTCCCGGAGTCGCCCATGAAGATGCGGGCGGGGTTGAAGTTGAAGAACAGGAAGCCGAGCACCGCCCCCGCGACCGTGGCCATCACGACGGCGACGAACGTGGTGCCCTGCAAGTAGGCGACGACGAAGTTCGTCACCCCGGCGAAGAACACGACCCCCGCCGCGAGCCCATCGAGCCCGTCGATGAGGTTCACCGCGTTGATGATCCCGACGATCCAGAACGCCGTCACCGGGAGCGAGAACACCCCCATCGAGAACGACCCCAACAGCGGCAGGTCGACGACGTCGATGCGGAAGCCGAACGACCAGGCGATGGCCGCCGCCAGGATCTGCACCAGCAGCTTGTGAATCGCTCGCACCGATTGAAAGTCGTCGCGCGCGCCCAGGGTGAACATCACGGTGCTTCCTAAGAGCAGCCCGAGCCCGCGCCACTCCTCCTCGTGAGCCAGCACGTCACGCAAACTCCCGACGAAGTAGCCTCCGAGGAGGGTGAGCATGGTGCCCGCGAAGATGGCGAGCCCGCCCAGCCTCGGAATCGTGCGCCCATGCACGTGCCGCCCGCCCGGCACCGACACGACGTTGAAGCGGAAGGCGACCCACCGAGCGAGCGGCGTCATGACCGCCGACGCGATCGCGGCCACCACGAAACTGGTCACGTACGTCTGCATGCCGTTTTCGCCTGACGGGTCCTCTGTCCCCGGGACGTCCGCCCCCGTTCACCGACGGACCACCCTACATGAACCCACCGAGGGCTCGCCAGTCGAGGAAACGTCACCGACGACCCGTCAACCGCGCGTAGACCCGAAGGTGCTCGGCCAACACGGCCTGCTCGTCGAAGCGCGCCTCAGCGAGCGTACGGGCGGCTCGGCCCAGGACTCGCTGCCGGGGTTCGTCATCGACGAGCGCCAGCAGCGCCTCGGTCAGCGCGGCGGCATCTCGCACCGGCACCAACACGCCGGCACGCCCGGCGTCCACGGCGTCGCGACACCCGGGAGCGTCCGTGGTGACGAGGGCGCGCGCAGCGGCGGCGGCCTCGAGCAGCGCCTTGGGCATGCCCTCGCGGTACGACGGCAGGCAGACGATCGAGGCCTGGGCAAAGACCGCTGGCATGTCTTCGCGATGGCCCCACGCCTCGACCACGCCCTCCCGCACCCAGGCCGAGAGCTCGTCGGCGGAAATGGCCGCCGGGTTGCCGGGGTCGAGCCCGCCCACCAGCGCGAACCGCACCGCGGGCCTGAGCGCGCGCACCCGGCGCGCGGCCTCGACGAACTCGACGACGCCCTTGTCCCTCAGCAGGCGCGCGGGGAGGACGATGAGCGGTGGCCCGGCCGGAGGTGGGGTCGGCGAGAAGCGGGCGAGGTCGACGCCGCTGCCCCGAATCTTCACCACCTCAGCGTTCCCCAACGCCCCTGCTCGCCGCAGGTCGGCCTCGTCGTCGTCGTTCTGCAGGACCACGACGGAGCGTGGCGTCGAGAGCGCGACCCGGTACGCGAGGCTGACCGCCCGCCTGCGCATAAAGGCCCGCGTGCCCGACGCCAGGAAGACGTACCCGAAGCCCGACACCGCGTTCACCACGGCAGGTCGGCGGACGAGCCGTGCCGCGGCGCTCCCGTAGAGGACCGGCTTGATGGTCACGTGGTGAACGACGTCCGGCGCCAGGCGGACGTACAGGGCGACGAGCGCCGCGAGGGAGCGCGCCTCGACCAGGGGCCCCTGGCTCTTGCGGTCGAGCTGCCAGCGGTGGCTCACCACCCCTTCCCGCTCGAGCGCCGCCACCCCGGCGCCCTCTGGCGCGATGGCGTGCACCTCGTACCCTGCGGCGATGGCCCCGCGCACGAGCACCAGGCGGTGCGAGACGAGGAAGTCGGGGTTGTTCACCACGAAGACGAGGCGGGCCATGCCGGTGTGTCGTGCTACAGGGCACGGAGATTCGCTTCAACCGACGAAACCCGTGCGAGTCCTCTTCCTCTCCCTCCAGGCCCACGGGCGTTCGCCCAGCCAGCGCTACCGCGTCGAGGCCTTCGAGCCACTTCTGCGCGCCGCCGGCATCGAGGTCGTCGAGCGCCCGGTGCTCACCGCCGACGACCTGCGCATCTTCTACGGCCACGCCGCCCCTCCGGCGAAGGCGCGCGTCGCGCTCACCGCCCTGCTCCGCCGCGCCGCCAGCGTGCGCCCCCGGCTTCGCTCGCGGCCCGACGTCGTGCTGGTGCAGCGCGAAGCCTTCTTCCTGCTCGGCGCCTGGAGCGAATGGCTCGCCTCGCTGCAGGCCCCCATCGTCTACGACTTCGACGACGCCATCTGGATCCACGCCGTGTCCGAGGCGAACCGGCGCTTCGCCTTCCTCAAGAACGTCGAGAAGGTCGCCCGCCTCGTCGGCCTCGCGCACACCGTCATCGCCGGCAACGACTTCCTCGGCGCCTGGGCGCGCCAGCACTCGCGCAACGTGCACGTCGTGCCCACCTGCGTCGACACCGCCGTCTTCCGCCCCGCGCCCCGCCCCCCGGAAGGCCCCGTCATCATCGGCTGGAGCGGCAGCCCCACCACCCTCGAGCACTACAAGACGATCCTCCCGGCGCTGCGCCGCGTGAAGGCCCGCTACGGCGAGCGCGTACGCTTCCGTCTCATGGGCGCGCCCTCGTTCCGCGACGACGCCCTGCGCCTGGCCGGCGAGGCCTGGAGCGAGGCGGCCGAGGTGCCGTTCCTGCAGCAGATGCACGTCGGCCTCATGCCGCTCCCCGACGACGAGTGGAGCCGCGGCAAGTGCGGCCTCAAGGGCCTCACCTCGATGGCCTCGGGCGCCGCCACCGTCATGTCGAAGGTGGGCGTCAACACCACCATCGTCACCCACGGCGTCGACGGCCTTCACGCCTCGACTGAAGACGAGTGGGTCGGCCAGCTGTCGGCGCTCGTCGACGACGCGGCCCTGCGCGACCGCCTCGGCGCCGCCGGCCGCGAGCGCGTCGTCAACCACTACTCGGTGCAGCGCTGGGCCCCCACGCTCATCGCCTTGCTGCAGACCGCAGCGTCGAGCCGAGGCACGGCTCGACACGGACTGGGTGTGCACGACTGACGCCGTTCATGAAGCTGACGGTCTTCGTCACCGAGAGCGTCGCAGTCAGAGGGAGCCTGGCAGGTTGCACCCCGTCCCGCTCCCAGCCTTCGGCGCCGTCACTCGAACAACGCGTCAACGAACTCCTTCGCGTCGAACTGGCGCAGGTCGGCGACCTTCTCGCCCACGCCCGCCCAGGCCACCGGCAGCTTCAGCTCGTCACAGATGCCGATGATGACGCCGCCCTTGGCCGTGCCGTCGAGCTTCGTCAGCGCGATCGAGGTGACGCCCACCGCGTCCTTGAACTCCTTCGCCTGCGCGATGGCGTTCTGACCCATCGTCGAGTCGAGCACGAGCAGCACCTCGTGCGGCGCGCCCGGCAGGGCCTTCTCGGCCACCCGCTTCACCTTCTTCAGCTCCTCCATGAGGTTGGCCTTGGTGTGCAGCCGCCCGGCGGTGTCGGCGAGCACCAGGTCGGCCCCCACGTCCTTCGCCCGCTTGATGGCGTCGAACACCACGCTCGCCGGGTCCGCCTCGTCCTTCCCCTTCACCAGCTCGGCTCCGGCGCGCGCCGCCCACACGTCGAGCTGCTCCGCCGCAGCCGCGCGAAACGTGTCTCCGGCGCCCACCACCACCTTCTTCCCCTCGGCCTTCGCCTTCGACGCCAGCTTGCCGATGGTCGTCGTCTTCCCCGCCCCATTGACACCCACCACCATGATGACGTGCGGTGGGCCTCCGCCCGCCAGCGACGTGTTCGCCTTCAGCGAGACGATCTGCTCCACCTCGCGGCGGATGACACCCTTGAGCTTCTCGGCGCTGTCGAGCTCTTTCGACTTCGCCTTCTCGCGCGCCAGCTCCACCAGCCGCGACGCCGTGCGCACCCCGATGTCGGCGGTGAAGAGCACCTCCTCGAGCTCGCCCAGCACCTTCTCGTCGATGACCTTCGGAGCGCCGCCGAAGAGCCCGTTCAGCTTCGCCATGAAGCCTTCGCGCTTCGTCTTCGCCAGCCCCGCCGCCAGCGTCGCCCCGGCCTGCGCCTCGATCTTCGCGCGCTCCAGCGCCTCGGCCTGCCGCTTCGCCTCGGCTGCCGCTTCCTCGGCGCGCTTCTTCTCCTCCAGGGCCAGCCGCTCGGCCTCTTCCCGCTCGCGCTTCTTGCGCTCCTTCTCCTCGGCCTCGGCCTGCTTCTGCGCCCGGTAGGCGTCCTTCTTGAGCGCCTCCTCCTGCGCCTTCAGCGCCTGGGCCTCGGCCGACCCCTGCTCGAGCGCCGCCCGCTCGGCCTTCAGCCGCTCCGCCTCGGCCCGCCGCGCCTCGGCCTCAGCCTTCGCCTTCGCCTCGACCTCGCTCGGCGGCAGCTCGACCTTCGGCAACGGCTTCGCCTCGAGCGCCGGCTCCACCCCCGACGACCTCGGCAACGCCGGCGGCGCCACCGTCGTCGCCCGCGGCTTCGACACCAGCTTCCGCGCGACCAGACCCAGCAACACCACCAGGCCCAGCCCGAGCACCACCGCGATGACCGTCCCCACGGGGTCCGCGGGCGACGGGGGCACGGCCTGGACGTCGGCGAGGAGCATGGCGCGGCGGGTTAGCAGAAACGGGGGTTGGGGGTCTTGGGGGACGTGGGGGGCGTGGCTGACGGTGCAGGCAGAGGTCGAGGCGTCAGGGTTGGGACTTGGGGCGGTTGCGGCGTTGGTGTACGCACCGCCCCGCCATGCGCCTCGTCTTCGCCGCCTGCCTCGCGCTCGCATCCGCCTGCATCGTCCCCGCGCCCACCGCCGAGGGGACCCAGGTCGCCAAACCCAAGCCCCCCGCCGCCCCCGCCCAGGAGTTCAAGTCGGGCGCCAACTTCGGAGACAAGGTCGAGCTCGTCTCGACCATCGTCGCCCCCGGCGCCGCGTTCGCCGGCGACACCGTGCGCGTCGGCTTCAACTTCAAGGTGCTCCAGGCCTTCGACGCTGACTTCATGATCTTCGTCCACGTCGAGGACGTCGACGGCCGCGTCGACCGCCTCAACGTCGACCACAGCCCCATGCGCGGCCAGAAGCCCACCTCGAAGTGGCAACCCGGAGAGATCCTGCGCGACGAGTTCGAGGTCCCCGTGCCACCTCAGATGCCCGTCCGCGGCCTCAACGTGCTCATGGGCTTCTGGGACCCCAGGACCGACGCGCGCCTGCCCCTCGTCAACAAAGACAGCGTCCCCAACGACGGCAACAACCGCATCATGGCCGCCCGGTTCCAGGTCAGCCCCGCGCCGTAACCCTCAGCCCGCCACCTCGGCGCCTACTTCGTGCCGTACCAGCTCGACCGCGGGAACGGCCCCAACGCCCCCGAGACGATCCCGTTCGTCATCCGCCCCGTGGCCCGCCCTCGCGCGCCCGGCAGCCCCAGCGCATCCGCGAACCCGTTCCCGTCGAGGTCGTGAATCGTCGCCCGCTGCTCGTCGAGGCGCACCCCACCCAGGCCCGACCCGAGCTCGAACTGCTGCGCCAGCTGCGACGCCAGCCCCGCGCACGCCACCCGCGCCTGCAACGAGCCGAGCGGGTCGCACAACACCAGGTTCAGCAGGTCTCCAACGTCTCGCGCCTGGTTGTTCGACCCCGCCGAGATGGCCACGTTGATCAGGTTCACCAACAGCTTGTTGACGTCGAACTCGACCCGCCGCGGCCCGAGGATCACCTCCATCGCCGTCCGCGAACCCCCGAACGCCAACACGGTCACCGTCAGCCGCCCGTTCGCGCCGAGCGACGGGTTGTTCATCACGTTCAGCAGCTGCCCGTTGTAATCGAGCCACAGCTCGCTCCAGCGCTCCGAGGCCACCACCCGCCCCTGCTGCCCCTCGACCACGTCCATCACCCCGCGCGCCTTCAACGGACGGCTGCCAAACCGGAACATGTCCGCCAACACGTTGAACAGCTGCGCCACCCATGGCGGCGCCCGCGTGTTCTGCGCTGCGAGGGTGCCCACGTAACAGATGAGCTGCTGCTCGAGCCGCCCAAACTGGTTGCAGTTCGCCGCCTGCCCCGACGCGAGCGCCGACAACACGTCGAGGAGCCGCGAGATCGAACTCGCCCGCTGCGCGAACTCGGAAATGTCGAGCTCGTAATACGTCTGGTACCGCCCGTTGATGTTGACCAGAAACGAGCTGCCGCAGCTCGTGCCCACGCACGGCGCCGCCACGCACGCGCCGTTGACGCACTGCTGCCCCGAAGGACAACTCACCGCACATCGAGCCGGACACTCGTTCGGCGCCCCGGGCAGGCACCGGTTGAAGATGATCTCCTGCCCCGTCGCCTCACACCGCTCGGTGGCCTCGCAGTCACAATCCGACGCACAAAAGGCCGGCCCCGACGGCACCTCCCCCCCGGCCGCTCCCCCTCCAACCGCGCCACCCCCGGCACCCCCACCCGCCCCACCACCCAGCCCCCCATCAACCGCCGCGCCCCCATCCCCGCCAACACGCCCACCGTCCGCCCGGCCCTCGACGCTCTCGAACGGGCCCGACTTCACGAGCACCGCCCCGCCACACTGGCACCCAGCCCCAAGCACCACCACCACCGCGAAGAGCCCGCGCATCCAATCTCCCATTCGAGCCCCACACCCTACCAGCGACCCGACCCCAAGTCCCCCAAGGCCCCCACGAGGAGTGCTACGCGCCACCCATGGAACGCCTCCCCCTCTTCGCCACCGCCACCCGAGGCACCGAGCCCTTCCTGGCCGACGAGCTCGCGGCGCTGGGCTGCAAGCGCATTCGCCAGGACCGCGGCGGCGTGCGCTTCTTCGCCGCGCTCGACGAGCTCGCCAGGGTCCTCGTCCACTCCCGCGTCGCCATGCGCGTGCTGTACCCCCTGCGCCAGTTCGAGGCCCAGGGCGCCGACGGCCTGTACGAGGCCGCCCGCGCCGTCCCCTGGGAAGCGTGGCTGGGCCGGGGCTCGACCTTCTCCATCGAGGCCACGCTGAAGGACTCCGAGCACTCCCACTCGGGCTTCGTCGCCCTCAAGCTCAAGGATGGCCTCGTCGACCGCCTCCGCGAGCAGTGGGGCCAACGCCCCGACGTCGACACCCGCAACCCCACCTTCCACGTCGTCGCTCACCTGGCGAAGACGCAGCTGTCGCTCTCCCTCGACCTGTCGGGAGAGCCCCTCTTCAAGCGCGGCTACCGCGTCAAGGCCACCGCCGCCCCCCTCAAAGAGACCCTCGCCGCCGCCCTCCTCCTCGCCGCGAAGTACGACGGCTCCGAGCCCTTCGTCGACCCGATGTGCGGCTCCGGCACCCTCGCCATCGAGGCCGGCTTCATCGCCACCCGCCGCGCCCCCGGCCTCAAGCGCGACTTCGCCTGCGAGCGCTGGCCCCACTTCGCGCCGACGCTCAAGCCCCTGCTCGAGGACGTGCGCCGCGAGGCCGTCGCCCAGGTCCGCTCCGCCCCCGCCCCCCTCTTCGCCCGCGACTATGACGACGAGGTGCTCGCCGCCGCCCGCCGCAACGTCGTCACCGCCGGCCTGTCGACCAGCGTCCGCCTCGAGTGCCTCGACGCCACCACCGCCCCCCCACCCGAGGGGCCTCCCGGCCTCGTCTGCACCAACCCGCCCTACGGCGAACGCCTGGGCTCCGGCGGCCAGAAGGGCATGAAGTCGTTCTTCCACAAGCTCGGCGCCAACCTGAAGACCTGGAACGGCTGGCGCTTCGCCTTCCTCGCCGGCAACGACGCCTTCGAGAGCGCCCTCGGCATGCGCCCCTCGGCCCGCCTCCCGGTGTGGAACGGCCCCATCGCCTGCCAGCTCCTGCAGGTGGCCGCCCGCGCCCCCCGCCGGCCCACGCCATGACCCGCGGGTGACGCAAGACCCATCGCCGCGTGACCACCGCCGCCACTCGGCGCTATAGCCGCAAGCGACCGTGTCCGTGTCCGAAGCCCAGGAGGACGTCACCGCCGAGACCAGCCCCGAGGGGCTCGATCCGCTCATCGGCGTCACCCTCGACGGCCGCTACCGCATCGTCGGCGGCCTCGGGAAGGGCGCCATGGGCCGCGTCTACCGGGCCGTCCAGGTCGGCCTCAACCGCGCCGTCGCCCTCAAAGTGCTCGACTCGAACTACGGCGCCGGGCGCGACGAGTCGTTCCGCCAACGCTTCCTCGTCGAGGCCGCCCTCACCGCCAAGCTGGGCCACCCCAACACCGTCCGCATCTTCGACTACGGCTGCTCGCCCGACGGCATCTTCTACCTCGCCATGGAGTTCCTCGAGGGCGAGCCCCTCGACCGCGTCCTCGCCAAGGGCCCCCTCGGCTGGCGCCGCGTGCTCTCCATGGGCCAGCAGGTCGCCCGCGCCTTGCGCGAGGCCCACGAGCTCGGCGTCGTCCACCGTGACCTCAAGCCCGCCAACATCATGGTGCTCTCCGCCGACGACGACGCCGACCACGTCAAGGTGCTCGACTTCGGCCTCGTGAAGTCCTTCGTCGAGGGCCAGGAGCTCGAAGGGCGCGCCATCACCCAGCAGGGCATGCTCATGGGCAGCCCGCCGTACATGGCCCCGGAGCAGGGAGACCGCAACCGCGCCGACCCCCGCAGCGACGTCTACTCGCTCGGCTGCATCCTCTTCGAGTGCCTCACCGGCAAGCCCCCCTTCTCGGGCAGCTCGCCCCTCGAGATCATCCTCAAGCACGTCAACGAGCCCGTGCCGCCCGTCGTCACGCCGCCGAACTTCGAGCCCATCCCCGACGGCATGAGCGCCATCGTCGCCAGGTGCCTGCAGAAGTCGCCGATGGACCGCTTCCAGTCGATGGACGAGGTCCTCCAGGCGATGAGCGAGCTGGCGGTGCCCGTCGCCACGCCGCCCACCGACACGCCCGCCACGCTGCCTCCCCAGCCCGCGGCCCCCGCTCCCTCAAACACCGCCCTGCTCGTCGCCGGCTTCGTGCTCGCCCTCTTCGTCGGCGTCGGCGGCACCGCCGTGGTGCTCAAGTGGGGCCGGACCGAGCCCAGCCAGCAGCCCGTTCGCTTCCACATCGAGACGGAGCCCCCCGGCGCCGAGGTGAGCATCGGCCGCGTCATCAAGGGCACCACCCCGCTCGAGTTCGAGCTCCCCGCCGTCGACGGCCGGGCCCAGGCCGAGGTCACCCTGCGGAAAGACGGCTTCCTGCCGATGACCGTCACCGCCGCGGGCTCCGGGCCCCGCATCGAGTTGAGCCAGAAGCTCCAGCCGCTCCCCGACGAGCCGGCAGACCGCGGCCGCCCCCCGAAGCCCGGCGCCGACAAGCCCACCGACAAGGCGACGCCTCGCGCTCCACCCCAGAGCGAGCTGCCTGCCGAAAGGCCCTCCAGGCCGCCCGCCGAGCGCGTCACCCCGACGGAGCGCCAGAGCATCGACGACGCCTTCGAGGCACCCACCCCCAGGGCGGGCCCCAGGCCTGCCCGACGTACGCCAAAGCCAACCACCCCGACGAAGACGCCCCCCGCCTCGCGCCTCGACGACGACGACGAGCCCCTCGCCCCCTCCACCCCGCCGCCCGCCAACGATCTCAAGAGGCCGCGGTGAGCCCCTCGCTGGCCCTTCGGCTCGCCCCACCCCTGCTCCTCGCCTGGTCGGCCTGCGCCCCACGGCGCGTCGCCCCGCCGGTGGTGACCGGCCTCACCATCGCCGAGCTCCAGCAGGTCGTCGCGAAGGGCCCGCTCCCCGACGACCCCTGCCAGACGGCCTGGTTCTCGGCGGTGGCCGACACCCGCGCGGCCGCCGAGGCCCTCGACGCCCTCGTCGCCGCCGCCCCCGACTGTCCGGTGCCGGTGGCCCGCGTCCGCCTCGCCTCCCTCGCGCGCGCCGACACCCTCTCGTGGGGCGCCGAGAGCCGGGCCCCCGACGCTGCCACCCGCCTCCACCTCGCCCGCTTCGCGGCCCAGTCCCGCTGGGAGCCCGGCACCTCGGCCGTCGCCGACCTCGTCCTCGACCCCGACCCGCAGGTCCGCCTCTCGGCCGTCGCCGCCGTGCGCGCGCTCCGCCTCGTCATCGCTGCCGGCGCCCTCGAGCGGAGCCTTGCCACCACGCCCGCCCGACCGCCCGACGAGAAGGCCCTGCTGTGCACCGCGCTCGCCGAGCTCGGCGTCGACCCGCCCCGCGCCTGCGGCGGCCTCAAGCCCGTCGCCGTCGTCCCCGTCGAGCCCCCCGACCGCCCCGCCCCCAACCGGTGCCGCGCCCTCGTCACCTCGCTCGCCAGCCCCGACGCCACCGTGCAGCGCCGGGCCCTGCTCGAGCTGACACGCCCCTGGGTCGACGTGCGCCTCGGCTGCGCTGTCGCCAACGAGCCGCTGCTGCGCCTGGTGCAGCAGTCACCCGACGCCGCCGTCCGCGCCGCCGCCGCGACCCTCCTCGCGTGGAAGCTGCACCCACCCGACATGCGCCGCGCGCCGAGCTGGCCTTCGACCCTCGTCGAGCCCGAGGCCGTCGAGGCCGCGCCCAGCAGCGCGCGCTGAGGCCCCCCCGGCTCGCGGTGAGCGCCCCGCTACACGCGGTTCTCGGTGCCCTTCATCAGGCGCCCGAGGTTGCCACGGTGCGTCCACACCATCGCCAGCAGCAGGGCCACCGCCAGCGCGGGGTACTCGACGGGCGCGTCGAGCAGAAAGGACGCGGCGATGGCGCAGACGCCGCCGGCGAGGCTGCCGAGGCTCGACACCTTCGTCGTCGCGACGATGACGGCCCACACCGCCGCGCCCAGCAGCGCCGCCTGCGGCACCAGCACCAGCAGCACCCCCAGCGCCGTCGCCACCCCCTTGCCCCCGCGCCCCTTGAGCCCGACGGGGACGACGTGGCCGAGGAACGCGGCGAAGGCCACCGCGACGTGCAGCAGCGGCGCCTGGGGGAACCACCGCGCCGCCACCAGCACCGGCACCGCCCCCTTCAGCGCGTCGAGCGCCAGCACCAGCGCCCCCAGCTTCTTGCCGGCCACCCGCGCCACGTTGGTAGCGCCGATGTTCCCGCTGCCGTGGGCCCGCACGTCCTTCGCGGCGAAGGCCCGCGTCAGTAGCACCCCGAAGGGCACCGACCCCGACAGGTAGCCCGCCAGCACCAGCAGGGGCGTCGTCAGCGCCAGTGGAGCACCCGGTATGCGAACACCACGAAGGCGTAGTTCGCCAGGAACAGCCCCAGCGCCACCCAGCGCACCACCCGCCACTCGGCCTCCGACAGGACGAGCTCGGGCAGCGGGACGCCGAAGACGAGGTGCACCACCATTGCCACCGCCGCGAGGGCGAACAGCAGCGCCGCCACCGTGCCCAGCGGGTTCGCCATCAGCGCCCCCGTCACGTTGAGGTGCGCCACCCGGTCGGCGACGCGCGTCAGCCCACAGCCGGGGCACGGAATGCCCGTCAGCTGCCGGAAGCTGCAGCCCCAGAAGGGAATCAGCGTCGCCAGCGGCACGTAGCGGCCCACCAACAGCCCTACCAGGCCGATGAGGCCCAGCGCGTCGAGGGTGCCCGGCGTACGGTTGGGTCGCGGAAGGACGAGCTGCACGGCGCACGCACGGTACCCAAACCCGCGCCCGCTGTCAGAGGGACGACGCCGGCCCTCTCGGCAGGCCGACGGGGCGACGACGCGCTACCGGCCCAGAATACGCCGCGCGTCGACGGTGGACTGGAAGGGCTCCCGGCCAGCCACCCACGGCAGCGAGGCGAGCGCGCGCCGGGCCGCCGACGGGTTGGGCCGCACGTCAGAGGGCAGCTCGGCGATGGCCTGCCTCAGCGCCCGGTAGCCCGCGTCTCCCGTGCGGTCGCCGTCAGACAGGCGCCGCTGCAGCTCGCCCAGCAGCACCCCGTCGTTCATCAGCAGCGGGTACTGCGTGGCGCGCCCCGTCACCGCCTGCTGCACCACCGCCACCGAGTCGTTGCACACTCCGGTGATGCCGTAGCCGTCGGCGTAGAGGTTGAGGCGCTTCGCCGTGTCCTCGACGACGTCGGTGAAGGCCCCGGCCAGGGCGATGGCCCGCTGCGCCTCGGGGCCCTTCAGCACCGGGCTCGACGCGCGGCCCAGCCACTCGGGCTCTGCGTGCACGTTGGCCGGGAAGAAGCCGGTGCCGCTGGTGCCCTGGTAGTAGCGGGCCGTCACGTCGAGGGCAGGCCCACGCGCCGCGGGGCCGGCCTTGACGAACACCATCATCTCCGAGTGCGAGGCCGGCACGACGGCCTCCCGGCCGAGCGCGTCGGTGATGCCCGTCTTCACCATCAGCGGCGCCGGCACGTCGACGAGCTGCGGCGGCTGCGTGCCCGGCACGGCGGCCTTGAGGGCGGCGAAGTTGGCGATGCGCGAGTCGAAGCGCACCGAGACGTCGTAGCCGGCCTGCCGGAGCCCCTCGAGGAAGCCCTCCATCGTGGTGTGCGTCTTGCCGTCCAGCGTCACCTCGAAGCGCTCCCCGGGCGCCGCCGTGGGGTTGCGCGACAGGCGCTGGAACACCTCGGCCATCACGCGGTTTTGCTTCACCTCGGCGTCGGAGGCGGTGCTGGGCACGTCGCCGGTGAAGAGGCCGGGCGCGACCTCTTTCAACTCGGACTTCGGGCGCGGCAGGTCGAGGCTGTCGAGCTTCGCGAGGTCGAACTGCCGCGGCAGCAGGTTCTCGCGCGGCGCCGGGTTCTTCACCTTGCCCTCGCGGTAGGCCGCGTTGAGGGCCGCCACGCCGCCCGCCATCTGCCCCGGCGTCACCTCGAGGGCCCGGGTGAGCGCGGCCGGGTTCTGCTTCACCTGGGCGACGAGCTCGGGTGGCAGCGACAGGCCCGTCTGCTGCTGGAGCCGCTCGAGCAACTTCGTCACCGCGGCACTCCCCTGCGGGCTGTTCGCGAGCCCCTGCAGCACCTGCGGCAGCCCGACGGTGCCCGGGAAGCGGTTGGGGAGGAGCTCGTAGCTCGACGGCCCCGCCTGACGCAGCGCCTCGGCCGAGCGGCCGGTGACGGCGGTGGCGACGGCCGGCGGCACCTGGGGCCGGCGGCCGGGCGTCGACGGCGCCCAACCCTGTGGGCGCTCGGGCGTCGCCGCCGGCGTCGTCACCGCGGGGCGCGCCGGGGATGGACCCGACACGGTCGGCGCAGTGGTGGGGTTACGAATGGGGCGGGGCATCGGGGCTCCTGGGACGATGGGGCGACGTCAAAGGTCCACCTCGTAGGGGAAGCGGACGTGGAACTTCAAGAAGGCAAAGAACGAAAGCCACACCGCGCGCTCGATGGGCAGGACGTCGAGGAACGCGCCGAGGCGCTGCGGGACGTAGACTTGAGCGCCCCCGCCGAAGCTCACCAGCACTGTCCGCGTCACGTTCACCAGCAGCGTCGTCTGCAGCTCGAGCCCCGGGCGCAGGAAGAACGTCGAGGGGATGGCGTCGAGCGGCTGGCCGCGCAGGTTCGAGTACAGGTACAGGGCCGTCAGCAGCAGGTTGCCCTCGATGAGGAAGCGCCCGCGGCTCTTGTTCCACGCCCGCTCCGACTTCTGCCCCGTTGACACCAGCGTCAGCCCGAGCGGCTTCCACGTCAGCCCGAACAGCCCCACGCCGTTGAGCGCGTCGATGGGCGGCGAGACGTACACCGTCGAGGGGATGAAGAGGCTGGGCCCGACCCGCAGCTCGGTGACGCGGTCGGCCTGGCTCCGGTACTGCGCCGGAATGCGGTCGCGGTTGTCGGTGATCCAGTCGCGGTCGATGATGGCGTGCAGGTTGAACGCGAGGGCGAAGTGCGGCACGCCGCCCCGGTTCTCGAGCAACGGGCCGTAGAACCAGAACGCCTCGGGCCCGACGCCGACGTCGGCAGGAACCGTGACCTTCCCGGCGAAGGCCTGGGACGACAGGCAGACGGCCAGCACCACGGCGAGGCGCGACATGCTCGACATCACACCCCCGGGCGTGCGCCTGTGCAACGCCCCACGGTGACGCACCGCGCCCCTGCGGGAGTCGAGGGGCCGCGGCGCCTCTGCCCGCTGGGCGACGGCGAGGGCTGCGCCTGGGCAGCCGAGGCTCCTCGCGGACGAACTCGACGGGGAGCCAACGCGCCGTCAGGCCGGAGCGCCCTGTGGCGATTCGGGGGCGGGGGCCGGGGCGGGCGTGAGGGCGACGTCGAAGCCGAAGACCGCGCCGCCGCCGTCCCTCGGTCGGGCCCAGGCGACGCCGCCGTGCGCCCGGGCGATGCGCCGCACGAGCGACAGGCCGAGGCCCAGCCCCTCTGAGGTGCCGGCGTCGTCGGTCTTGCGCTGGAACTCCCGGAACAGCGCCGCCGCGCCGCCCTCGGGCAGCCCGGGGCCGCGGTCGAGCACCTCGAACGAGACCTTGTCGGCGCGGAGCACCACGCGGAGCTGCTCGGCGCCGCCGGCGTGCTTCTTCGCGTTGTCGAGCAGGTTTGCGAGCGCCCGCTGCAGGAGCGTCGCGTCACCGCTGAGGCGGTCGCCCTCGCCCTCGACCTCGAGGACGCCGGGCCCGAGCCCCGCGCGCTCGACCGCCCGGCTCGCCAGGTCGCGCACCGACAGCTCCCGCGGCGTGACGACGCCGAAGTCGAGCCGGGAGCTCGCGAGCAGCTGGCCCACGAGCGCGTCCATCTCCTCCACCTCGCGGTCGAGGTCGTCGAAGGTGCGCGCGGTCGGGCCAGCGTCCCGGGCAATCTCCGAGATGAGGCGCACGCGGGCCAGCGGCGTGCGCAGCTCGTGCGACACCGCCGCGAGCAGCTCCCGCTGGTCGGCCAGCTGCTTCTCGATGCGCCCGGCCATCTCGTTGACGGCCTCGGCCACCAGCCCCAGCTCGTCGGGCTCGCGGCACGACAGCGCCGCCCTCGCAGCCAGGTCGCCGGCGCCGATGCGCGTCACCACCGTCGTCAGCTCGTCGAGCGGCCGCGCGAGCCGCCGCGCCACCTTGCCCGAGGCCAGCCACAGCACGGCGACGGCCACGACGAGCCCCACGGCCCAGCGCCACGCGAGCGCCGGCGGGTGCGCGAAGCACCCGTGCACCGAGCCCAGCGCCCGCCCCGCGTCGGAGACCGCCACCTCGAAGGCGCGCGCCCCGCAGGCGGCGCCGAGGCGCAGCAGCGTGCCGCCCGAGGGGTCGCGCAGCTCGAGGTTCAGCTCCATCTGCTCCGCGGTGCGGCGCGCGAAGGCCTCGCGGGCTACGGGGTCGCCCCAGTCGCGAGCGAACTGCGCGCCGATCCACGAGGCGCCGCGCTCCATCGAGCGCTGCCACACCGGCTCCTGCACCTTGCCCAGCACCATGAAGACGAGCGAGGTGAGCAGCGCCGTCACCACGATGCCGCCGGCGAACCACGCAAAGAGGCGGCGGTGCAGCCGCGTTCGCACGAAGCGGCCGATGGGGCCCAGCTTGCGGTGCCGCCGCTGGCGGTGCTCGAGCGGGCGCATGTCAGTCCTTCGTGAGCACGTAGCCCACGCCGCGCACCGTCTTGATGAACCGCGGCGGGTCGTCGCCCAGCTTCTGGCGCAGGTGGCTGATGTGCACGTCGACGGTGCGCTCGCCCACCACCACGTCGCTGCGCCCGGCCTCGGACAGGAGCGCGTCGCGCGGCACCACCCGGCCCGCCCGTCGCATCAGCGCCACGAGAATGTCGAACTCGATGCCGGTGAGCTCGACGGCGGCGCCGGCCGAGGTCACGCTGCGCGCGGGCACGTCGACGCGCACGTCGCCCACCGACAGCTGCTCGCTCACCACGTCGGGGCGCGCGCGCCGCAGCACCGCCCGCAGCCGGGCGAGCAGCTCACGCGGCGAGAAGGGCTTGCCCACGTAGTCGTCGGCGCCGAGCTCGAGGCCGACGACGCGGTCGGTCTCGTCTCCCCGCGCCGTCAGCATGATGACCGGCACGTTCGACTTCGCCCGAATCCGCTTGCAGACCTCGAGCCCGTCCATGCCCGGCATCATGACGTCGAGCAGCACCGCGTCCCACGCGCCCTGGTCGAGCATCGCGAGCCCTCTG
>JADCJJ010000357.1 GCA_020247085.1 Myxococcaceae bacterium | reverse complement strand
GCCGTTGGCATCGCCCTCGTCTACGGCATGTCGCTCGTCCAGCTCCGCACCGGCCGCGGCGACCTCACCTACTTCGACACGCTCAACACCTTCATCACGCTGATGCTGCTCGGGCGCTTCCTTCAGGAGCGCCTGCTCGAGCGCAACCGCCGCTTTCTGCTCGACGACGACGGCGCCGAGGGCCTGTCGGTGCGCAAGGTGGTGGGGGAGCGCCTGGTGCCCGTGAAGGCGCCGAAGGTCGTCGTCGGTGACGTGCTGCTGGTGGCGCCGGGAGACGTGGTGCCCGTGGCGGCGACGCTGCTCGACGAGGCCGCGCACGTCAGCACCGACTGGATCACCGGCGAGTCGAAGCCGCGGTTGCTCGAGCGCGGGGCCGAGGTACCCGCCGGCAGCTTCAACGCGGGCCGGGCGGCGTTTCACGTCTCGGCGAAGACGGACTTCGGCCAGTCGCCGCTCGTCCAGTTGCTCCGGCAGCCGGTGCCGCGCCTGGGGCGGGCGGCGCCGCATCAGCAGCTGTGGACGGGGCTCGCGCGCCGGTGGGTCGCCAAGGTGCTGCTCGTCGCCGCCGGGGGCTTCCTGGCCTGGCTCCCGTCGAGCTTCGACGAGGCCGTCAACGTCGCGGCGTCGCTGCTCGTCATCACCTGTCCGTGCGCCATCGGCATCGCCGTTCCGCTCGCCTACGAGATCACCCAGACGCACCTGCGCCGATCGGGCTTCTACGCACGCTCGTCCGACCTGCTCGACCGCCTCGTCGCGGTGAAGAAGGTGCTGTTCGACAAGACGGGCACGCTGACGCTCGGCCGGCTCGAGCTCGTCGACCCCGCGGTGGCGTCTGGTCTCTCGCCCGACGTCCGCGACGTGGCCTTCAACCTCGCGGCGCGCTCCAGCCACCCGGTGAGCGGGTGCGTGAGCCGCGCGCTGCTGGCCGAAGGCGCCCGGTACGACGTCACCGCGGCCGTCGTCGAGGTGCGGGGCCAGGGCATGGAGTGGCGCCGGGCCGAGGGGCTGTACCGGCTGGGGCGCCCGTCGTGGGCGTGCACGAGCGACGGGGCGGGGGCGGCGCTCTCCCGCGACGGCGTCGAGCTCGCCCGCTTCCGGACCCGTGAGGCGCTCCGGGCCGACGCCACGCGCGAGGTGGGGTGGCTCCAGGCGCGGGGCTTCGGGGTGTGGCTGTTGAGCGGCGACGAGCCCCGGCGGGTCGAGGCCATGGCCGGCACCCTCGGCGTTCCGGCCGGGCAGGCGCGCGGGGGCCTCGACCCCGAGCAGAAGGCCGCCGCCGTCTCGGCGCTCGACCGCCACGACACGCTGTACCTTGGAGACGGGGTGAACGACGCGCTCGCCTTCGAGCGGGCCTTTATTGCCGGCACGCCGGCCATCGACCGCCCCGTCATGCCCGGCCGCAGCGACTTCTTCCTCGTCGGCGAGGGGCTGGCCCCGATCAAAGAGGCGTTGGCACGCGCGGCGCATCTGCGCGCCGTCGTGAACCGGGTGCTCACCGTCAGCGTCACCTACAACGCTTTCGCCATCACCCTGGCGTTGCTGGGGAAGATGTCTCCACTGCTGGCGGCGATCACGATGCCGGCGAGCACGCTCACCTTGATCCTGCTGACCGTGACGGGGCTGCGGGCCTGGCGGCGCGAAATCCCTGCGCCTGAAGGGCTGAAGGCGCAGACCTCGCGCCTGCTCGGAGCCCAGCCATGAACGTGATGGTGCTGCAGGTCTTCGTGAGCCTGATGCTGGTGCTCGGCTCGATCGTCCTCTTCGTCTTCACCGTGCGGTCGCGCACCTTCGAGCACGTCGACCGCCTCTCGCTCAAACCGCTCGAAGACGACCGCGTGTCAACGCCTCGGGGCATCGACGCGGCCGCCCCCTCGCCCAGCGCCTCATCGAAGGAGCCCAGCTGATGCAGACCCAACGCATCGAGTACGACGACGCGATCGTCCGGAAGTTCGTCTTCGCGTCCGTCCTGTTCGGGACCGTCGGCCTCCTCGTCGGAGTCCTCATCGCCAGCCAGCTCGCCTGGTGGCAGATGCACTTCGGCCTGCCGTACACCACCTTCTCGCGCCTGCGGCCGCTGCACACGAACGCCGTCATCTTCGCGTTCGTCGGCAACATGATGTTCGCCGGTGTGTACTACTCGACGCAGCGGCTGACCCGCGCGCGCATGGCGTCGGAGCTGCTGTCGAAGATTCACTTCTGGGGCTGGCAGGCCATCATCGTCGCGGCGGCGGTGACGCTGCCGCTCGGCATCACCACGTCGAAGGAGTACGCCGAGCTCGAGTGGCCCATCGACCTGGCCATCGCCGCCGTCTGGGTCGTCTTCGCCGTCAACTTCTTCTGGACGCTCGCGAAGCGGAACGAGAAGCACCTCTACGTCGCGCTGTGGTTCTACATCGCCACCATCATCACGGTCGCGGTGCTGCACATCGTGAACTCGTTCGCGCTGCCGCTCACCGCCTTCAAGAGCTACTCGGTCTTCTCGGGCGTGCAGGATGCGCTGGTGCAGTGGTGGTACGGCCACAACGCCGTCGCCTTCTTCCTCACCACGCCCATCCTCGGCATCATGTACTACTTCATGCCGAAGGCGGCGGAGCGGCCGGTCTACTCGTACCGGCTCTCCATCGTGCACTTCTGGTCGCTGGTCTTCATGTACATCTGGGCTGGCCCGCACCACCTGCTCTACACGGCGCTGCCTGACTGGGCGCAGTCGCTGGGCATGCTCTTCTCGCTGATGCTGTGGGCCCCGTCGTGGGGCGGCATGCTCAACGGGCTGCTCACGCTGCGCGGCGCGTGGAGCAAGGTTCGCGAGGAGCCGGTGCTCAAGTTCTTCGTCGCCGGTGTCACCTTCTACGGCATGTCGACGTTCGAGGGCCCGCTCCTCAGCATCAAGTCGGTGTCGGCGCTGGCGCACTACACCGACTGGATCGTCGGGCACGCGCACGGCGGCGCGCTGGGCTGGAACGGCCTGATGGCGGCCGGCATGTTCTACTGGCTGGTGCCGCGCATGTACGGCACGCAGCTCGCCTCGAAGAAGGCCGCCGACGCCCACTTCTGGATCGCGACCATCGGCATCGTCCTCTACATGGTGTCGATGTGGATCTCTGGGGTGAACCAGGGGCTCATGTGGCGCGCCACCAACCCCGACGGCACGCTCGTCTACCCCTCGTTCACAGAGACGCTGCTCGCGATTCGACCGATGTACGTGGTGCGCTTCCTCGGCGGCACCCTGTACCTCGCCGGCTTCGTGCTGATGATCTGGAACCTGCTCAAGACGATGGCCGGCAAGCGGCCCGTCGTCGCGGGCGCCGACGTCGTCGTGGCGAGCGCCGCCGAGGCCGACCCCGAGGCGGGCACGCTGGGCGACGTCATCACCGGGCGACCGCTCTGGTTCAGCGTGGTGGCCTTCGGCGCGGCCGCCGCCTTCGTCTTCGTGCCGCTGGTGCCGGCGGTCATCCTCGCCGTCGCGGTGCTGGTCGTCGGCGAGGCGGCCTGGGTCATCACGCGCCGCGAGCGCGCCACGGGCAAGCCCTCGTGGTTCGGCATCATCGAGCGGCGGCCCCTGGCGTTCACGGTGCTGGTGCTCGTCGCGGTGCTCATCGGCGGCGTCGCCGAGCTGTTGCCCACCCTGTTCGTCAAGCAGGCGGTGCCCGAGACGGGCTCGGCGCAGAAGCCGTACACCGCGCTCGAGCTGCAGGGGCGCGACGTCTACACCCGTGAAGGCTGCTACGTCTGCCACTCGCAGATGGTGCGCCCGATGATCGAGGAGCACCAGCGCTACGGCGAGGCGTCTCGCGCCGAGGAGTTCATCTACGATCACCCCTTCCAGTGGGGCTCCAAGCGCACGGGCCCAGACCTGCACCGCGTCGGCGGTCGCTACCCCAACCTCTGGCACTACACCCACCTGATGGACCCGCGCGCCACCAGCGTCGGGTCGAACATGCCGGCGTACGCCTGGTTGGCCGACGGCCGCATCGACGTCGAGCTCGGGGTCAAGAAGCTCGAGCTGATGACGAGGCTCGGCGTGCCCTACACCGCCGAGCAGCTCGCCACCGCGGTGACCGACCAGCGCCTGCAGGGCGAGGCCGTCGCGAAGGACCTGGCGAGTCAGGGCGTCACGGTCGCCGCCGACAGCGAGCTGGTCGCGCTCATCGCGTACCTGCAGCGCCTCGGGCGTGACGTGGGCGTCAAGTATGGCATCGACGAGGTGAAGACGAGCGCCGCGCCGGCGCCCCCTCCGGCCGCCGAGCCCTCGAGCACCGGCGGAGGGATCTGACGGCCATGTACAAGCACTTCTTCTCGAACCTGCAGTCCGTCACGCTGCCCCTGTTCGCGATGGGCGTCTTCGTCAGCGCCTTCCTGCTGATGCTCGCCCGCACGTTCCTCTTCAAGCGCACGAGCGACTTCGATCCGCTCGCGGCGCTCCCGCTCAACGACGAGCCGTCGAAGGAGGCGAAGCCATGAACCACGACCCCAACGCGCTGCGGAAGTACGACGACATTCTCGAGGAGGACAACCACCTGCCGAACTGGTGGCTGGCGATTCTCTTTGGCTCCATCGTCTTCGCCTTCGGCTACTGGTTGGCGTTTCACACCACCGGCACCTTCCGGAGCCCGCCGGAGCAGTACCGCGCCGACGTCGCCGCGCTGAAGAAGGCGCGGGCGCTGGCGAACCCGACGTCCGAAGAGGCGTTGGCGATGCTGGTGCAGAGCGGCGAGGCGGTGAACGAGGGGCAGAACGTCTTCAAGGCGACGTGCGCCTCGTGCCACGGGCAGCACGCCGAGGGCCTGGTGGGCCCCAACCTCACCGACAGGTTCTGGCTCCACGGGGCAAGCGGGAAGGACGTGCTCAAGTCCATCGCCGACGGCTACGCCGAGAAGGGCATGCCCGCCTGGGG
>JADCJJ010000356.1 GCA_020247085.1 Myxococcaceae bacterium | reverse complement strand
TGCCGCCGCGGGTCCCGTCCCAGGGGAGCGCCGTCACCGTGCCCGTCGCCGAGACGGTGAGCGTGGAGAACTGCGGAACACGGACGACCTGCGCGCGCCCGACCACCGTGTACGGGTTTCGGAGCCCGGCGCAGCCGCTCGAGAGGGTGATGGTGTTCCCGGAAACCGAGGCCACCTCGACGAATTCATGCAGGCCTGCGCTGTTGAAGGCCGTGACACCGCCCCAGCTCGGCGTGTCGACGACGTCGATGCCCGCGCCCTGGGCCTGGTAGACGAGCAGGAGGTCTCCGGCGCCCAGCGGCCCGAAGGCCACGCTGTCGAGCTGGGAGACGTCAGCGACCGTGAGGCTCGTCGCGCCAACCAGGGTGTTGGTTGCCAACGCCGTGTACTCGTTGAGCCGAACGACGCCGTTCACCGTGAACGCGCCATCCTGGCCGGCGAGCGGCTGGACGGAGCGCGCCGGCGCCACGGCCTTCTCGAGCTGGCTCTGCGTGCATGACGCAAGCAGCGGAAGAACGGCGCTGGCGAAGACGACGCACCGACGCGAGGCTCGAATCATGAAAGACGCTCCAGAGACGGGGCAATGACGATGAACGTGGACGTTTGCACCCATAGCGGAAACCCCCCGGGTGCGAAAGCTCCTTTGGCGCGGCCCCCACGCGCGCCGACAGGTTACGTCAGCGTAGTTGCAAGCGCCGGCGTCGCGCCGAAGGCCGCTGTGTACCGCGCGAGGAAGGCCGCGCGGGTGAAGGCGTGTTCCTGGCAGCCCTTGAGCTCGATGGCGTAGGTGGCTGCGAGCGCGGCGACCCGCCCAGCAACGTCCAACGGCAGGCGCTTCGACAGCCCGAAGGCGAGCCCCGCGAGGTAGGCGTCGCCTGCGCCCGTCGGGTCGACCACGGCCGTCGGCGCAACCACTGGAACCTCGATGGGCGCCTGCCCGCGCTGAAAGATTCGGCTGCCCTGCTCTCCGCGGGTCATCACGGTGAGGGGGGCCGCGTCGATCAGCTGCTGCTCGGTGAGGCCGGTCGCCCTGGCCATCATGCCGAACTCGTAGTCGTTGCCCACCAGCGCGGCGCAACCGTCGAGCCCCGAGAGCAGCTGGTGCCGGTCGAGGCGGGGCGTCTGCTTGCCCGGGTCGAAGACGTACTTCGCGCCAGCGCGCCGGCACTCCTGCATGTGCCGCATCATCGACTCGGGGTCGGTCGGTGAGATGAGCACCCAGTCGTCCTTCGTCAGCCCGATGGACTCGAGGGTCACCTCACGCGCGTGCACCACGGCGCCGGGGTAGAAGGCGACGATCTGGTTGTTGGACAGGTCGGTGTTGATGAAGCAGCTGGCGGTGAACTCGTCGGCGACGACCCGCACGCCGCGGCAGTCGATGCCGAGGCGCTCGAGCTGGGCCTGGTAGTCCTTGAAGTCCTGGCCGGCGGCCGAGACGAGCGAGGTCTCCGCGCCCAGCAGCGCGAGGTTGTATGCGATGTTCCCGGCGGTGCCGCCGCGCAGGCGCTTCATCGAGTCGACGAGGAAGCTCACCGTCAGCATGTGGACCTTGTCCGGCAGGATGTGGTCCGAGAACTTCCCGGGGAAGTTCATGATGTAGTCGTACGCAAGGCTGCCGGTGACGATGACGCGCATGGTGGGCTTTCGGTTGAAGGAGCGCTGCGAGCGCGCCGGCGCTTACCCCAGGCAGGGGCCCGTGACGAGGGCCGCGCACACCAGCCCCCAAAGGCGCCAGGGGGCCGAGCAGCGGTGATGCCCATCGCGCCACGAGGCTCGGCGAGCCCTTGGCGTGGTGACGGTCAGCCGCCCTTGAGGTTGGCCTTGATCAGGTCGCGGTTGAGCTCGGCGATCACCCGCACGGGGATCTCCTTGGGGCACACGGCCTCGCACTGCGCGAGGTTCGTACAGGTGCCGAAGCCTTCGGCGTCCATCTGCATGGCCATGTTCTTGACCCGCTCGTACCGCTCGGGTTGCCCCTGGGGCAGGTGGCCCAGGTGCGACACCTTCGCCGAGACGAAGAGCATCGCCGACGCGTTCTTGCAGGCCGCCACGCAGGCGCCGCAGCCGATGCACTGGGCGGCGTCCATCGCGAGCGTCGACTCGGTCTTCGGCACCGGCAGGGCGTTGGCGTCGGGGGCGCCGCCGGTGTTCACCGTGACGTAGCCGCCCGCGGCGATCACCCGGTCGAAGGCCGAGCGGTCGACGACCAGGTCCTTCAGCACCGGGAACGCCTTCGCCCGCCAGGGCTCGACGTAGACGTGGTCGCCGTCGTTGAAGTGCCGCATGTGGAGCTGGCACGTGGTGACGCCGCGGTGCCCGCCGTGGGGCTTGCCGTTGATCACCATCGAGCACATGCCGCAGATACCCTCGCGGCAGTCATGGTCGAAGGCGATGGGCTCTTCGCCCTGGGTGGTCAGCTTCTCGTTCAGCACGTCCATCATCTCGAGGAAGGACATGTGCGGGCTGACACCGTCGACGGTGTACTGCTTCATCTCGCCGGCGGCCGAGGGGCTGGTCTGACGCCACACGTGCAGCGTCAACGTCATCGTCTTGTCGCTCATTACTTGTAGCTCCGAATCGACGGCTTGAAGGTCTCGTAGACGAGGGGCTCGACGTGCTTGACGGCCTTCTGGCCCTCGCCCTTCCACTCCCAGACCGAGGCGTTCATAAACTTCTCGTCGTTGCGCTTGGCCTCGCCCTCGTCCTGGTGCTCTTCACGGAAGTGACCGCCGCAGGACTCGTCGCGATCGAGCGCGTCCATCGCCATCACCTCGGCGAACTCGAGGAAGTCGGCGACGCGGCCGGCCTTCTCGAGCGCGATGTTGAGGTTCTCGGCCGACCCGGTGACGTTGACGTTCTGCCAGAACTCCTCGCGCAGCGCGGGGATCTGCTTGATGAGCTCGGTGAGGCCCTTCTCGGTGCGGGCCATTCCACACTGGTCCCACATCATCAGGCCGAGCTGCCGGTGAAAGCTGTCGACGGTGCGCTTGCCCTTGATCGACAGGAAATGCTTCT
>JADCJJ010000355.1 GCA_020247085.1 Myxococcaceae bacterium | reverse complement strand
GTGCTGGTGCGCGCCCGCGCCGTCGTGCTGATGGGTGACCACCGTCCCGTCCGCCAGCGCGTGCTGGTGCGCGCCCGCGCCGTCGTGCTGATGGGTGACCACCGTCCCGTCCGCCAGCGCGTGCTGGTGTTCTCCGTCGATGGAACCGCCCGCATCGTCGGAGCAGCCGCACGTTCCGCACATCACGCCACCTCCAACTCGGTCACGCGAAACTCGTCACCCCCGGCGATTCGCAGCGGCGCAAAGCCGCAGACAGGGCAGTCGGAGAACCGCGAGGTGACCACGACGTCGCCCCCGCACCCGGCGCAGAACCCGGTGCCGGGTGCGCGTTCGATCTCCAGCGTGGCCCCCTGCGCGATGGTGCCTCGCGCGGCGGCGGCGAAACCGAAGGTGAGCGCCTCGGGCTCGACGTGCGCGAAGGCGCCGAGGCGAAGGAACACCCGCTTCACCCCCTCGAAGCGCAGACGCCCTGCCTGCTCCTGGACGATCTCCACGATGCGCTGCGCCAACGCCACCTCGTGCATCGCCCTCAGGCCTCCCCTCGACAGCCTCGTCCCGCTCGACTGTCGCGGCGCGCCTCACCAACCTCGGGGAAGTGCACGGCGAATGCCGTAGTCCGCCCGCTCCACGGTCTGGGCAGGCAGGCGGGGGTCGAGGGGGCGCAGGCCGAACGGTCCATCACCCTCAGCACCGCACATCGTCGCTGACTTCGCCAGCCCGTGAAGGGCGAGCGCTCCTTCGAGGCGCGCCGGGGACGTGCTGAGGCAGCTCCTCGACGTCGAAGACCGGCCCTCCGCACCACGGACTGCAAGCGGGGCACGCCGCGCGCTCATCACAAGGCGGGTGGGAGCCCCCGGTTCGCCTCCACGCGGGCACCCACGTCGACGCCAACGACAGGCGCGGCCTCGAGCGCCTCCCCGTGCGCTACGACGGCCGCTCCGCCTCCGCCAGCGAGGGTGGCACCACCTGAATGCTGACCGCCGCCCTGGGGCCGATGCGGACGAGGGCGCGCACAGTGGCCTGGGTCTTCGCGGTGGCGGCGCTGCTGCGGACCTTCCGCGAGCCAATCCGTCGGGCGCTCGCGCCCGCGCTGCCGTTCAAGCTCGCGAACCGGCACTCAGAGGCCATCGACGCGATGGCGGCCGCAGGCGCGCTGGTGATGCCGAGCCTGGAGTCATCGGGCGCCCGAGCGCCCCCACAGGCGAAGAGCCGTGCGAACACGACCGCTCCGAGACGAGAACGCACTGCCGCATCGTCCCCCGGGCGTTTCCCGGGCCAACGCCACCGCCTCAGGGAGCGCACTGCCGGACGCACGCATGGTTGACGCAGCGGAGCCGGCCTGTCGCACCGCCGGAACATGGAGCGGGCGCCGCCATCCCCGCCGGGCAGTCGAAGTCATTCACGCACGCACCGAGCTTCGTACACCGCAACACGTCGGCGTCGCACTCCGGGCAGGCGTCCCGACAGTAGGTTCCTGTCGCGCAGCCGGGTCCGCCTCTCGAGCACGACAAGCCCTCCCCGCGCACGCACGGACCCTCGTGGATGATGGTGGCCCCGGAACCGAGGGCCTGGCATTGGCTGGAGAACGTTCGAGCGTCGCCGAGTTGGAGCGAGGCGCACACCGGACTGAGTTCGGCGGGGCAGGTCACGCATGGGACGCAGACGGGCGCTGTGCCGCAGCCCGTTTGTGGGTCGGGCGCGCTGGGACTCAGGCAAGCGCCCGGCTGGCAGAGAGGGGGCGTAAGCACCGGACAGGGCCCGCAGCAGGCGCCGGTGCAGGTCGTCGACCCGAGCGAGCAGTCGAGCGCCGACCCGCACGAGGGGGCCGGCCCGCAGAGGCGCGAACAGTCGGGGTCACCTCGGTCGACCAACCCGTCGCAGTCGTCGTCACGGCCGTTCCCACATCGCTCGGGCGCTCCGGGG
Organism: Myxococcaceae bacterium; assembly: GCA_020247085.1. GTDB lineage: Bacteria > Myxococcota > Myxococcia > Myxococcales > Myxococcaceae > Xiheimicrobium > Xiheimicrobium aquaticum. Next base: position 1,646 of record JADCJJ010000355.1, on the reverse strand, counting down.
GAGACGGTCGGGTCGAACGGCGCACAATCTCCGCCCGGCAGCCCCCGGCACGGCTGCACGAGGTAGCCGTCGCCGTCTTCGTCGAGGCAGCTTGGGGTCACACACCGGCTGTCGGGACAGGGACACGTCAGGCACTGCTGATCGATGAGCACGCAGGCCTGGCCGCCGGGGCACGGCTTCGTCGCGGAGCACCCTTCGGCGCACAGCCCCAGCGAGCCGCACGCGTAGCACCGTTGGCCGGGGCCGCACTGCCCGTAGCCCACGCAGGACCCCGCCCCACCTGCAGTACCGCCGCCTGCAGCGCCTCCGCCACCTCCAGCGCCTCCAGCCCCGCCCGCCGTCAGGCCGCCTGCCTGACCACCGGCGGCGCCCCCGGCGAGCCCTCCGTCGAGCCGGTCTTCCACCGGGGCGAAGCACGCAAGAAACGGGAAGGCCGCGAAGACGAAAACTCGAAGGCGCATGGCTGCAGCGACAGCACGCCGTGTGCCGACGAAAGGAGCGCCTCGCCGACCAGAGTTCTGCAGAGTTCACCGCCGGCGGCGCTGGAGGCGGCGGCTTTCTGAGGCCCCTCCGGCAGGAAGTACGCGTGGAGGACCAGGGCGGTAGGCCCCTGCGCCACGCCCCTGCTGCGCGCTGCCGACGTCACCGTCAACTTCGGGAGCCGCCCCCTCTTCGGTCGCATCGAGCTCGCGTTCGAAGCGCAGGCATGTCTCGAGACGGCCCTCGACGGGCACACGGCTCGCTCGGCGGGGCGCGTCGTCACGGCAGCAGCGTGGCGTCGTTCATTCGCACGGGCTGGCGGCGACGGCCGAAGGCGCCCGGGGCCGGGTCGAAGTGCCCGGCGATGCGCGCGCCGCACGCGCCGCAGCCGCCGTCTGGGGTGAGCCGGTACCCCTCGAGCTCGTACCAGTCACGCTCGATGACGGCGGCCTGGCAGGCGGGGCAGCGGGTGGTGTCGCCCTCGCGGTCGTGGACGTTGCCCGTGTAGACGTAGCGGAGCCCGGCGCTCATCGCCTGTCGCCTCGCGCGCCGGAGCGTCTCGGGCGGCGTCGGCGGGCGGTCGGTCATCTTGAAGTCCGGGTGGAAGGCCGAGAAGTGCAGCGGCACGTCGGGGCCCAGGTGCGAGGCCATCCACGCGCTCAGCTCGGCCACCTCGGCCTCCGAGTCGTTGAGCCCGGGGATGAGGAGCGTCGTCACCTCGACCCACACCTTCGTCTCCTTCACGAGGTACTCGAGCGTCTCGAGTACCGGCGCCAGCCGGCTCAACGTCACCCTCTGGTAGAAGTCCTCGGTGAAGCCCTTCAGGTCGACGTTGGCAGCGTCGATGGTCTCGTAGAAGGCGCGGCGCGGCTCGGCGTGCATGAAGCCAGCAGTGACGGCGACGGTCTTGACGCCCTTGCCGTGGCACGCCTGGGCCACGTCCATGGCGTACTCGGCGAAGATGACGGGGTCGTTGTAGGTGAAGGCGACGCTGCGGGCGCCGAGGGCGACGGCGCGGGCAGCGATGGCCTCGGGGCTCGCCTGGTCCTGCAGGCGGTCGAGTTCGCGCACCTTCGAGATGTCCCAGTTCTGGCAGAAGCGGCAGCCGAGGTTGCAGCCGGCGGTGCCGAACGAGAGCACGCTGGTGCCCGGGTAGAAGTGAGATC
>JADCJJ010000354.1 GCA_020247085.1 Myxococcaceae bacterium | reverse complement strand
GGCGACGCGAAGGCCGAGGGCAGCGTCACCGTCGAGACGACGATCCCCATCGATGGGAGCGGCGTGACCGATCTCGTGGGCTTCCTCGCCAACCCGGCCGCCGCCGCGGTGACCGGCGAGGCGACGACGAGCATCACCATCGAGGGCACCTTCACGGTCGGCGGGAGCGCCGGGTCCACGGGCTCCATCACCGTCGACGGAATCGAGGCGCGCGAGGTGCGGTCCATCGTGGGCAAGCTGCTCGGCGGTGACGCGCGGCGCGCCTTCGAAGGCGTCGACGTTCAGGTGAGTGGGAGCGTCAGCGTCTTCACCGACCGGGGCTTCGACGTCGAGTTCGACGGCACCGTGGCCGGCCAGGGGCTCGAGGTGAGCGCCCAGAACGATGTTCGAGACGAGCTGCTGCACAGGGAGTTCGAGCTCGACCTCGGCCAGAAGGCGCCACCGCCGCCTGCGCGTCGCGCGAGGCCCCCGGCGCGCGTCAGCTGACGTCGCCCGTACCCGCTGCCGCTCCCTTTGGTGCGCCCGTCGTCTTCGCGCGGACACCGCGCGGCCGTGGCGGACGGCCCCGGGGCCCTTCCCCGACGCGTAGCCCGTCGAGCCTGAATTCAATGGCCCATTTCCTCCCCCTCGGCCGCAACCATCTCGCGGTCCGCGTGTTCGAACACGGCAAGGAGGCAGTCATGCACAGAGTCGTCCTCGCGGTGGTGGTGATGGTGGGGTCGTCGGTGGCGCTGGCGCAGCCCGTGCGCAACCGCGTCGAGCGGGCGAAGGACCGGCAAGACCTGCGGCAGGACCGCCGCCAGCGCGCCGAAGACGTGAAGGACCTTGGTGACGTCGCCGCGCTGCTGGCGCAATTCGACGCCGCGGTGGCGAGGGGTGACGCCGCGGGCATCGGGGCCGTCGACGCCCGCTTCCTCGCCTACCTCGCCCTCGAGGGGGTCGAGGCCCGGCGCGAGGCCGCACAGGCGGGCCAGGAGGTGCGCGAGGGCAAGCGCGAGGTGCGCAGTGACCGCCGCGAGCTGGGGCAGGACGTCGCCCTGCGCCGGCGCCCGGGGGTGGTGGCCGACGACGCGCGCGACCTCGCTCGCGACCGGGCCAACCTCGCCGACGATCGGACCGACGCGGCGCGAGAGCAGGCGGCGCGCAACCGGCTCTTCGCCATGCGCGGTGAGCTGTTGCCGCTGCAGGGGCTCGCCGACCCGGCCTCGACCTCGAGGAAGCGCGCGCTCTACGCCGAGGTGGTAAGCCTCGCGAAGGGCGACCTCGCCCGCACCCGCGGGGAGCAGCGGGAGGACCGGCGCGAGCTGCGGGAGGACCGCCGCGAGACCCGCGAAGACCGGCGAGACCCGCTCCCGTAGGGCTCCGGGGCCTCTGGAGGCGCGCCTCGCGGGGCGCACCTGCCGACGCTGCGACCGTGGGGCGGTGACGGTGGTTCGCGCAGGCACGACACGGCCCGCCCCCGCGTGCGGGCGTCGTCGCGGTAGCGGCTCGTCAGAGGGCCATGGCGGCCCTGAACGACGCGACGGCGCGGTGGTAGTCGACGAGGGCGTCGATCTCGCGCAGCCGGGCCTCGGCCGTCTGGGTCTCACGAATGTTGACGAAGAGCAGGTTCGAGTCGCCGAGCTCGAACCGCTGGCGCTCGCCGGCCTCGAGCTTCTGGGCGACCTCGACCTCTTGCCGAGTGTACTTGACGCGGGCCCGGGCCGCCGCGAGCGCCGACAGCGCGTCACGCACGTCGACGCCCACGCGGTCGCGGAGCAGCTGCAGCTGCGCCTCGATGCGAGCCAGCTGCGCCTCTGCGAGTTCGATGCGGCCGCGCGCAAGGCGGTACAGCACCGGCACCTCGATGACGGCGGCGAACTCGAGCTCGGGCGTCGCGAGCTTGGGGTCGGCCGTACCGGCCGGACCGAAGTCCTGGGTGAAGACCGCGCCCAGGTCGATCGCCGGAAGGAGCTGGTTCTTCTGCAGCGACAGCTCGATGCGCTGCTGCTGTTGTTGCAGCGTCAGGCGGCGCAGGTCCGGGCGCCGCGCGAGCGCGTCGTCGAGCTGCGCCTGGTCTCCGTACGACGGGTCAGGGTCGGGGAGCGTCTTCGGCATGCGCTCGTCGCCCGGCTCGAGGGGCTGCCCCTCGCCGCTGCGCCAGTAGAGCGACAGCTCGAACCGCGCCTGCTCGACCTGCCGCTGCGTCTGCACCGCGAGCGCCTCGCGCTGCGCCACGGCGCGCAGGTTGTCCTGCTGGTCGAAGAGCGGCACGTCGCCCGTCTTCACCCGGGTCGCCAGCTGGCGGTCGCGGTCGCGCGCGATGCGCAAGAGATCCGTCGCCACGGCGCGGCGCATGCCCGCGGCCACCCAGTCCCAGTAGCGGAAGGCGGCGAGCCGGGCGACCTCGATGCGCTGCAGCGCCTCGGCCTGGCGCGCCGCCGCCTGGCCCAACTCGGCGCGCTGGAGCGTGGCGCGCCGCCGGTCGATCCACAGGTTGCGCAGCACCGGCACGCTGACGCCGGCCCGCACCTCGCCCGCCAGGAAGGTGAGGCGCTCCTGGTAGTAGTCCTGAATCTGGTTCGGCTTGCCGCTGCTGTCGGTGCCGAGCGGCGCGCCGAAGCGGTAGCCGGCGAAGGCGTTCAGGGGCGTGCCGGGGATCACCGCGTCGAAGACCAGGTCGCTCCGCAGTTGGGGGTACGCACCCAGCGCCGGTGGCGTGAGGAAGCTGCGGCCGCGCACCACCGGGTCGAAGCCGCCGTTGGCTGCCAGCGCCTCGGCGTCGGCGGCGGCGACGTCGGCGAGCGCCGCGGCCACGCTGGGAAAGGCCCGGTCGGCCGAGCCCAACACCTCACCGAGCGAGAGGCTCCCGTCGGAGTTCGAGAGGCTGCCACCAGCAGACGACAGCAGCACGCTCGCCGGCGCGAGCGAGACGCGGTGCAACAGCGGGCCAGTGCCCGGTACCGGCACCAGGCTCGGCTCGGCCACCGGGCGGTCGGACCCGGGAGACGCGCCCACCACGACGACGCAGACGACCCAGCCGATCATCCCTTCGCCTTGCCCTTGCCCTTGTCCTTGCCCTTGCCCCCGGGCGGCTCCCCCGGGGTGACCGTCGGCGGGAAGGCGTTGAAGCGCCGCCAGAGCTCGAAGCCGAGCTTCACCTGGTCGAGCATCACCCACCCGTTCACCCGGACCCCCTGGCGCAGGTACAGCCCGCTCGGCCACGGCTCGTCGGGCTGCCCGTCGCCGTTGTGATCGAGCGGGTCGTGGGTGATGAGCAGCCGGAACTTGCCGGTGCCGTCATCGGTGGCGTCGATGAGCGCCACCTTGCCGCCGAAGGTGCCGACGGCGACCGAGGGCCACCCGGTGAACTGCACGGCGGGCCACCCCTCGAACTGCAGCCGCACGTCGCGGCCCTTCGAGATGAGCGGCATGTCGTTGCCGTCGATCCACAGCTCGACGGCGCGCACCTCGGTGTCGGGCACCATCACCAGCAGCGGCTCGCCGCTCTTGACGAAGACGTTGCCCATGCCCTTGAGCAGGCGCAGCACCGTGCCGTCGATGGCGGCCTTCACGTCCATCGTCGACTGGCGGGCCAGGCGCACGTCGAGGCGCGCGAGCTCGGCCGAGGCGTTGGCCTCTTCAGCGCGGGCCGACGCCTCGCTGGCGCGCGCGTCGTCGATGCTGGCGGTGACGTCGTTCAACACCCGCTCCCGGTCCTGCTCGAGGGCGAGCTCCTCGCCCATAGCCGCCTGGAGCGTGGCGAAGGCGCGCTGTACCTCGGTGGCGGCGCGCACGGCCTCGAACTCGGCGAGCTCGACGGTGCGGTCAGACGCGAGGCCCTGCCGCTGCAGCTCCTTCTGCCGGGTGATGTTGAGGCGGGCGATGCGCTCGGCCTCTTCGGCGGCCTGCTTCGCGCGGGTGGCGGCCTCGGTGCGCTGCTTCGCCATCGACACGCGGTTGGCGGCGGCCTTCACCGCGGCGCTGCGCGATGACTCGAGGGCCTTCTGGCGCGAGGCGAGCGACGCGGCGCGGGCGGCGGCGGCCTCGCGGCGGGCCACCACGGCGTTCCGCTCGTCCATCAGCCGGTCGAGGATGGCGGGGTCGTTGTCGGTGATCTTGAAGAGGGGCTGGCCCTTCTTCACTACCGTGCCCTCCTGCACGTACCACTCGGTGACGTTGCCCTCGATGGGCGCGTTGATCTCCTGCTGGCGCTCCATGGGGGCGAAGGCCACGACGCGGCCCTTCCCGGCGATGGACTGCTGCCAGGGCACGATGACGAGCGCGAGCAGCACGGTGCCGAAGAGGGCGGCGGTGAGGCGCGCCAGCAGCTTCACGGCGCGGGGCGTCTTCACCAGCCCGATGGCGGCCGACGCCGCGAGGGACTCGGGGGTGGTGGTCGGCAGCGGGGTCGAGGTGACCGAGGGGGCGCTCATCAGGGGGTTGCCTCTGCCGCGGGCGGCGTCGACGGCGCGGACAGCGACGACACGTCACGCACCTCACCGCAGGCGCGCGCCAGGGCGCAGCCCGGGTCGCTGACGAGGGCGATGAGCGTCCACGGCGCGTCTTTCTTCGTCAGCGCCGCGACGGTGCGCGAGCGCGAGACCGGGTCGAGGGCGTCGAGGGTGTCGTCGACGACGATGAGCCGCGGCGAGGCGGCGAGGGCGCGCGCCACCACCAGGCGCACCGCCTGCGAGGGCGTCAGCGGCGACCCGAGGGGCCCGAGCTCGGTGTCGTAGCCCTTCTCGAGGGCGCGAACGTCGTCGTCGAGGCCGACCCGCTCGACGGCGCTGCGCACCTCGGACGGCGTGACGCCGGGCCGCGTCAGCGAGACGTTCTCGTACACCGTTCCCATGAAGAGGTCGTCGGCGCGCACGAGCATGACGTCGTCGTGCAGCGCGCAGGCCTGCGCCCGCCGAACGTCGACGCCCTGCACCTCGTAGGTGCCGTGCTCGGCCTTCTTTACCGCCGAGAGGATCTCGCCCAGCCCGCTGCCCTGGGCGCCGACGATGGCCGTGCGCGCGCCGGGCTTCACCTCGAACGACAGCTGGAGGCCGTCGAACGCCACGTCCTTCAGCTTGAGGCCGACGGGCCCACCGCCCGGCAGGGTCTCTCCCGACTCGCTCGAGTCGACCTCGAGGTCGATGAGGTGGCCGATCTTCGACAGCCCAGTCACCAGGTCGTACGTCGACTCGAGGATCTTGCCGAACTTGGTGATGCTGCTCGTCACCGCCGCGACGATGAGCTCGGCGGCGATGAGCTGGCCCAGGGTGAGCGACTCGTTGACGACGAGGAAGCCGCCAAAGCCCAGCAGCACGGCGCTGGCGACGACCTGAACGGCCAGCGCGCTGATGGTCTGCCCGTAGATGACGGCGAAGTGCCGCTTCCTGGCGGCGAGGTACTCGCGGGTGAGGGCGTCGGCGCGGGCGTTGGCGAGCGCCGCGCCGCCGCTGCCTCGAAAGGCGGCGGGGGCCCGCGACAGCTCCTCGAGCCACGCGCCCACCTCATACTTGTAGCGGCTCTCGTCGAACGCCGTGCGCACGCCGCGACGCACGGGCAGAAGCACCAGGAGCGTCGTGGCGATGAGGATGATGATGTCGAGGGCGAGCAGGTACGGGTGATAGAAGCCCAGCACCAGGAGCCCGATGACGATCTGCATGAAGGCCGACAGGCCGTCGGTCAGCACCGAGGCGAAGGCCTTCTGCACCGTCATCACGTCAAAGAAGCGGTTGACGAGCTCGGGCGTGACGGGGTGGTGGTCGTCCTTGCGGGCGCGGGGCAGGCGATAGGCGACGTCGAGGGCGACCCGGGCGAAGAGCCGCGCCTGGAGCGCCTCGATGACGCGCGCCTGCAGCGCCTTGAGCACGCCCTGGAAGCCGAGGGCGACGAGGAAGAGCAGGGCGAGGATGACGATCGGCTGCAGCAGGGTGCCGAAGGCCACCGTCCCCACCAGCGACTGCACGGCGACGGGGGTGGCGAGTGAGAGCAGGCCGACCGCGGCGCTGTAGATGACGACGACCCAGACGTCGTCGCGCTCGAGCTTGAGCAGCGCCGACACGCGCTCCCAGGGGCGCAGGTGTCGCAGGTACTGATCCTTGCCGTCCTCTCCACCGATGACGTCCTCCACCGCGTGCGAGGCCGACGACACGCTCTCCATCGGCGTCGAGGGCACGACGTGGAGCCAGGTGACGGGCGCACTGCCGCCCAGCTCGGCGGCGAGCTCGGCCTCGGTCATCCAGGTGGCGATCTCGGGCTCGGTCTGCACGTGCACCCGGGCGCCCTGCCGCTCGGTGAGGAGCAACCAGTGGGGCGCCGAGCGCCCCTCGACGATGGCCACGAGCGGGAACGGGACGGTGCGGGCGAAGATGTCGGCCGCGGAGAGCGCCACCGGCGCGCAGCGCATGCGCATCGACGTGCTGGCGAGCCTGAACGACTCGAGGAGCTCACCCGGCCCGAAGCGGGGAAGGGCTCGAAGCGAGGCCCGGGCCTCGTGCCGCGTCTTGGCCGGGTCGAGCTCGTGGTTGATGAGGTGCGCGACGTGCTCGAGACCCCAGACGATGGCGTCGGCGGCGGCGGTCGGTGCCAGGCGTTCAGGCGCGGGGGGCGTCATGGCGTTCACAGAGGCGTTCGGGCAACCATCGGCGCAACCTGACTAATGACTCCGTTCCCTTGCTCAAATCGAAAAAACCGGAGGGCCCCTTCCGTCGGCTCGAACCAGCCTTTTGTAAAATCGAACTGAAAGTGTGACATGACTGAAGACCCCGTGGCGATGCCCCCGAAGATCGCGAGATTGGTCGGTTCGAAGTTCACGAGCCAGACGATTCGACACGGGTGGACCCACTTTCACGTCATCTCGGTGCGCCGCACGGAGGCCGGGTGGGCGGCCGAGCTCGCGGCGAGCTGCGATGCCACGCGGCGCTTCTTCATCCCCACGCGCGAGCTCTTCGACCGCGCGCACTGGTGCCCAGGCTGGACGCCGCTCACGCGCGGCGCCTGAGCGAACGACGACGCGCCGGCCCCGTGTGGACGAGGACCGGCGCGCCGGATCGAGCGGCTCCTTCGGGGGCGGTCAGGCCTCGACCTTGACCTTGAAGCTGCGGGGCTGTGCCGCCTCCTTCTTGGGCAGCGTCACCGTCAGCACGCCGTGCTTGTACGACGCCTCGGGGGTGGTGCCCTCGACGCTGTCCGGCAGGGTGAAGGAGCGGAAGAAGCGGCCCCAGCTGCGCTCCTGGCGCACCCAGCCGTTGTGCTCCTCCTTCGCCTCCTGCTTCCGCTCGGCCGAGAGGGTGAGCAGCTTCCCGTCGAGCTTCACCTCGATGCCGTCGGGCGTGACGCCGGGCAGGTCGACCTTGAGCTCGATGGCCTTCTCGGTCTCGGTGATGTCGGTGGGCGGCACGAGGGCGCGCACGGCATCGGGCGCCGTCGCCGTGGGGGCGAGGTCGCGGAACAGCTCGTCGAACTCGCGCCAGAAGGTGGGAATGCGGGTGTTCAGTCGGGTCAGCGTCATGGCGTGTCCTCTTCTGTCCTCGACGGAGGGCATCTCCGTCGAACGCGAGAAAGGTGAGACAGGAACGAGGCCTGTCAAGGCGTGGCTGGGTGGGGGCGCGTGGCTTGACGGCGCGGTCGCGTTGGCTAGCGGGAGGCCTTCGGGCAGGCGGCGCGCAGACCCGGGCCGCGCTCGCTTCGGCAGCGCGGCTGGTGGCGCGCGCCGGGGCCCTGGTCCGCGGAAGGGGGGCGCCGGCGGGCCGTGGCGTGACAACCGGGGCCCGGGTCACTACTTGCTCACACGTGCGCTCCGCTCTCCTCTGCGCCACGCTGTTCGCCACGGTCGCGGCCGCCGATGAAGACGGCGACGGCGTGGCAGTGCCTCCGCCCTCGCCGGTGCTGCAGGCGCCGACGATTCGTCCGACGCGCCAGCCGGGGTTCACCTCGACGCGGCTCCGCGCGGAGCCGCACTGGCCCCTGGCGCTGTTCGAGGTGAGCGGGCTCGTCAGCGGCCTGCAGAACGTCTTCTTCGGCGTCGATCTGGTGGCGGGCGTGCCCCTGGGCCTGCCGACGCGGAGCTCGCCGAGGGGGAGGCAGGCGTCGGGCTGGGTGGTGATGCCCGTCATCGAGGCGAGCCTGGGGCGGGTCAACGGCCCCGTGTGCATGGGCGTGCGCTTGTGCGCGGAGCGGTTCCTGGTCGGGCCCGGCGTGAAGGTGGGGCACGGCGTGGGGGCGCTCACCGCCGACGGCCTCGTGCGGCCCGGGCGCATGATGTACCTGCAGGTGGCGGTCGTCGGCGGGAACTTCGACGTCCAGGACGCGCCGCTGGCGCCGGGCGACGCGTGGTTCGAGGGGGCCGTGCGCGCGCGTGTCGGCGGGCACCTGGGCTCGGTCGAACTCCCGGCGGCCGGGGGGCTCTTCTCGACGTTCAGCCTCAACGTGGCCGCCACCGTCGAGTACGTGGCCCTCTCGCCCTTCACACGGGGGCTCGGCGTTGGCGGGGTGGTCGGCGTCGCCTTCTGAGGGGCGCCAGGCCTCGCGCCCGTCGCTCACGGCTGACGCGCGCTGGAGGGTGAAGGCTCGCGGGCCGGCGGTGGGGGCGGTGCCTTGGCCGCCGAGAAGCGCCGCAGCGTGCCCTCGACCCGGCGCTCGTCGGGCAGCACCGTGAAGCCTGCCGCGACGACAGCCGCCTCGGTGCGCCGGTTGGGGTGACAGCCGCCGGCCAGCGCCGTCCATGCCGGTTGGAGGACGTCCTGGAGCCACCCCAGCGCCGCGGCCTCGTGGCGAACGTGCTCGAGCATGCGCAGCCGGCCTTCGTCGCGGAGCACGCGCCGGACCTCGGCGAGGCCCACCAGGGGCCGTGGCACCGAGCAGAAGACGAGCGACGAGACGACGGTGTCGAAGGCGCCGGGGCGAAAGGGCAGGGCCTCTGCCGACGCGCGCACCAGCGGCACGTCGGGGGCGCGCCGGCGGGCTGCCCGGAGCGCGTCGGCGTCAGGGTCGAGGCCGATGACGGTGACGTCGCGGGCATAGCGCGGCAGGTTCCGCCCCGTGCCGCAGCCCACCTCGAGCGTCACGCCACGGGCACCCCCGACCAGCCACTGCCGCCACCGGCCAAGGCCCGTCCACTCGAGCGCGGTACACAGCGCGTCGTACAGCCAGGGGATCTGCTCGACGCCTCGCATCGCGCCCGAGGCTCGACGCATCTTCGCCCGGTGTCCAGCGCGGCCGCTCGGCCTCGAGCGAGGTGGGGGCGCGCTCGTCAGTCGCGGATGAGCGCAGGGCGCGGGTAGCAGGCGTCGAGCTCGTCGTGCCGGCGAAGTCCCATCGCCTCACGCTGGACCTCGAGGTTCCAGCGCTGCCGCTCGGCCTCGGCGCGGTGGGTGGCGTACGCCGCGAGCAGCGCCGTGCGCTGCGGGCCGCGGCCCAGGCGCTCGAGCTCGGCCCGTGAGGCTGCGCACGCGTCGAGGGCCTCCTCGAGGCGCCGGGCGGTGCGCCCGAGCCCCGCCGCGCGCTCCCGGTTGAGCTCCGACGTCATCGCGGTGTCGGTGGCGAGCGCCCGCTGCACGGCCTTCATGAAGGCTCATCGTGCGTCAAGGCGCGGCCTCGCGCCAGCGTCCGGGCTGGCGGTCGCGCGCCGCGGTGCCGGTGGGGCGGGTGCTCCGGTGACGCGGCGGTCGGCGGGCGCAGGGGCTCCAGACGGACAGCAGCGGAGCGCCCAATCAGGCACCGCGGTGCCGGCGTCGCGAACGCTCCAGGGACGCCGAAGCCAGGGTCGTGGAGCAACTCGCAGACGTGGAGCCGCTGAGGGGCGAATCGGCCGCCGCGGTGGCCGTCCGCGAGCAGGGGGCGGGTGCGCCCTGCTGCGAGCCAGCTCACCTCGCCGAGTACCAGGCGGTGATGGCGTAGCGGTCGGCGAAGCTGGGCCGCACCTCGTGCTCCACCACCTCGGAGCGGAACACGACGAGCTGGTCGAGGGCCGGCGCCAGGTCGAGCGGCGGGTCGACGTAGAGCCGCAGGGCGCCGCCGTGGGCCGGCTCCCAGGCGGCGTTCAGGTAGACGATCGCCGTCACGCGCCGGTTGTCGTCACCGGGGAACGCATCGCGGTGCCGTTGATAGACGGCGCCGGTCGACGGGTAGTGCGCCAGCTGCAGCTCCGTGCGGCGAAGGCCCAGGTACGCGCCTTCGTTCAGCGCCTGCCGCAGCGCCTCGAAGCGCGCCTGCACCTCGCGCAGCGCTGCGTCCTCCACCGCCTCGTCGAGCCAGGTGATCGAGTCCTGCCGGACGGCATCGTCGAGCCGGTGCTGCCCGCCCCGGCGCACGCCGGCCCGCTTCAGCGCCCCGGCGCGCACCAGCCGTGCCGCCGCCGCCTGCGCCGCCAGCGCGGCCGCGGGGCCCAGGAATGCCCCGCGCGTGAAGTACCCCCGCTCGCCGAGCAGGGCGATCTCCTCCGCGCTGAGCGTGAGCTGTGTCATAGACGGGCAGCCGCCTCATTCCTCCGGTGAGGCGCGGACGCAAGCGATGACCCCGGTCGAGCTCGAACAGCGCCTCGAGGCCCTGCCGCACCAGCCCGGCGTGTACCTCATGAAGGATCGGGCCGGCCGCGTCATCTACGTCGGCAAGGCCGTCAACCTCGCCAGCCGCGTCCGCAGTTACTTCAACCCCGGCTCGTCCGACACCCGGGCCTTCGTCGCGCTCCTCGACCGCCTGCTCGGCGCCATCGAGACGGTGGTCGTCACCAGCGAGAAAGAGGCGCTGCTCCTCGAGAACGAGCTCATCAAGCAGCACCGGCCGCGCTTCAACGTGCAGTGGCGCGACGACAAACAGTTCCTCTGCCTGCGGCTGTCGAACGAGCACCGCTACCCACGCCTCGAGATGGTGCGCCGGCCCCGCCGCGACGGCGCGCGCTACTTCGGCCCCTACGCCTCGGCCTCGTCGATTCGCGAGACGGTGCGGGTGGTGAACCGCTTCTTCCAGCTGCGCACCTGCTCGGACCACGTGCTCGAGAGCCGCAAGCGCCCGTGCCTGCTGCACCAGATCGGCCGCTGCCCGGCGCCCTGCGTGAAGCCGATTCCCGTCGAGGAGTATGGCGGCAACGTCGACGCGGTGGCCCTCTTCCTCGAGGGCCGCACCGGCCCGTTGCTCGAGAACCTGCGCGGCCGCATGAAGAGCGCCTCGTCGAAGCTCGAGTTCGAGGAGGCGGCGCGGCTGCGCGATCAAGTCATCGCCATCGAGCGCAGCGTCGAGCGCCAGGCCATCGCGTCGACCGAGGCCATCGATCAAGACGTCTTCGGGCTGTTCCGCGAGGGCGACCGCATCACCCTGTACAGCCTCTTCGTGCGCGGCGGCCGCATCACCGGCGGGCAGGCCCACCACTTCCAGTCCGAGTTCCCCGACGACGAGCTCGTCTCGTCGTTCGTCAACCAGTACTACGCCGACGACGCCTTCGTGCCCAAGGAGGTGCTGCTGCCCGGCAGCCCCACCACGCCCGAGGCCCTCGCCGAGCTGCTGTCGGAGCGCAAGGGCGAGCGGGTGCGCGTGCTGGTGCCCGAGCGCGGAGAGAAGATGGCGCTCCTCAAGCTGGCCTCGAAGAACGCCGAGCGCTCGTTCTCGGAGCGCAAGCGCAGCCACGACGAGGTCGAGCAGACCCTCGAGCGCCTGAAGGAGAAGCTGCACCTCTCGAAGCTGCCCCGCCGCATGGAGTGCTTCGACATCTCGCACTTCCAGGGCGCCGCGCTCGTCGCCTCGAAGGTGGCCAGCGTCGACACCGAGCCGGACCCGTCGCGGTACCGGCACTACAAGCTCGAGGCGGTCATCGGAAACGACGACTTCGCCTCGATGCACGAGGTGCTGACGCGCCGCCTGCAGCGCGGCCTCGAGGACGACGACCTGCCCGACCTCATCGTCATCGACGGCGGCAAGGGCCAGCTCGCCAGCGCCGCCGCCGCCATGCGCGACCTCGGCGTGCAGGGCGTCGACCTGGTCTCGCTCGCCAAGAGCCGCGACCTCGACTCGCCCAGCCCCGACGCCCTCGCCGACAAGAGCCCCGAGCGCGTCTTCCTCGTCGGTCGCAAAGCTCCCATCGTCCTGCCCCAGACCTCGCCCGAGCTCTTCGCCCTCACCCGGCTGCGCGACGAGGCGCACCGCTTCGCCATCACCTACCAGCGCAAGCTCAACCGCAAGCGCGGCCTGTCGTCGGCGCTTGATCAGGTGCCGGGCGTCGGCGCCACCCGACGGGCCTCGCTCCTGCGGCACTTCGGCTCCATTCGGCGCCTGCGCGAGGCCAGCATCGAAGAGCTCGCAGAGGTCGACGGCATCGGCCCCGCCGTCGCCGAGCGCCTCCACGCCTTCCTGCACACGCCACGCCCGCGCGCCGCCCCGGACGACGACCAACCCGACGACCTCGTGCGCGAGGCCTCGCTCACCGACGCCTCCGAGCGGTGAAGCCCTCACCGACGCAAAGTCACAGAACGCCTTGATTTTTCGTTGCGGCGCTGCGCGGCGCTGACATAGAGAGCGCGTTCGTTTCGTTCAGCCCTCACCCCCAAGGACGACCATGCGGCTGTATCCAAAGCTCGTTCCTCTCATCGCGCGCGAGATCATCGACCGGCTGGCCAAGGACAAGGACATCGAGGTCGAGGCGATTCGCATGGCCGACGCCGAGATGGACATGGCCGCCATCATGCGGGAGTACCTCGCCAACGAGGAGCGCGTGAACCAGGCCACCCGCGAGGCGCTCGAGCGGCGGGGCTACGACTTCTCCAAGTTCAACCAGGTCAAGCGCGAGATGGCCGACGTGCGCGGCTTCAAGCTGGGCGATGACGGCATCGAGTTCGTCATCAACCAGATGCTCGAGTTCCTGCTCATCTCCAGAAACGTAGAAGAGGTGTTCGCCGACGACCACCAGATGCGGCCGAAGATCCTCCAGGTGATGAAAAAGCACCTCGACATCGACGAAGAGGTCGATCGCGAGGCCCGGAGCCGGCTCAAGCACCTGCAAGAGGGCACGGGCGCCTACGAGATCGAGTACCAGAAGACGCTCGAGCAGATCCGTCGCGCGCGCGGACTGATCTGACCCGGCCGGTCGCCGGCGTCACCTGTCGCCACCACACGCGGCTTCACGCCGACCGCGGCGAGAGAAGCCTCTCGTCGTCTCAGTCGAGCCCGAGCTCCCGGTCGATCTCGTCGCGATCGAACAGCCGGAAGCCGTGCACCCACCACTGCCCGAGGATGCGGCGGAACGAGACCCGCACGAGGCGCACGCTGCCCTCGCTGGACTCGATCACGAAGTGGCGGACAATCATCCACTCGCCGAGCTGGCGATCTTTGACGCGGTAGAGGGCGGCTACGTCGTCCCGGCCCAGCCACCGCTTCAGCGTCTCGGTGAGCTGGACGGCCGGCGGTTCGAAGGTCGAGAGCTCGCGCTGGGGAACCCGCAGGAACTGCTCGGTGAGGCAACGGGGCCGTTGCTTGAAGACGCCGAGGCAGGCGTTCACGTCAGTCTCCCAGGCGTCAGGGTGCAGCGTCGGTTGACCCGCGACGGTCCCCTTTGGCGCGACGGGCTGGGCGGGCACGGGCTGCACGACGGCGAGCGTCACCGTCAGGAGCGTGACGCGTGCGATCATCGTCGAGAGCCTGGAGCATTCCATGCCGAAGTGACCCCGGAGGCACGGGGCGCGTGCAGCCGAAGTCGAGGGCGCGCTCAACGCGACGCGTCATCTGCGGCCACCAGCACCACGGCGGCGATCACCAGCCCGGCGCCCGTCGCCTGCGCCACCGTCAGCGCCTCGCCGAGCAACAGCCCGAAGCCCGCGGCGCTGATGGGCTCGAGGGTGCTGACGATCGACGCCCTGGCCGGTCCGATGCGCGTCATGCCGAACAGCAGCAGTGGAATCGGCACCACCGTCCCGATGAAGACGAGGCCCAGCACCGCGGGCCAGGCCGTCGCGGCGGCGGTGAAGTCGGTGCGGCCCTGGGCGAGGCTCGCGCCGAAGAAGCCGAGGGCGGCGATGCTCATGAGCGCCGCGCTCCCGTAGGCGGCGCCGGTGCCCGGCTGCACGCGTGCGCCGAGGAGCACGTAGCCCGTGTACACGACGGCGGTGCCAGCCCCGAGGGCGACGCCGAGCGGGTCGAGTTGGCCCGCGGGGCTGCCGACGGCGAGGCCGATGCCCAGCGTCGCCAGGGCCAGCGCGACGAGCCGCCCCGGGCCGGGCCGGTGTCGCTCGAGCGCCCAGGTCGCGAGGACGACGAGCGACGGGAAGAGGTAAAGGAGCAGGGCCGTCAACGCGATGGGAATGCGCTGTGACGACTCGAAGTAGAGCCAGGCCTCGACCACGTACAGCAGCCCGAGCGCGCAGAAGCCCAGCGCGCGCCGAGCGGACAGCCGCCGCACCTCCCCCCGGGCGAAGGCCAGGCCCCACAACACCAGGGCGCCGCCGAAGAACCGCAGGAAGAGCATCTGCGGCACCGTCAGCCCGGCGGCCGCCAGCTGGCGGTTGAAGACGGACAGCGTGCCGAAGCACACGCCCGAGAGGGCCACCAGCCCGCCGCCCAGCAGCTGCTCGCGTCGCTCCACGGGGCGCTGGTAGCCCAGGGGCGTCCGGCCGTCACGGGCGCGCGGCTCACCCCCCGCTCCCGACGCGCCCTGACGGCGCTCCAGCGTGCGTCGCTCGCCGCGCCGCAGGCAGCCCGGCGCCTGCTGGCCGTGGCGGGCCGGCGCTTCAACCCCGACTCCACAAGAGACGAGCGGGGGCCCAGACGGCGGTCCAGCGCGCAACACGCACCGGCCCACCGGCCGCCTCGCGCCTGCTGGCCGCTGCTGGCGGGCGGCGCCACCCCGGTCCCCTCCAAGGGGCGCAGGGGCCCCGGCGCGCGTCGGCCCAAGCGTCACGTTCGCACCGGTTGTGTCGCTGGCCTCGACGAAGCACGCTCCCGCCATGGCGCTCCGCTCCGCGTTCGTCCTGCTCCTCCTCGGCGCGTGCTCGTCGATCGACAACCCACCGGCCGGGCGCTGTGACGGCGTGCGCTGCGCCACCGGAGCGCGGTGTGACGAGGCGACCGGCCTCTGCGTCGGGCCCCCTGACGCCGGCGCCCTCGACGCCGGCCGCGGTGACGCCGGCGTTGACGGTGGGTTCGCCGACGCGGGCCGCGCGGACGCCGGCGCTGACGACGCTGGCCCTGCCCTCGACGCCGGCGCCGACGGTGGCCGCCTCGACGCCGGGCCCTCCGACGCCGGGCGGTCGGACGGCGGCGCCACGGACGCAGGCGACACCGACGCGGGCGCCGGAGGCTGCTCCTCGGACCCCGAGTGCTTCGGCGTGCAGGGCCGGTGCGACGTCACCAGTGGGCGCTGCGTCGAGTGTCTCGTCGACGGCCACTGCCCCTCGGCCATCCCGAAGTGCGACGTGGTGCGGCGCGAGTGCGTCGAGTGCCTCTCGAACGTCGACTGCGCCAACCCCCGGCCGACGTGCCGCGCCCGGGCCTGTGACGACTGCAACGCCCTGGGCGAGTGCGGGCCCGGCCAGACGTGCGAGTTGCTCTTCGGCGACTGCGCCGCGCTGCCCGACTCCTGCTCGGCGCCCCAGCTGCTCGCCATCGCCGACGCGGGCGGGTCGGCCTTCGTGCGCGTCGACCTGGCGACGGCCATCGACGACCTGACGACCAGCTGCGGGCAGGGGGGCGACCTCGTCTACGCGTTCGACCTGTCCGGCCCCCGTGACGTCACCATCACCGCGCGGGCGCTCCCCGGCTCGCTCGCCACTCCGGCGGTGGCGCTGCGGGCGGCGCCGTGCGTGTCGGGCAGCGAGCTCTCGTGCGACCGGGCGCGTGACGGCGGCTCGGCGGCGTCGCTGGCGGTGTCGAACCTTCCGGCCGGCCGCTACTTCGTCGCCCTCGAGTCCGCCGGGGGCGCGAGCGGACGGGTCGAGCTCGGGGTGACGGCCGTGCCGCAGGTGACGGCGGCGGCGAACGACACCTGCGCGCAGGTCGAGCCCCTCACGTTCTTCGGGACGCGGGCGATCGCGGTGGGCTCGACGTTGCTGGCGACGAACGACGGCCTGGGGCCCAGCTGCAGCCCGACGGCAGCCGCGACCGGCGGCGACCTCGTGTACTCGTACGACGTCGACGGCGGGAGCCGGGTGACGGTGGTGGCCCGGCCGCTGGTGGGGTCGACG
>JADCJJ010000353.1 GCA_020247085.1 Myxococcaceae bacterium | reverse complement strand
TTACTACGGCGCATTGCCGAACATGCGCGAGCCGAAGGCTCAACTCCTCATCAACAAGTTTGGCGAGTTGATGCGCGGGGTCCCGTTCTTCCGCGAGGTGTTCGGTCTTGTTTGACGTCGAAAACGAGGGGATTGCTCAGGGCACCGCCGGCATCACGTGCGTCGCTGGCTCGGACAGGTTCGGTGTCGCCAACGAACGCCTCGTCTACACCAACCAGAGAACGGCCGGCGCTGCCGATACGGTCCTGCTGATCGTCGACTCTGCAGGTCCGCTGCCCACCGGAGCGACCTATGACTTGACCACCGTGGTCGGCCCCGTTCCCCCCAACGAGACCTGTGCGACCGCTGGCGCCCCCGCAACGGCGGCCGCGACCTTCACCGGCGACCTCTCGCAGGCGACCGGTGACTACTTCTGGGGCGGCAACGCAGGGTGTGTGAGCTTTGGGATCATCGGCCCGGACATGGTGTACGCAGCCACCGTGGGCGCAGGTCGTCAGGTCACCGCGCGGGTGACGGCCACGAGCGGCGCGTGGGACCCGGCCATCAACATCGTCGATGGTACGACGTGCGCGAGCTCAATCGGTCAGACCTGCCTGGCGAGCTCGAACGGCTCGACGGGCCCAACCGAGACGGCCGTGCTCCAGAACACCGGGGCGACGTCGCGAACGGTGTTCATCGTCGTAGAGACGAGCTCACCAACCCCCGGCAGCTTCTCGCTGGCCCTCACCTTCGCCCCAATCCAGACCGCGACCTACACGCAGGCGCCCATTTCGGCCGCGTGCAACGACCTGTCGAGCGGGGCGGCCGAGCTGTTGTCGCTGACGTCGGTGCCCGCCATCGGCGACGACGTCACCACGCCGCTCCGCGTGCTTCCGTTTCCGTTCTCGTTCTTCGGGTGGCCGATGACCCACTTCAGCGCCCAGTCCAACGGCATGGTCCAGTTCCATGCCAATGCGGGGGGTATTCCAAGCGCTGACTTCAACAACCAGTCGATCCCCTCGCTGGCGGCGCCGAACGGCTACGCCGCGCCCTTCTGGGACGACCTGCTTTCCACTTCCGGGAGCGTCGTTCGAAACAGGGTCTTCGGGACGACACCCAATCGATTCTCGGTGGTGGAGTGGGTCAACCAGGTTGGGGTGTCGACCCGCTTCCAGCTCAAGTTCTTCGAGACGAGCAACGTCATCGAGTTCCACTATTGCGACATGGGGAACCGCTCGAGCTCGAGCGCGACCGTCGGACTCGAGAACCTCAACGGCCTCGACGGCGTCAGCACCTCTTGGAACACCAATGGCGCGACCGCGACCGGCACCGGCTGGCGCTACACGCCGTAACGCTCGACCGCACCGGGCCCCGGGGTCTGGACCATCGCCGCGCCAGGCAGCTGGGTGACGCGATGTTCAGACGCGCCGCGACGAGTCAGCGCACGCAGCGAACCTCGATGCTGTTGGTGACGCCGTTGAGAGAAGTCGAGCCGCCGAACCCAAAGTCGACGGTCCACGCCGTCGCTGCGGGGCCGACCGTCGAGGTCCAGAATGGAGTCCCTGGCGTTCCAGGAAACGATTCGACGTGGCTGGCAGGGGCGGTCTCGCGCCGTACGTCGACGAGCGTCTCGAGTTCCTTCCGGGTCGGCAGCCGCCAGCCGCCGTTGAAGCCTCCCAGTCGCAGCCCTTCGCAATACGACCTCGCCGCCATCCAGTCGTAACGAGCGGCGTCGACGTTGAGCTGCCACATCAGGCGTGTCACCTCGTCGAAGCTCGTCTCGGCGCCGGCGCGAAACCGGGCTGGTGGACTCGCAACCGCCGTGAGCTTGCCGCCCCGCACGCAGCGGACGCCATGCCGCGTCTCGGGCGAGTCCCACAGGTCTCCAGTCGCACCGACGAACCTCACCGTCCGTCGCGCTTCGCCGGGCTCGTTCGCCGCGCGCGTCGCGGTCCAGAACGAGGAGACGGGCGACTCCGGGAAGGCGACCCCGTTGAGATACGGCCCCTGGACACGAGCCGAATCCACTACGCTCAGCAACTCGATGCGCGTCGGGAGCCGCCAATCGACCTGGCCTGCGAGCTCCAGGTCATCACAGTACGACACCGCCCGGGCCCAGCTGAACAGGCCAGCCACCTCGCGCTGCCATGTCAGGCCCGTCACGGCGTCGACGACGGCGTCGGCGTCGAACGTGTAGGCGTTCGGTCCGTCAGGAGGTGGCGCCCAATGACTCCACTCCCGGTCCACCGCACCTCCCCCTCCTCCCCCACCGCCCGGAGCCCCGCCACCAGGTCCACCGTCCTCGACGGACCCATCAAGGCCCCCGTCGCGAGGGCACGGTTCACCCGGACACAGGAACGGCTTGTCGTCGGTCCTGAACTCGAGGCAGGCGCTGAGCGCGCAGCCAACGAGCAGCACAGCGAAGGCCAGTGGGCGGGTCGTCACGCCACGCATCGAGGTCGCTACTCTCGCCCATCGAAGGGGTCTTCGCTACCAGCGTCGGCGCTCGACGCCTTCGCCGCCACCGACGTCAGCATCTCACTCACTGCCGCCGGCTCGGCCGCCACCGGCTCCGGCTGGCGATGACACCGTGACGGGCGACGCCAGGACCGGGCATTCGAAGCCACGCTGTTCCTCCGGCAACGCCCGGCTCGGCAGCTCTCCGTCATCGCCTGGCCTTGGGTCAGTACCGGGCGTGGGGCTCGTTGCGGCCGCTGGAGGCACTACCGGCGCCGGTTCCTCCTTGGCCCGCACGGAGAATCGTCCCGGGGAGAGCGGTGACCGACGTCGTGCTGCCGACCTCGACGATGGCGTGTGAAGGGCCACCGGCGCCGTCACCACCGCGCTGGCCTCTGCCACCAGGACCACCGGGTCCACCGGGCACGCCGCCGTCCAGGCGGTTGGCGGGGTTCGTCCGCCAGCTGGCGTCTCCGCCCGGAAAACATGTGCCGGGGCTTGATGACCTGTTG
>JADCJJ010000352.1 GCA_020247085.1 Myxococcaceae bacterium | reverse complement strand
GTCGGAGGCAGGGACGGCGCAGGGCTTCGAGGACTTGGCCATGTCGTCGAGAACCACAAATTCGTTGGCCCTGTCGACCCCATCGGCCAAGTGATCGCCGCGCCTCAGGTTTTCGCTCGGCAACTATCCGAGCGCGCATGCGGCCCATCCGAATTCGACGCTACGCTCTGATTCGAGGTTTGAACTTCCCGGGCAGCGGCCTGAGAATCGCTGCGGCGTTTCGGCTCCGGTCACCTCGACGCGGAGTGGACGCAGGATACCACTCGACGTGATGGCGGGGAGTTGAATGGCGATCAAGAGGAAGGCGACGAGCGCAAGAGCCGACGTGAAGACGAAGGCGAAGACGAAGACGAAGGCGAGACCAAAAACAAAGCCGGCGACCGCGAAGAAGCCGGGGGCTGCCGCTCTCTTCGCGGCAGAGACGCTGCTAGCGACAAGCCTCTCGTCGTTTTCGGTTGAACTGTCTCTGCGTAGCAGCAGCGCGAGCGCGGCGACTATCGGGCGGCTTGGTAGAGGCACCAGCACGATCGCCACAAACGTGGAACTCGGCACGACCACCCGCGCTCTCTCGAGCGGGAGCTACTGGTATCGGTTCACGGTGCAGGGGACCAAGGCGTTCTCGCTCGGAGTCTCGATCAACGGCGGGGCGCGCGGGCAGGAGCAGACCTACCCGGCCGGTATCGTCACCGACACCTACGCCTTCCAGGTGCCGTGATGAGGCGCGCCGTCCTTTTGCTCGGGCTGCTCTCCGGCATGGTGTGGGCCAGCCCGTTCGAGCCCGAGGTGACGCAGGCTTCGATCGACGGCAGCTCTAAGGGGAAGGTCGACTTCCGCGCCGCCGCGGGCCTCATCTTCCGCCCAGAGGGAAGCCAGGTGCTCGTTCGCGCGTCGTACAAGTCGACGCTGGTGGACGGGGTCGGCACGCTGTTGTCCGGCAGGCTCGACAACCCCGACACCTTCTCGGCTGGCAAGAACTGGGAGGTCGGCGGGATCGTCACGTGGGTGAAGAACGGGTTCGCGCCAAACGCCGATCAACTGCAGACCGACGCATGGAAGAGCTGCGCCGAGGATTGCGCCAAGCGAGCCGGGTCCGAGTTCTGCACTTGGTACGACCAGTATCGGGCCATCAGTACCGTGTGGGATCTCGAGAAGGATCGCGTGCGCGTCGCAGACAAGGACTTCTGCAAGGACGCCGGGCCCGCGCTGAAGAAGCTCGAAGAAGTCGCGGGGAGAATCGCTGCCCTCAAGGCTACCGGAGTGGACGTCTCGGACGCCGAGCTCAAGTACCGGTCGGAGCGAGGGCGGCTGTGGAGAGAATGCAGGAAGGCGTGCGACGACCCGTTCACGACGAACACCGACCCCGATTGGTGCGAGCGGTCGAAGCCCGAGACAACGTCGGTGCCTCTGCCCCCCGCACCGCCGCTCACGCCGAAGGGGCTCAAGCTCTGCGAGAAGGGGCTCCAGCTGCTCCGCGATGCGGACGCCGCGCCGCTGCTCCCTGCGGCGATGCTCAACCTCGGTGCACGGGGCGGACAAGCATCGTACACCTTCCTCTCCTCAAGTGAGCCAGGCCCCTTGGTCAAACAGGAGACGCGCTACGACCAGTGGACGGCCGGGCTCTCTGGGTGGCTGACCGCCAGCCGGCCGGGCACGGAGAGCAGGGGGCGCCTGACCTTCGAGGCCATCGCCACGGTGGGCTCCCGCTTCGAGCCGACCAGCACCACCAGCCGCTTCTGCGTGCCGAGGGGGACTGTGCAGACCGAACAGGGCGAGGTCCCTCTCGAGCGGTGCAGCGAGATTGCCGAAGGGCGACCCACGCGATCGACCACCGTGCGCCTAGCGCTGTTCGCGGGGTGGACTGATCAACAGCGCTTCCGCGTGGCTGGCGGTCTCGACGGGGCTGTTTCTGCACTGGACGGCACGGTGCGCCTCAGCGCGGCTTTCCCCCTCGTGGCGAATGTGGTCGAAGGCGGCGAGTACAAGGGGCTGTTGCGCATCACGCCGTCCATCGGCTTCCAGTCGACGCCGGGCTCGCCGGTGTCGCCGTCGTTCCAGCTGACGCTCGAGCTCCTCGGGCAGCGCGGGCTGTTCACGGAAGACTTCGACAAGCTCTGACGATGCTCGCGGGTGCCCGGCTCCTAGACGACGGGGCAGGCGCGCTTCGAGAACGCCACGCCGCGGCCCTTCACGTCGATGTCGCCCGGATAACCACGTCCACGTCCTCGCTCGCGGGCGGTTCGAAGGGATCGAACTCGAGGTGCAGGTCTGAGTAGACGCGGATCCGCATGACGACCGCCACGCTGCCGCGCTGACGTTCAGCGGCCATGGCCTCTCTTCGTTCTCTCAAGAGCCTCTTCGCGAAGGGGTTCGCAGGCAGCGACCTTCGACCCTGAACGAAGCGACCTGCGAACCACTCGTGATTCCGACAGCTTCCAGCGACCCAACGTTTAGCGTTTAGCAGAAGCTGTTAACCGCCGATCTCCGGACTCTCTGCGCGGGACGGAGAACCGAGAGCCACGCTGTCCAAAACGGGCCCGTCGAGCTCGCCGAAATTCTCTGCGGGCGAGGATATGAGAGCGCTGCTCTCGGGGGCGAACGGGGCAGGGGAGTAAAACAAAGGGGCCGGTGCTGTTCGCAACCGGCCCCTAGTAGCTCAAAATCCGTCCGCCCAGTTCGAGCTGTTAACTCGCCGGTCGGGTCCCTCCATCTGTACTTTCGAGACAAAGCGCTCGCAGGTTGGGGCCGGGGACATCGACATCGATGGCCGCGTGCCGATTCCGGCTCAGCGCTTTGACGCTCTCCAGAATCGACCCGGGTCTGCTCTCCAAAACCGACCCACCCACGTCGGTGATCGTGATCGACGTCAGGTCTGATCGCGGTGTCACTCTTGCGCGTGCATCACGCCTCGCGTACTGATCCGTTCGGCACGCACGGCTGTTCGTGCGCAGCCGTAGCGCCGATGACCCTTGGCGCGCGCCAAGTAACCGTTCAGGGGTGCGGTTGAGGGCGCAGTCTGCGTGTGCGACTTCTGGCGGATGACCAAGAGACCGCCCGAAGGCGAGACGTTGGAGGCGAAGGTCGCGCGAGTCGTGCGCGAGCACCGGGACCAGCAGCAGGTGGCGGTGAAGGCGGCGCTCGAGCAGGCGTTCGGCCTGCCGGCGACGCCGCGAGGACGCCC
>JADCJJ010000351.1 GCA_020247085.1 Myxococcaceae bacterium | reverse complement strand
GTCCCCCGGTGCTCACGGTGACCGAGGGCCGTCGGTCGACGGTGAACCAGGTGCCGCTGCCCCCGCGCATGGCGCCGCCGATGATCGTCAACGACTCGGCGCCGTCGTTGACGGCGATTCCCCCGGTGGCGGACACGGCCTCACAGCTCCAGGCTGTCGCTGGCGTGGGGGGGGCGAAGGGCGCCGCCGGCCGCGGCGGCTCGAACAAGACGCTCGCCGCCATCATCGGCGTGGGCCTGGTGCTGGTGCTGACCCTCGTCGGGCTCGGCTTCGCGCTCAAGCCGGCGACGAAGGGCCTGCTCATCATCGAACTCCCCGAGGGCGCCGCGGGCAAGGCGCGGGTCAACCTCAACGGCAAGGACCTGGTCGAGCCCGACGGCTCCCCCATCAAGGACTGGCCGCAGATTCGCGAGGTGCCGGCGGGGAAGAACACGGTGATGATCGTCGTTCCCGGGTACGAGACGTTCACCGACATCGTCGACGTGAAGGAAGGCAACGAGTACACGCCGCTCACCAAGAAGCTGAAAAAGAAGGGCGCCGAGTAGCGCCGCGCGGGCACCCGCGCGCGCCGCGCCCACGAGACCCATGGCCAGACAAAGAAAGCAAGACGACCCGCTCGCCGGTCTCCCCGAGTGGGCGCAGACGCTCGCGCGGCGGTACTACACCCGCACCGTCTCGACCTTCATCGTCTACGGCGCTGTGCGCGACCTGCAGCCGGTGACGCGCGACGACGGCTCGCGTGACTTCCAGAACCTCAAGACGTTCCTCGGGCAGGAGCTGTTCGGCGGGCGCGACCACGTCGTGTTCTACGATCGCTCATCGGGTGTGCGGGCCCAGGCGCCCGAGACACAGCAGGACTTTACCCGGGCGATGTCGGCCTACGACGCGATGTACGGCACCGACTTCGCGCGGGTGATGCCGCGAGACCCGGGCCGCGCGCTGCAGATCATCGAGAACTACCTGCGGCTGCGCGTCTCGGACGGGCGCTCGCTCGCGCTGGTCATCGACTTCGCCGAGACCATCGCGCCGGCGGGTGACATGAGCGCGCTGTCGGCCGAAGACCGCTTCACGCTGGCGACGCTCATCAAGTGGTCGCAAGACCCGCAGTTCCTGCAGGGCGACCTCTCAATCGTCCTGGTCGTCGAGAACCTCGCCGACGTCTCGCCGCGGCTGTCGCGCAACCCCTACGTCGCGAACATCGAGATCACCCTGCCGAAGGAGGCCGACCGGCTCGACTTCGTGAAGTGGAAGCTCGAGGGGAAGAAGCTGGCGTCGGTCTCGGAGGTGGGCGTGGCGCCGCTGGCGAAGATGACGGCCGGGCTGTCGCGCATCAACCTCGACCGGCTGCTCACCGAGGCGATGGAGTCGGGCGAGCGCATCACCGCCGACACGCTCAAGGAGAAGAAGAAGGAGATCATCCAGGCCGAGTGCCACGGGCTGCTCGAGTTCATCGAGCCGGCGTGGACGCTCGACGTGGTGGCGGGGCACGCGAAGGCCAAGCGCATGCTGCGCGACGCCTCGGCGATGCTGAAGAAGGGGCGCATCGAGGTGATGCCCATGGGCTACCTGGTGTCGGGGCCGGTGGGCACGGGCAAGACGTTCCTGGTGACGTGCTTCGCCGGAGAGATCGGCATTCCCTGCGTGAAGTTCCTCAACTTCCGCTCGCAGTGGCAGGGCGTGACCGAGTCGAACCTGGAGAAGATCTTCAACCTGCTGAAGGCGCTGTGGCCGGTGGCGGTGATGATCGACGAGGCCGACGCCTTCCTCGGCGACCGCGACGCGGGCGGGGACTCGGGCACGTCGAGCCGGGTGTTCGGCTCCATCGCCTCGTTCATGGGCAACACCGAGTTCCGCGGGAAGATCGTCTGGTTCCTGCTCACGTGCCGGCCCGACCTGCTGCCCATCGACCTCAAGCGGCAGGGGCGGGCCGAGGAGCACCTCGCGCTGTTCTACCCGCAGACCGACGCCGAGCGCGACGAACTGTTCAAGGCGATGCAGAAGAAGACGAAGGTGAGCGTCGACGTGCCCGACTTCTCGAAGCTCACCGATGGTCACCCCTTCTCGGGCGCCGACATCGAGGCCATCCTCATTCGCGCGAAGTTCAAGGCGGCCACCGACGGGCGCGATGCGGTGACGCGGGGCGACGTCGAGGCGGTGGTGAAGGACTTCGTGCCGCCGAGCTACCCGCTGGAGATCGAGCTGCAGAACCTGGTGGCGGTGCAGGAGTGCACGAGCCGGGAGTTGCTGCCCGAGGCCTTCCAGACGCTCGAGCGCGACGAGGTGACGCGGCGCATTCGCGAGCTGAAGGTGCTGCTCGAGGAGCGGTGAGGGGCCCGGCGCTCGCGCGGGGCCGGCGTGGCGCTCAGCGAATCACCCAGGGCTTCGGCGCGAACTGTCGCCTCGTCTGGGGCTGCCCGTCGACGGCCAGGGAGGCTGGCGGGGCCTGCAGCGTGCCGGCGAGCGTGGGGATGACGCGGAGCGCACCCCGCCAGGTGTCACCGGCGCTCCCTAGGGGCAGGTGCAGCGTCACCGCGCCGTCCTCCGTCTCGTAGCGGGTGATGGTGCCGGCCGACACCAGCGCGTCGAGCGAGGGCGTCTCGGGCTGCACGCCTGCGGGCAGCCCGAGGCGCAGCGCGGCGCTGGCGCCCGCGGGGAAGGCCGCGGTGAGGGCGACGTCGGCCGCGCGGCCCACCGTGAGCCCCTCGGGCACCCGGGCGTCGAGCTCGAGGCCGCCGCCCGCCGAGGGCCGCCAGGGCACGTACGCCGTCAGGCCCAGCGTGTAGCCGAGCCCCGCCAGCGGCGGCTCGGCCCGCACCGTCCACTCGTGGGCGCCGGCCGAGCCCTTCGCGTCGGCCTCGAGCACCAGTACCTCCTTGAGCGTCTCGGGCGTCAGCTCACCCGTCGCCAGCACCATGCCGTCGCGCGCGAGCGACACCTTCACGCCGGGGGGCACCTTGTCCTTGAAGAGGGTGGTGACGGCGCGCAGCGCGAGCAGGTTGGTTCTCCCGTCGCCCCAGCCGGAACCCGGCTCGTAGGCGCCCAGGAGCGAGGTGCCGAGGTCGGCCAGGGGCGCCTTCGCGTCGCCCTCCAGCGCCAGCACGGCCAGCGCCGTGGCCTCGACGTCGCTGGGGCGCAGCCCATCTGCGCGCACCACACCGTTGGGCACCGCCAGCGTCGCCCCCTCGGGGCCCGAGGTGATGCCCGACAGCACCAGGGCCCGCAGCGCATCGGCCACCGTGCCCGTGACGGCGCCCGACGAGAGGGCCGCCGCGGCCGTGTAGGGGTCGGCAATGCGGCCCAGGTTTCGCTCGTACGCGCCGGCGGCCTTCACCAGGGCGGCCGTGGCGCGCTGCTGCCCCGGGCGGGTGGACTGCGCGGCGCGCAGCGCGCGGAGGGCGTCGGCCGTCGTCACCAGCAGGCGCTGCAGCGTCCACCCGGTCGCCCCCTCGAAGGTGCCGTCGCCACGCTGGGCCCGGGCCACCTGCGACGCGAGTCGCTCCCCCAGGCGCGCCAGAACCGGGTTCTCGGGGTGGGCGAGCGCCGCCTCGGCCAGCAGCGTCGCCGTCTCGACGTTGGGGCTTCGGGCGTGGCGCATGGCCCGCTGCGTCGCCACGACGGAGAGGTCGCGAATGACGGGCAGGGCCGGCTCGGCGCCGAGGTTGCGCAGCAACGCCGGGGCCGAGCCCAGCAGCTGCAGCAGGTACGCGTCCTCGGCGACGCCGCCGCGGCCGGGCGCCGCCGAGAGTTCGCTGCGCAAGAGGCCGAGGGCGCCGGGGAAGACGCGCAGCGCGACGCGCTCCGAGTCGGGCAGGGCGTCGGCGGGGCCCTCGAGCGGGAAGGTGCGCGTCGCGGCGAGGGTGCCGCCCTTCGTCACGGCGGCCCGCTGCCCCGCCGGCCGCACGTCGATGACGCGCGCGACGGCGTCGGTGGCGCCGAGCCGCGCGGTGAACTGCAGCGGCCCGGCGCGCCGCGCCGTCAGCCGCACGCGCTGCACCAGGCTCCCGCCGCCGGCGACGCGCACCGGCCCGCCGGTGCTCGACAGCCCGCCCGACGACTCGAGCTGCAGCGTGCTCGTCACCTCGCGCTCGGTGGTGTTCACCACCTGCACCGGCACCTCGACGGCGTCGCCGGCGAATAGCGTGGGCGGCACCACCGGCTCGACGTAGGTTGACAGCGTGCCGAGGAAGCTCGTCACCGCGCCGGCTTGGCCACCCTGGCGCCCGTGGGCCAGCGCCAGCACGCGCCACGTCGTCAGCCGGTCGGGCACCTTCACGGGGACGACGGCGCGGCCCGCCTCGTCGGTCACCACCAGCGGCTCGAAGAGGAACGTCTCTGGGAACCAGGCCCGCGTCGGAGCCACCTCGCCGCGGCCTCCTTCGGCCTCGGCCGGCTTCTCTTCGACGGCGTCGCCCCCCATCAGGTTCGAGGCGGCGAGGCGCTTCGCGCGACCGCCGCCCCCCCCGCCACGCTCCGCGTTCGCGCTCCAGCCTTCGGCGTCCTCGCTGGGGGCCGACGTGCCCGGCGGCGCCGCCGCCGGCGCTGCCTGGGGCATCACCTCGGCGACCTCGTTCTGGCCGAAGGTCCTCAAGGACTTTCGGTAGGCGCCGTCGCCCTGGCGGAAGGCGGGGGCCGCGGCGCCGGGGCCGCGCTCGCCGAGGGTGGCGAAGACGACGAAGAGGGCCAGCACCGAGAAGCCCGTGAGGAGGAGGACAAGGACTTTCTTCATGGCTGCTCCCGGGCGACCCACAGCGTCCAGTTCTCGGAGTCCTCTGGCAGGCGCGTGCCGTCCACCACCACCTGCCGGGGCTCGGTGAGGGCCAGGAGGTCGGCCGGGAGCCGGTGCAACCTCAGGCGCCGGCCCCAGAAGTCCTTCGGGGACTCGGCGCGGGCCTCCATCGCGTCGAGGGCCTTCGCCCACAGCGACGCCATCACCGCCGGCGTCATCTGCTGCCCTCGCGGCGCGCTCGCCTCCCACTCGCGGGCCTGCACGTGCAGCGCCTCGAGCGCGACGTAGAAGCGGTCGACGAGCACCGCGCCCGGGTCGATGACGCCGCGGGCGCTGACGGCGACGGGCGTGTCGAGCTGCGGCGGGGGCGGCAGGGCCGACACCTTCAGCAGCGTCGCGGCCTGGGCGTTGGCGCCGCGCACCCGGCCCAAGGCCAGGGCCTGCGCGTCGAGCCCGGGGAAGGCCGGGGTCGACGAGACGCCGGGCCGCAGCCCGTCGAGCTCGCCGGCGCCGGGCAGCGGCGCCAGCTGCGAGAGGCTCTCGTCGACGCCGAAGAGGCCGACGGCCGCCGGGCCTCCGACGCCGCCGACCGTCGTCTCGAGCTCGAGGTGCGCCAGCTCGCCGGGCGCGTAGCGCGGCCGCTGGGGCCTCACCTGGACGGCGAGCGAGGCGCGGGGCCGCGAGAAGAGGAACACCTGCGCGCGCTCGAAGTCGACCGAGAACCAGCCCTCGACGTCGGCCGGCATGGTGAAGGTGGCGCTCTTCGTCGCCTCGTCGAACGGCGCCTCCCAGCGCCGGGCGCCCTGCCGCAGGAACAGCTTCTCGGGCAGGGTGCCGCTCCACTCGGGGCCGCGCAGCAGCTGCACCGTGACCTGCTCTCCCGGGCGCAGCAGCTGGCTCGAGGCGCGCAGCCGGACGTCAGGGATGTCGCCGGGGACCAGCCGCAGCGTCGTCGAGCCCAGCGCGTCGCGGCCGGCCTTCGCCGTCACCCGGAACTCGTAGCCGACGAGGATGGTCTCTCGCGGCCGCTCGGCCTCGTACTTGTCGGGCGCGTCGACGACGAACGAGGCCACCCCGACGGTCGCGACCTCGGCCCCGTCGGGCTTCCGGGCGGGTAGGGGCACCTTCGTCAGCCGCGAGGTGAGGCAGGCGAGCGCCTCGTCGGGAACGCGGCCGCCGTTCCGCGCCGGCGCCCAGGTGAGGTCGAGCGCTTTCGCGCCCGGCGCGAAGCGGAAGGTGGCCACCCGCTGCACTGGCCCCGCCTCGATGGTGGGAGGCAGGCAGTCGCGAACGTCGAGCAGCGCGTCGGCCAGGGCGTCGTCGAGGGCCTCGACGTCGCCTGGCACGCTCTCGACCGACCCGTTCAGCGTCGGCAGGTCGGCGTCGTCGAAGTCGAACTGCGCCTCGAAGAGCCGCTCGGGCCCGGGGTCGAAGCGCAGCCCCTCGAGCACCCGCTGCGTGCAGCGCCCCAGGCGCGTGACCGGCGCCGCCACGCCGCCGAGGGCGCCTGAGCCGCGCACGTGCACGCCCACGGTCACCGAGCGCCCTGCTGGGCCCGCGTACCGGGTGCAGCCCTCGAGGGCCTTCTCGGCGCGGTCGAACGCGAGCCGGTCGGTGAGCGACACCTCGTCCTGCGAGAGGCGCTCGACGAGGCTCTGCCGCGCCACCGGGTCGGCCTTCGGTGGCGGGCGGAAGGGCATCGCGGGCACCACGACGTTCACCGGAGGCCCGGGGTCGAGCTGCAGGCTGGCCACCCCGTCGTCGTCCGTCGTCGCCATGAGGCCCTCGTCGGTCGGCTCCCAGAGGCGCTTCACCAGCACCTCGGCGTTGCGCAGCACGACGCCGTCGGCGGTGGTGAGGCGCAGGTAGACGCGGTTGTTGAAGCCCTGCACCAGGCCGCCGGCGAGCTCGGTCAGCGCCGACACGGCGATGCGGTCCTGGCTGAGGAGCACCGCGGCGCTGCCCTCGACCCGGTCTCCCGAGAGGTCGGTGGCGGCCAGCGCGGCCGAGAGGGTGGCGACGCCCACCAGGTCCTCGGGCACGCGCGGCAGCTCGACCCGGAAGCGGCCCGCGTCGTCGCACGTCGCCAGCTTCGGCAGGGCCTCGCCGCTCGCCCAGGCCGTCGGGGCCGGCCACTGGCCGGCGACGCGCCACGACAGCTCCACCTTCGCGTTCGCCACCGGGGCGCCCGAGGCGTACCGGACGGCCCCCTCGAGCACCGGTACCTCGTTGCGGCTGTAGAACGCCCGCGCCGGCGCCGCCTCGACGCGGAAGCGCGGCAGGGTGAAGGGCTTCACCTCGAAGGCGCGCGTCTGCGTCACTGGGCCCGACGCCCACGAGACGGTCCACGTCCCGCTCGCGGCCTCGGCGTCGAGGGGGAAGCTGCCGCGCACCACGCCCCAGGCGCCAGCCGGCGCCTTCTCTTCGAGGAGCACCTCGCCCGACGGGTCGGTGACCCGCCAGGTGCCCGGGCGCCCGTCGAGCGGGGCGAGCGAGCCGGCGTGCAGGGCGAGCGCGCGGAACTGCACCCGGTTGCCCGGCTCGTAGAGCGGGCGGTCGGTCAGCACGTGGACGGTCGCCGGCGCGTAGAGCGGCAGCGCCGCGTCGAGCTGCTCGTCGCCCACCGACGTCTTCGCCTTGACGCGCAGCAGGTAGTCCCCGTCGGGCACCGACGGGAGCGCCACCACCGCCGACCGCGAGGCGCCGCCGGCCTGCTTCCAGCCCTCCGCCGGAGTGAGCTCCTGCTCGCCCGCGGGGCCGACGAGGAAGAGCCGCGCGTCGAAGGACGGCAGCGGCACCTGCCGCTGGAGGTCGGACGGACCCGTCGTGTAGGCCGCCGAGACCGACACCGTCACCGAGCCCTTCGCGCCCCGCGTCAGCGCGCCCGTGTCGAAGGCCACCACCGGGCGCAGCGCGCCGTCGGGGCACTCGTCGAGCCACAGCCCGTGCGCGAACCCCGTCGACAGACAGGTGCGCGAGGCGGCGACCAGCAAGGCCAGCCCGATGGCCCCGGTCACGATGAGCGGCCAGCGCCGCGTGGCTCCACGTCGATGCATCGGCATGCCAGAGGTCCCCTCACTGCGAGGCCCACGAAGTCTACGCCCTTCGTCCGCATGAAAGAGCGGATGTTTCGACGCTGGCGCCCGCGTGCCCGTTCCACGCAATGCCTCGCCTCGCCGGGCGTACGTGGGCGCATGCGCCTGGTGCTCAACCTGCTGTGGGCGCTCGTCGGCGGGGGGCTGGTGACGGCCCTCGAGTACCTGCTGGCGGGCGTGCTGCTCTGCCTCACCGTCGTCGGCATTCCCTTCGGCCTGCAGTGCTTCAAGCTGGCCGGGTTGGCGTTGTTCCCCTTCGGCAAGGACGT
This sequence comes from Myxococcaceae bacterium, assembly GCA_020247085.1. Lineage (GTDB taxonomy): Bacteria > Myxococcota > Myxococcia > Myxococcales > Myxococcaceae > Xiheimicrobium > Xiheimicrobium aquaticum. Next base: position 16,428 of record JADCJJ010000351.1, on the reverse strand, counting down.
CGACGACGGCCGGCCGCGGCGGCTCGTGAGCCTGCCCTTCAACCTGCTGTGGCTGGCCTTCGCCGGCGTGTGGATCTGCCTCACCCACCTGGGCCTGGCGCTGGCCTCGGCCGTCACCATCATCGGCCTGCCGTTCGCGCTGCAGCACGTGAAGCTGGCGTTGCTCGCGCTGTGGCCCTTCGGGGTCGAGGTGCGCGCGGCCCGGTGACGGGGCGGCTCACGGCGCCGAGACGACGAGCACCTGCCCGGCCTTCAGCCGGCTCGAGGCCAGGCGGTTCCACGCCTTGAGCTGGGGCACCGTCGCGCCGTACGCCCGAGCGATGGACCAGAGCGAGTCGCCCGCGCTGACGGTGTGCCGCGCGCCCTTCGCGACCGCAGGGGCAGGGCTGGCCCGAGGGGGCGTCGGCAGGCTGGCGCTGGCTTTCGGCGCGGCAGCGACGGCCATCGGTGACGGCGCCGGCGGGGCGCCCGACGACGCGAGGTCGGCCTTCGGCCCGGGCCACACCACCAGGCCGACGCCCACCCTCAACCGGCCGCCGCCGAGGCTCTCGTTCCATGCCTTGAGCTCGCTCACGCGGACGTCGAAGCGCCTCGCGATGGTCCACAGCGAGTCGCCGCGGGCCACGCCGTAGGTGACGCGCGTCTTGCCGCCGACCGTCTCGACCGTCACCGTGCCCGACGCCATCGCTTTGCCGCTGCCTGCCTGCGTCCCCGCGGGGATCTCGTCTTGCGGCCGTGCCGCCGACAGGCCGCTGCGCCGGGCGCGGGCCACCTGGCGCTCGAGGGCGACGTCGCTGCTCCCCGCCGCCAGCGCCGCGGCGCTCGGGACCGGCACCATGAGGTCGAGCCCGAGCTTGAGCGCGCGCGCGCTCGACAGGCCATCCATGCGCAAGATGGCCTCTTGCGCCGAGCGGTACCTGAGGGCGATCTTCGACAGCGTGTCGCCCTTCGCGACGCGGTGAATCTTGAAGTGCAGGCGCTCCTGCGGCGCCGCGCGGGCGAAGGCCTCGTCGAAGGTCGCCCGGCGCCCCTTCGGAATGCGCAGCACGTACGGCGCGGCGGCGCTGGCCGGTGGGGTGCACCAGCGCTTGAGCTCGGGGTTCAGCTCGCGCAGCGCCTCGACGGTCGTGCCCGCGCTGACGGCGAGCACCTCGAGGTCGACCGGGTCGGTCAGCGGCACCTCGTCGAACTCGAAGGGGCCCTCGGGCTCGAACTCGTCGAGCGAGAAGCCGAAGGCCTCGGGGTGACGGGCCACCAGCGCGCAGGCGATGAGCTTGGGCACGTAGTGCTTCGTCTCCTTCGCGAAGCCCCGCTTGAGCTCGGAGAGCTCCCAGAAGTCGCGGGAGCCCGAGCGCTCGATGAGCATGCGCACGCGGCCGCCGCCGGTGTTGTAGCCGGCCCAGGCCAGGTACCAGTGCCCCAGCGTCGAGTGGAGCAGCGAGAGGTAGTCGGCGGCGGCGTGGGTGGCCTTGACCGGGTCGCGCCGCTCGTCGACCCAGAAGTCCTCCTTCAGCTTGAACATCTTCGCGGTGCCCGCGATGAACTGCCATGGGCCGACGGCGCGCGCCCACGACTTGGCCTGCGTGTTGAAGCCGCTCTCGATCATCGCGAGGTAGACGGTGTCGCGGGGCAGCCCCTTCGACTCGAGGATGGGCTGCATCAGCGGGATGTAGCGGTGGCTGCGCGACATCCACCGCCGGAACCACCGTCGCCCCGGGCCCTGGAAGAAGCGAACGTACTGGGCCACCAGCGGGTGCATCTCGACGGGAATGTCGTAGCGGTCGCGCACGAGCGAGACGTCGAACGTCGAGACGTCGCCGACGCGGCCGAGCTCGAAGGGCAGCTCCTGGCTGCTCCAGCCGGCGTGGTCGAGGGCCAGGTCGAGCCGGTCGCGCAAGAGCGAGCCCGGCGGGAGCTGGCCGACGGGGCCGAAGAGCGCCACGTCGGAGGCCACCGACGGTGACGGGTCGACGGCCGCCGCTTCGAGGGCCTCGAGGGCCTCGAGCTCGTCCTCGCCGTCTTCGTCGTCGGGCGCGGCCGGGGGCCCCTCGTCGGCCAGCGCGCCGGCGTCGGGGGCCGCGGTCACGGTCGGCGCGGGCAGCTCGCCGGCGGCGAGGGTGAGGAGGACGGCGAGGGAGAGCATCAGGGCGAGCAGCAGCTTACGGACGACGACTCCTGGCGCAAACAGCCAACCGCCCCCGGGTCTTTCCGCCACCGCCGCCCGTTCTGCCGACGGCATGGCGCCGGGAGGGCGCTCACCCCTTTGGCTGCGCCCGGGGCGCTGGCGCCGGCGGAGACCGTGGCCCTGGGGGCATGGGGGCCGGGGCCGTCGCGGGCGCGCCGTGGCCGGGCCCGAGCACCTGCGGCAGGTACTTGTCGAGGGCGAAGTGGGGCGAGTTCTCGCGGTCGTGACACCCGACGCACATCTCGGCGCCGCGCGCGCGCACGATGCTGGCGGCGCGGGCGTCGGCGACGTGGAGGCTGCCGGGGCCGTGGCACGACTCGCACCCGACGGCGTCGAGGCCCGAGACGCGGTCGACGCGGCAGGTGCCGCCGGGCTCCTTCCAACCGGTGACGTGGCAGGCCACGCAGTCGAGGTGGTTGTTCTTTCCCTGTGCGACGAGCGTCGGGTAGGCGCGGGCGTGCTTCGAGGTCTCCCATGACGGGAAAGCGCTCGCGTGGCAGCTCCGGCAGGCCTCGGCGCCGAGGTACCGCGCGCCACCTTGGGGCGGCGGCGGGCACACCGGGTCGTGCTGCTTCGCCCACTGTACGTTGAGCTCGCCGACGTCGCGGTCGTAGGCGGTGACGAGGGCCTGCACGGCGGGCGAGGCGGGGAAGCTGGTCTCGAGGGGCACGAAGCGCACGGTGGCGGCGCTCGTCTCGCCCGGGGTGGGCAGCGGCTCGCTCGCGAGCGCCTCGCGGCGCAGGACGACCTCCTCGAGCTTGCCCTTCTTGAGCTGGCGCAGCGCCTCATCCATCGACGGGTCGTTCACCTGCGCGCGCAGCAGCTCGATGCGCTGGTCGAGCGCGTCCAGCTCGCGGCGCGTCTCGGTCGGGCTCTTCAGCCAGGTGACGGGGCTGCCCTCGCGCAGCGTCAAGTCCACGCGGACGAGGGAGCGGCCCTTGCTCTGCACCTGCACCACGGGCACCCGCAGCGCCGACAGGGCGTTCGTCTCGCCTGCCAGCTCGTCTCTTCCGCGGGTCGCCACCACGAGGTCCGCCGGGAGGTCGTCGCGCTGGCCGAGGGGCAGGGCGTCGGCGAGGGGGCCCTCGAAGAGCGCGAGCACGAAGGCCGCGCCAGAGGCCCGGGCGGCGCGCGCGCGCTCGACGAGCAGGGCGGCGTCGCCGGCGGTGACGACGGCCAGGCTGCGTCGCTCGTCGAGCCGCAGCGTGAAGCGCCCCGACGCCGGCACCTCGGGCAGCGCGAGCGCCTGCCGGAAGGCGGCGCCCCGGGCGTCGTCGAGGGGCCCCGTGGCCTTCACCGTCAGGCCCATCGCGGTGAGCGCCTCGGCGAGGGCCCTCGCCTTGCGCTCCTGCTGCGCCGCCGCGTCGGCCTCGATGGCGGGCTGGCCGAACAGCGTGTTGCCGGTGTCGACGAGCAGCACCCGGCGGCCGGCGCCGCGAACGGCCTCGAGCTGGTGCGCCGCGCGGGCGACGCCGCCCCGCATGTTCTCGGAGCAGCCGCACGGCCCGACGTACCCCTTGAGCTCCGAGGTGACGAAGAGCGTCAGCTCGAGCGGGGGCGACGGCGGCGCGGCGGGGCGCACGTCGCGGGGGCAGCCGCTGGCGACGAGGGTGACGAGGAGCCAGACCCGGGCCATGGCAGCGTCACCAGAGGATGCTGTCGACGAGCGCGTCGACCTTCGCGCCGAGGGCCTCGAGGCCGTGGGCCTTCGAGAGGAACCCGTCGGCGCCGGCCTGCTGGGCGAGGTCGGCGAGCGCGTCATCGTCGAGCGACGAGAAGAGCACCACGGGGATGTCGCGGGTCTCGAAGCCCCCCTTGAGGGTGCGGCACAGGTCGGCGCCGTGGGCCCCGGGCATGTGGATGTCGGCGAGGATGAGGTCGGGCGCGAAGTCGGCGAGCAGCCGCTGGAACTCGTCGAGGGTCGTGGTGGCCGCGACCTCGTAGCCTCGTTGCTCGAGCACGGCCTTCTCGAGCTGGAGCGTCAGCTCGCTGTCGTCGATAAGGAGGATGCGCCGGGCGTCCACGGAGGGGCGGTGCATACCCTCCCGGCCCGGCGCCGTCGACCCGCTCGACCGGCAGCCCTCCTCGGTTCGACAGGGGGGCGATTCCGTGACATTGCGGCCTCGTGACTGCTCCTGCTTCGTTCAAGGAACTTGGCCTGTCCGACGCGCTCTGCGACGTCGTCACCGCGCTCGGCTACGCCACGCCCACGCCAGTTCAGGCGGCGACGATTCCCGCCCTGCTCGAGGGGCGCGACGTGCTCGGTCTGGCGGCGACCGGCACGGGCAAGACGGCGGCCTTCGCGCTGCCGATGGTGGAGCGGCTCACCCCGCTGGCTTCGCGCAAGCCGGGGCAGGTGCAGGGGCTGGTGCTCGCGCCGACGCGGGAGCTGGCGCTCCAGGTGAGCGAGGCGGTGAAGAAGTATGGCAGCCAGCGGAAGCTGTCGGTGCTGACGGTGTACGGCGGCAGCGACATCGTCGCGCAGATGAAGCAGCTGCGCCGCGGCGTCGACGTCGTCGTGGCGACGCCCGGCCGCGCCCTCGACCACATCCGCCGCAAGACGCTCGACCTGTCGGCGGTGAAGATGGTGGTGCTCGATGAGGCCGACGAGATGCTCGACCTGGGCTTCGCCGAAGACCTCGAGGCCATCCTCTCGGAGCTGCCTGCTGCGCGGCAGACGGCGCTCTTCTCGGCCACGCTGCCGCCGCGCATCGCCTCGCTGGGCGAGCACCACCTGAAGGACCCGGTGCGGGTGCGACTCGAGCGCGGCTCCGGGGCCGCGAGCAAGCCGCGCATCACCCAGCAGGGCTACGTGGTCGCCTTCCCGCACAAGGCGGTGGCGCTCAAGCGGGTGCTCGAGCTGGTGCAGCCCGAGAGCGCCATCATCTTCTGCCGCACCCGCGAAGACGTCGAGGGCCTGGGGCAGACGCTGGAGCGCAACGGTCACTCGGTGGCCTCGCTACACGGCGGGCTATCGCAGGAGCAGCGCGACCGCGTGATGAAGCGCTTCAAGCAGAAGCAGGTGTCGCTGCTGGTGGCCACCGACGTCGCCGCGCGGGGCCTCGACGTCGACCACGTCTCGCACGTGGTGAACGTCGACCTGCCGCACACGGTGGACACCTACGTGCACCGCATCGGCCGCACCGGCCGCGCCGGTCGCGAGGGCGTCGCCATCTCGTTCGTCCTGCCGAAGGAGCGCTTCCTGGTGTCCCGGCTCGAGCAGGCCACGCAGGGGCGCCTCGAGCTGAAGCCGGTGCCGTCGATGGAGACGCTGCGCGAGCACCGGGTGCGGCAACTCGAGGCGGCCGTCGCGGCGAGGCTCGAGTCCGGCGCCGGGCTCGAGTCGGCCCGGGGCGTCGTCTCGCGGCTGGCCGGCGAGCGGCCGCTCGAGGACGTCGCCGCGGCGGCGCTCGTGGCGCTGAGCGAGGCCCTGCACCCACCGTCGGAGGACGATGACGTCGAGATCCCCGCCCACGGCCCGGGGAAGGGCACGAAGAAGCCCTTCCAAAAGGACCGCCCGGCCCGTGGCGTCGAGGGGACGCCGGCCCGCCAGCGCCCCGAGCGCTCGGCCCCCAGGTCGATCCCCGGCGAAGACGCTGGGCGCACGCCCCGGGCGGCGTCACCCCGCGCGTCTGCACCTCGCACGTCGGCGCCCCGCGCGTCGGCACCTCGCACGTCGGCACCTCGCGCGTCGGCACCTCGCGCGTCCGCACCTCGCGCCGAGGCCCCTGCACAAGCCGCGGGAGGGCCGGGGCGTGCCCCGCCGTCGAGGCGCGGCCCCTCGACCCTCGAGCCCAGCCAGGCGCGGGACGTGCTCGACGCGCGGCCCAGGCGCTTCAAGCCCGACTCGAGGCCGGCGTCGTTCTTCGGCGACCGCCCGTCGAGGCTCCAGGTTGGCGGTGACGCCGCCCCCGCGCGGCGCGTCCCCGAGGCCCCCGCCCGGCGCTCCGGCGCCGCCATGGCACGGCTCTTCTTCTCCATCGGCAAGAAGGCCGGCATCCGCCCGCAGGACCTCGTCGGCGCCATCGCCAACGAGGCCGGCATCGAGTCGAAGCAGATCGGCGCCATCGCCATCGGCGACCGGCACTCGTTCGTCGAGGTCGCCTCGGACGTCGCCGACCAGGTCATCTCGACGATGCGCTCCTCGAAGATTCGCGGCCGCCCGGTGCACGTCGACCACGACCGCTCGTTCACGCGCTGAGCTGTCCGTCGGTGGGGCCCCGTGAACACGCCGGCCCGCCCCCCGTCACTCACCTTGACGCCTCGAGGCCCGAGGGCCTACATGGCCGCGCTTTTTCCAAGGGGTTGCCACATGCGCTGGACACTTTTCGTCGTCCTCACCACCTCGTTGCTGGCCACTGGCGCGCGGGCCGACCTCAAGGTCGGCTACGTCGACCTGCAGCGGGCGCTGCTCGAGGTCTCCGAGGGCCAGTCGGCGAAGGCCAAGCTCAAGGCCGAGATGGACAAGAAGAAGGCCGAGATCGACGCCGAGCAGGCCAGGCTCACCGACGACAAGGCCGTGCTCGACAAGCAGGGCGCGATGATGAGTGAAGAGGTGCGCACGCAGAAGTTCACCGAGTGGCAGAAGCGCCTGTACGAGGCCATGCAGAAGGCCCAGAAGGTGCAGATGGAGCTCGCCGACCGCGAGCGCACCGAGCTGAAGAAGATCTTCGAGAAGATGGACCCCATCATCGCGGCCATCGCCCAGCGAGAGGGCCTGACGATGGTGTTCGAGAAGACCGACTCGGGCCTGGTCTACGCGCCGCCGTCGCTCGACCTGACCAACGAGCTGGTGCGCACCTACAACGAGAAGCACCCGGCGAAGGGCGGCGGGGCCTCGGCGGCCAAGCCCACCCCGAAGGACGCGCCGAAGCAGTGACGGCCCCCATGCCACGGGCTCCGGGGCCAGCACCCCGGCCCCTGTCCGAGTTGGCCGCCCTCGTGGCGGGCGAGGTGCTGGGCGACGGCGCGGTGCTCATCACGGGCGTCGCGGGCCTCGAGCAGGCCGGCGCCGGGCAGCTCTCGTTCTACGGCAACCAGAAGTACAAGGCGCAGCTCGCGGCCTCGAAGGCCGCCGCGGTGCTGGTGGGCCGCGACACGCCGCCGTCGTCGGGCCCGGTCGTCTACGTGCGCGTCGACCAGCCGCACCTGGCCTTCGCGCGCATCGCGCAGGAGTTCGCGCCCCGCCGCGCCACCACGCCGGGCGTGTCGCCCCAGGCCTCCGTGCACCTCGAGGCCCGCGTCGCGGCGAGCGCGGCGGTGCTGCCCTTCGCCACCGTGGCCCGTGGGGCCGTCGTCGGCGAGCGCTGCGTCGTCGGCCCCGGCTGCGTCGTCGCCGAGGGGGCCGTCGTCGGAGACGACACGGTGCTGGTGGCGAACGTGGCGGTGCTCGAGCGCTGCCTCATCGGGGTGCGCTGCCTGCTGCACCCGGGCGTCGTCATCGGCGCCGACGGCTTCGGCTTCGCCTTTGACCCCTCGCTGCCGGGGCACGTCAAGATTCCGCAGACGGGCATCGTCCGCGTCGAGGACGACGTCGAGATCGGCGCCAACAGCTGCGTGGACCGTGCGACGACCGGTGAGACGGTCATCGGGCGCGGCTCGAAGATCGACAACCTCGTGCAGGTCGGCCACAACAGCCTCGTCGGGGCGATGAGCATTCTGTGCGCGCAGGTGGGGCTGTCGGGCTCGACCGAGCTGGGCACCGGCGTGGTGCTGGCGGGCCAGGTGGGCGTCGCCGGCCACCTGAAGATCGGCGACCTCGCGAAGGTGGGCGCGCAGTCGGGCGTGATGAGCCCGGTCGACGACGGCGCCACGGTGCTGGGCGCGCCGGCCATCAACGCGAAGGACTTCCTCCGCTCGGCGGCGCTGTTCGCCAGGCTGCCCGAGCTCAACAAGACGATTCGAGACCTCACCCGCCGGCTCGAGGCGCTCGAGCAGGAGTCGAAGAAGCCATGATGGACATCAGCGAGATCCAGAACCTCCTGCCGCACCGGTACCCGTTCCTGCTCGTCGACCGCGTCGTCGAGCTCGAGCCCGAGAAGAAGCTGGTGGGCTTCAAGAACGTCACCGCCAACGAGGAGTTCTTCAACGGCCACTTTCCGGGGCACCCGGTGATGCCCGGCGTGCTCATTCTCGAGGCGCTCGCCCAGGCGTGCGCGCTGCTCGCGTTCAAGAGCGTGCCGATGGACCCGAAGGCGTACGTCGTGTACCTGATGGCCATCGACGGGGCGAAGTTTCGCAAGCCGGTCGTGCCGGGCGACCGGCTGACGCTGACCGCCGAGGTGCTGCGCCACAAGGCGAGCGTGTGGAAGCAGCGCGGTGTGGCGACGGTCGACGGGCAGGTCGTCGCCGAGGCCGAGTTCCTCGCGACGGTCGTCAAGGCGGCCGACGTCAAGGGCGCCGGGGCCATTCCGTGAGCGTTCACGCCACCGCCATCGTTCACCCCGAGGCCCGGCTCGACCCGACGGTCGAGGTCGGGCCCTACGCCGTCATCGGCGCGCGCGTGAAGCTCGGCGCCGGCACGGTGGTCGGCTCGCACGCCGTCCTCGACGGCGACACCACCGTCGGCGAGCGAAACCGAATCTTCCACCACGCCTCGGTGGGCGCCGCGCCGCAAGACCTCAAGTACGCCGGAGAGCCCACCCGGCTCGTCATCGGTGACGACAACCAGATCCGCGAGTTCACCACGCTGCACATCGGCACCGCCGGCGGCGGCGGCGTGACCCGCATCGGAAGCAGGAACCTCTTCATGGCCTACAGCCATGTCGCGCACGACTGCGTGGTGGGCAACGGCTGCGTGCTCGCCAACAGCGTGGCGCTGGCCGGCCACGTCGAGGTGGCCGACTACGTCATCCTCGGTGGGCTGTCGGCGGTGCACCAGTTCACCCGCATCGGCAAGCATGCCTTCATCGCCGGCGGCTCGATGGTGGCGATGGACGTGCCCCCGTACTGCACCGCCCAGGGCGACCGCGCCGAGCTCGCGGGGCTCAACACGGTGGGGCTGTCGCGGCACGGGGTGACCGAGGAGCAGATCGGCCGCATCAAGGACGCCTACCGCATCCTCTTCCGCTCGAAGCTGGGGCTCAACGAGGCGGTGACGCGATTGAAGGCCGAGCACGGCGGCCACTCGGAGATCGACCACCTGCTCGACTTCATCGCCTCGTCGCGCCGCGGCATTACCCGCTGAGCGCCGCCGCCGTGCCCGACGACCTGCGCCACGAGAGAGAGGGCGAACGCGCGCAGCCCGGCGCCAGAGGCGAAGGCAAGATCGGCCTCATCGCGGGGAGCGGGCGCTTCCCGGTGCTCTTCGCCCAGGCGGCGCGGGCGCGGGGCCTGGCCGTGCACGCGGTGGCGCACGAGCTCGAGGCCGACCCGACGTTGACGCTCTCGGTGGACTCCCTCGACTGGGTGAAGGTGGGGCAGCTCGACGGTATTCGCGCGGTGCTCGCGCGCCACGGGGTGACGCGGGCGGTGATGGCGGGCGGCATCGGCCGCATTCGCAGCTTCACGCAGGCCCGGCCCGACCTCGGCGCGCTGCGCGTCGTCGCCAGCCTGCGCAGCATGCGTGACGACGAGGTGCTGCGGGCCGTCGCAGACGCCTTCGAGCGCCAGGGCATCACCATCGTCGCGCCCACCGCCTTCGTGCCCGAGGTGCTGGCCGGCCGCGGCCTGCTCGCCGGCCCGCCCCCATCGGCGGCGCAGGAGCGGGACGCCGCCATCGGCGCCGAGGTGGCCGAGGCCCTGGGGCGCGTCGACGTCGGCCAGACGGTGATGGTGAAGGACGGCGCGGTGCTCGCCGTCGAGGCCGTCGAGGGCACCGACGAGGCCATTCGCCGGGGCGGCCGCTACGGTGGACGCGGCGCGGTGGTGGTGAAGCGCGCGAAGCCCGGGCAGGATCTTCGCTTCGACCTGCCGGCCGTCGGCCCGCAGACCATCGAGGTGATGCGCGAGGTCGGCGCCGCCGTGCTGGTGGTCGAGGCCGGGAAGACGGTGCTGCTCGACCGCGAGTCGCTCTTCAAGTGGGCGGGCCGGCTGCGCATCAGCGTCCTCGGCCGCTAGCGTGCCCGTCAGGGCGCCCAGTCGAAGCGCTGCGTGCAGTCGAGGCCGAGGCGGCCGCAGAAGTGGTCGCGGACCTGGGGCAGCGCCATGAAGTCGTACTCGTAGTTCGGCCCGTACCCGACGAGGAACTCCTCGCCCTTCGCCACCGCGCGCGTCGTCTCGAAGGAGACGTACGGGCGCTCGCAGGTGGAGAGGCCGCGGGCGTTCTGGAAGTGGGTGTCGACTCCGTTGATGCGGCTGGGCGCGAAGTTCACCTTCCAGGCGCGGCCGCCGCTCTGCGCGCCATCGACGGCGTCGTAGGGCCAGAGGTCGGCGCGCGCGCACGGGGGAGGGGTGACGAGGTAGCCGCGCTGCCGGGGCGGGTAGTCCCGGTAGAACACCAGGCGGCCGCCCATCTCGGCGATGACCTCGCCCGCGGCGAAGTCGCGCGCCGCGAACAGGCCCTCGCCCGCGCCGGGGATGCGCGACGGCGCGACGGTGGTACCGGTGTCGAAGGCCGGGTCCACCGCGAGCCAGCGCTCGCGCAGCAGCACCGCCGGGGCGCCCACCGAGAGGGCCGCTAGGGCGACGGTCACCGCCAACAGTCGCCGCATCGGGGGCGACGCGAAGAGACGGCCCGGGCTCACCGGGCCCACCGGCCGTGCGGGGCCACGGCGGTCGACCTCAGGAAGGTGGTGGCGTCGCGCTCCAGGCGCCCTGCACCATCGTCAAAGTCCGCCGCGCCGGCAAGGGGCGCTGGTGCCCCTCGGGGTGAGAAGGCGCGCGCGAGTTGCGCGCCCGGTCGCGTAGAGTGTGAGGCTGATGGCCGCGGCGCGCCCGACCCCGTCAGCCCCCTTCGTCAGCCGCGAGCTCAACGGCGAGCTCCTGCTCGACGAGCTGGCCGACCTGCGCAACGCCCAGGTGTCGCAGAAGCAGCTCGACGACCTGGCCCGGGCCTTGCGCACGCTCGAGGGCGCGCGCGTCAGCGAGGCGGTCGGGCAGCTCAAGGCGCTGGCGGCCAATCGCTTCGCCGGGCAGCCGGCCCTTGGCGCGCTGCTGGTGCGCTGGTCGGCGAAGCTCAAGAGCGAGCTCGACGTGCCTCTGCTCGCCGCGCACCTCGAGCGCCTGGCGCTCGTATCCGCGATGCTGTCGGCGATGCGGCGTGGTGCCGACCGCTTCCCGCGGGGAGGGCGCTGAGCCGTGGCCGGTGGGGTCGCGGACGACGTGGGCGCGGTGCTCGACGGGTGGACGGCGAGGGGCCGGCGGCTCTTCGACGAGCTGATGGAGGACGCCGGCAGCGAGCTGCAGCGCGAGCTGGTGCAGCGGGCCGTGCTCGCCGGGCACTCGCCTGGCGAGGTGCACGCCTTCGCCGACGAGCTGCGCGGACTGGCCGACGACGAGTGCTACGAGGCCTGCACCATCGACGACGAGACGCCCGCCGACTACACGGTCGCGCAGCTGCTTCGCGCGCAGGCCGACCCGCTGTACGCCTTCGAGCTCAAGGGCGGCACCATCACCCCCAACGAGGCCGACGACGTGCCGTCGGGCGCGCTCCCGGTGCAGCGGCGCGACCAGCTGGACGTGCCCATCGACCGGGCCCTCGCCGCCGACCCGATTCGGCAGGCGAAAGCGCGGCGGGAGTCCTTCACCGCCGAGTCCGCCGGGGCCCGCCCGGCGCCGGCGCCGCGGCCCGGGGCGCTCGGCGGGGACGCGGTGCCGCCGTCGGGAGCCTTTCGGGTGCCCGCCGCGGTGGCCGGTCGCCTTCTCGAAGACGTGCTGGGCGAGGCCACGCGCGCGCTCGGCGTCGCCTGGCGCGAGCTCGAGCTCGACGTGCCCGGGGGCGTGTCGATGGAGGCGGGGCTCCAGCAGGTGGCCCAGGCGCTCCAGCGCGGCCTGCCGGCGGCGGGCGTCATCGGCACCGCGCAGGGGCGCGCGCTGCGGCCGCTCGTGGTGTTGCAGGTCTCGACGTCGGGCGCGACGCGCGCCTTCCAGCTCTACGAGCCCTTCTCGCAGGCCCTCGTCTGGGCGAACGAGAAGGACCTGCTCGCGAAGGGGGAGCTGCCCTTCGACGACAAGAGCCTGCGCCGGCTGCTCCGCGTCGTAGTGCCGGCAGGCCGTGGCCTCGGGGTGGCGCCGGGCGCCCGTTCGTCTCCTTGAGGGGGGCACGCGGCTTTGGCCTCGCTGGCCGCGGCCGGCCGCTTCTCCCGCGGCCCCTCGGGCGACGTCACCCGGCGCGCGCCGTCGCTGGCCGGTGGGTGACGTGCCTGGGGGCTGGCGCCCGGCTGGGCAGCCGCGCAGCGCGGCGGTATGCCATCAAGGCGCCATGCGCCCGCTCGCCCTCGCCCTCGCCCTCTGTGCGTCCACCGCCCTCGCCGACGCCATCGACGTCTCGCTCGCCAACACCACCGTCATCAAGGGCCGGGGGGCGCCCCAGGTGCGGGTGCAGATTCTCGAGCGCATCGCCGGCTTCAAGCTGAACCTCACGCGCGGTGACGGCCGGCCCTTCGAGTGGAAGGGCGGCGGCGCGCCGGGGGTCACGCGCACCGTCGAACTCGACGCGCCGGTCGGCAAGACGTCGTGGAAGGGCCTGCTGACGGTGAATCTCCCCAACGCGTCGACGGCCTCGATGTCGCTCGAGTTCGAGACGGTGGTGGCGCTGCCGCTCGAGCTGAAGCTCGACAAGGACCAGGACGTCGACCTGGCCCGGCGCACCATCACCTTTCGGCTCAACAACCCGGCCGGCAAGGCCCACCTCACGGTGCTGCTCGAGTCGGGAGACGTCGCCTTCGACGGCGAGGTGCCGTTCGAGGGCGAGGCGCCCGGCACGCCGCTCTCGGTGTCGTGGCCTGACCTGGGCGCGAAGCCGCTGAAGCTCTCACTCAAGGCCTACGACGCCTTCGGCGTCTACGTCGGCGTCGAGTTCTTCCCCTGGAGCTTCGAGATCCCCCACGACGACGTCACCTTCGACTCCGGGAAGTGGGACATCAAGCCAGACGAGCAGCGGAAGCTCGACGAGGCGGCCTCGCGGGCGCTCGACGCCATTCGGCGCTTCGGGCGCTTCGCCGACGTGACGCTCTTCGTCGCCGGGCACACCGACACCCGGGGGCCCTCGGCCAGCAACCGGACGCTGTCGCTCAATCGGGCGCGGGCCATCGCCACCTACTTCCGGCAGAAGGGCGTGAAGATTCCGATTCGCTACGAGGGCTTCGGCGAAGAGGTGCCGGCGGTCGCGACGGCCGACGAGGTCGACGAGGTGCAGAACCGGCGCGTGCAGTACATCATCGCCATCGACGCACCTCGGCTGTCGAACGCCTCGTTCAACCCGAAGTGGCCGCGGCTGTGACGGGCGCTCAACGGTTCGCGTCGAAGGCGAGCTCGGGCGTCGCCTTGCCGTCGATGGTGACGGTGAACGTCTCGGAGCGCCGGGGGTGCACCAGCGTCACCTTGTGCGCGCCGTAGGCCAGCCTGAACTGGCGCACGCCCTGCGCCTCACCCACCTTCCGGCCGTCGACGACGACCTCGGCGAAGGGCGCCGCCTTGATCGACACTACGCCGAAGCGCGTCGGCACCGGCGCCACGGTCTTCGACGGGGCCGTCGCGGCGACGGGAGTCGGGGCCTCGGGCGGCACTGCCACCGGCTCGAGGGCGGCGGGAGACGGCTCGGTGGGCGGCACCGTCGGGGACTCCTCGGCCGGCGCTGCAGGGGCCGGTGCCGGAGCCAGCGCGACGGCGGCCGGCGTCTCGCCCGAGGCGGGGGCCTTTTCTTCGGGCGCGCCCTCACCCTTCGGGCGCAGCGCCCACAGGGCCCCGAGCAGCACGCCGGCGCCCACCACGACGCTCACCCCGATGAGGACCGGCGAGCGGACGCGCGGCGGCGGGGTGACGGGCGCCGTCGGCGAGGTCACGGGCTCGGGGGGCTTCAAGGCGAGGTCGATGGTGCGCGGCTTGAGCACCGTCGGGTCGACGGGTCTGGCGGCCTGCTTCGCGCGCTGCGCCTCGAGGCTCCGCGCGAGGTCGAGCTTCACCGAGTCGCTGACGCGAATGGTGCTGTTGTCAGGCGCCTTGAGCTGCGCGCCCAGGGGCGCTCGCTCGGGGTCGGTCCCGCGCTGGGGCCCCACGTCGCGGGGGACGACCTCGGTCGGGACGAGCGTCGCCGGGACGGGCGTGGAGCGGTGCGCCGGCATCATGTCGGTGCGCGGCGGCCCGGCGGCGCCCTTCACCTTTCCGGAGGGCGTACGGCTCGGGGGCTCGCGCTGCACCCCCAGCGCCGGGTGCTGCTCGGTCTGCGGTGGGGGCGCGGCCGACGCCGGGGAGCGCCCCCGGCCGAGGTCGGCCGAGCGGTCGACAGCGAGGGTGTCGGCGCTGCCGAACGACGCCGCCTGGGGGACGACGCCCCGCTGCACCCTGGGGGTGCCCACCGGGGTGCCGAGCCGCTCCCCTTCGTCGGCGGTGATCTCGTCGCGGTAGACCTGCTGCATGAAGAGCGCGACCGAGGAGTCCTCGATGGACTTCGCGGCCCGAAGCACGAAGGTGGCGAGCGCCTTGTCGAGCTCGAAGCCCGTCTGAAAGCGCTCGGCGGGCGGACGCGACAGCGCCTTGAGGACGAGGTCCGACAGCTCCTGCGGCGTGTCAGGGTTGAGCCGGCTGGGCGGCGCGATGAGGCTCTCCTGCACCGCGCGAAGCACGGCCAGCTCACTGTCACCGTCGAAGAGGCGCCCGCCGGTCAGCAGCTCCCACAGGACGATGCCGAGCGCGAAGAGGTCGGTACGGGCGTCGACCGGGTCGCCCCGCGCCTGCTCCGGGGACATGTAGGCGAACTTGCCCTTCAAGATGCCGGGGGCGGTGTGGGTCGTCGACGCCTTCGCGATGCCGAAGTCCGTCAGCTTCACCGCCCCGTCGAACGAGAGCAGCACGTTGTGCGGCGTCACGTCGCGGTGGACGATGCCGAGCGGCTTGCCCTTGTCCGTCAAGGCGTGCGCGTATTGCAGGCCGCGCGCCACCTGCGCGCCAATCTCGGCAACCAGTGTCGGCGGCACCGCGATGCCGCGCTCCCGGCACCGCTTGCGAAGGTCGAAGAGCGAGGCGCCGCGGACGTACTCCATGGCGATGAAGTACGAGTCGCCGTCCTTTCCGAAGTCGAAGATCTGCACCACGTTCGCGTGGTTCAGCTTCGACGACAGCCGGGCCTCGGCGATGAACATGTCGACGAACTGCTGGTCGCTGGCGAGGAAGCTTCGTACGACCTTGATGACGACGTCCTTCGCGAAGCCCTCGGGGCCCGTCGCCTGCGCGAGATACACCTCGGCCATGCCGCCCTCGGCGAGGCGCCTCTTCACGACGTAACGGCCGATGGACGAGCCCGGGGCGAGCATGCGTGGGAGCACCGCTGAGTCTACCGCCCGGCGTGGCAAAGTCCTCGGCCGAGTGGTGTGAGGGCACCGGCGGGGCGCCGTGTCGGGCTGTGGCGCTGCATGACCGGCGGGGAGCCCCGGTTGGTTCCGGCCGGCGCGGTGTCGCGCGGCGGGCTGGCGGGCGGGCGGGGGCCCCGATATGCACGCCGGGGGGATGGAGGGCACATGACGCGTTCGACGGCCGTGGTGATGGTGCTGGCGGCGGCCCTGAGCGAGGCGGCGCCGAAGACGCTCGTGGTGGGCGCGGGCGACTGCGACGCCGCGGTGCTCGCCACCGGGCTGTCCGACCTGAGCGCCGCGCTGCGCGCCAGGCTGAAGGCAGACCTCTACGAGTCCGACGTGGTGCTCGACATCGTCAGGCCGCGGCCCAGCCGCTCCCTCGACGACGTGCAGCGGCAGGTCGAGTCTGCGCGCACGCTCTTCTACAACGGGCAGAACGACCGGGCGCTGGACCTGTTGCGGCAGGCGCTCGCCGAACTCGAGCGCTCGCCGCTCGCGGGGGAGCCGTGGCGGGTGATGTCGCAGGCGCACGCCCTGAAGGCGGTGGTGCTGCTCGCCCTGGGCCGCAAGCCCGAGGCCCTCGAGGCGTTCCGCGCCGTCCTCCGCGTCGAGCCCTCGCTCGTGTTGAGCAAGGACGAGTTCACGCCCAGCGCGATGGCCCAGTTCGAGGCGCTGCGGAAGGAACTCGGTCGGGCGAAGAGGGCGTCGCTTCGGGTGCAGTCGTCGACGCCGGGCGCCGAGGTGCTCCTCGAGGGGCGGGTGATGGGCGTGACGCCTCTGACGCTGAGCCTCGCG
>JADCJJ010000350.1 GCA_020247085.1 Myxococcaceae bacterium | reverse complement strand
TCGACAGCGCGCCCAGCGAGAGCGACCCAAGTTGCCCGGCCCACAGGAGCAGCTCGTTGACCTTCGTCGCCTTGTTCACCCGCACCACCACGAAGGTGATGACGAGCACCGCCATGAGGAAGGTGACGAGGCCGGGGCCCATGAGGCCCAGCACCTCGCCCTCGGTCACGGTCTCTTTCCACGGGAAGAAGCAGGCCAGCATGACGGTGACGGCGCCGAAGAAGGCGAGCTTGTCGCCGGCGTTGAGCCCCGCGACGAACAGCTTGAGGCCGGCGAGGAAGTCGTCGGCGTCGACGGCGCGATCGGGGGTGAAGGCCTCTTTTTCGGCGGCGGGCATCTCGTTCCAGGCCTCGGGGTCGACGCGGCTGCGCCAGTCACCGGCCGCGTTCCCCACCGGCGCTTCGGCCCCGGCCGGCCGGGCGGCGCGCGGGGTCGGGCGCTTCTTGAGGCGCTTCCTGGGAGCGCCGCTCTGGGGGGCCGGCTTGCGCCCGCTCGCGGGGGGCGGGCCTCGGCTGGTCGCTCGGCGTGGGGTGGCCGACCTGGAGGGCCGAGGGGCGTCGTCGATGGCCGACGGGTCGACGACGGCCTCGCAGTGCGGGCACACGACGGTCCCCTCGTCGACCTGCGCTTGACAAGAAGGGCACTGCATCACGCGGCACCATACCCCCGACGGAGGTCCGAGAAGGACGCAAAGTATTCCGCACTCGACATCGGCGGCCGGTGTTCCTAGGGAAGCGACCGCCATGAAGACCACGCTCCTGACGCTCCTCGTGACGTTCCTCGCCCTCGGCTGCTCTCCGTCGGCGAGGGTGATCAAGCGCAACGCCGACGGAAGCGAGGCGAAGCCGCCCCCCTCGGGGAGCAGCTCGTCGTCGAAGTCGGGCTCGTCGAAGTCGGGCTCGTCGAAGTCGGGCTCGTCGAAGTCGGGGTCCGACAGCTCCTCGCGCGGGAAGCAGAAGGGCGGGACGTCGAAGGCCCCGGCGCCGAGCGGCGGGTGGGACGCGGTGCCGCCCGAGTTCATCGAGGTCGTGCAGCTGGAAGACCGGCGGTCCCTCGGCACCGAGAACAAGCTCTTCACCGTCGCGCTGACCGCGAACAACCCGGCGCTGCGAGCGCGCGCGCTCCTCGCGCTCGGCCGCATTCAGGACCCGGCGTCGGCCGACGTGCTGGTGAAGGGGCTGGGCGACCCGGACCCGGGCGCCCGGGCCGAGGCCGCCTTCGCCGTGGGGCTGCTGGGCGCGTCGTGGACGCCCCTCGCCGAGCCGGTGAAGACCAGGCTCACCGACGGGCTGAAGCAGGCGGAGCAGGACGAGCAGGACCCCGGCGTGAAGCTGGCCCTGCTCGAGGCCCTCGGGCGCGTGGGCACGCCGGCCGCGATGGACCGGCTGACTGAGCGCCTCTCGGTCGCTGGCGACGTCCAGGCACGCGCCGCCCTGTCACTCGGGGTCGCGGCGAAAGGTGGCAGCGCGCTGCCCGCCAAGGCCCTGCCGGCGCTGTCGCTGATGCTGAAGAAAGACGTTGCGCCGCCGGCCCGCTTCGGCGCGGCGTACGCGCTGTCGCTGGCGAAGAACCCGGCGGCCCGGCCCGCGCTCGCCGCCTGCGCCGCCGACGACGCCTCCGAGATCCGCGGGCTGTGCGCGAAGGGCCTCGGTGACGTCGGCACCGACGTCGACGCGGTGGCGCTGAAGAAGCTGCTCGACGACCCCGACTACCGCGTGGCGGCCGAGGCGACGCGCTCGCTCGCGAAGCTCGCCAGCAAGTGCAAGGGCGCGGCCTGCGCCGCCATCGGAGCCCTCGGTGACCTGACGTACCGGGTGGAGCGCCTGCTGCGCGGTGACGCGGTCGGCGGAGGTCAGCCCTTGTTGGCGCTCGCCCAGTCGAGCCTGCCGGCCAGTGGTCGCCCGCTGCTCGTCTCCCTGCACAAGCAGATCGTCGAGGGGGCGGCGCAGGTGCCGAGCGGACAGGCGCGCCGGGACATGGCGAACATCGAGTGCCGGCTGGCCGCAGCCATCGACCGCTACAGCGGCACGCCGACCGAGGTGCTGAACTGCGGGCAGAACCTGATCCCCGAGGCGCAGCGGCTGGCGATGGCCCTGCGGGAGCTGGCCACGGCCCCGGCGACCGACGCCGCGAAGCGCGCCAGCGACGTGGGCTCGTTCGTGTTCCACTCCGACCCGAGGGTGAAGCTGGCGGCGATCGAGGTGCTGGCGGCGACGAAGACGCAGGCGTCGGCCGACAAGGTGAAGCCGCTGATCATGAACGCGGATCTGGTGGTCGCCACGGCGGCGGCGGCAGCGGCAGCCCGGCTCGGCGACAAGTCAGCGATCCCGAGCATTCGGTCGCTGGCGTCGAAGGTGGCTTCGTCGGTGGAGCACGCGCCGGCTCTGGCCGAGGCATTGGCGACGCTGGACGCGAAGGAGGCCGTGGCCGACCTCGAGCCGTGGCTTTCCTCGCAGCAGGTGATGATCCGCGACGCCGCCGCGGCGGCGCTGACGAAGCTCAAGGGCTCGCCGGTCACGGCCGCGCGGGTCGAGCGGCAGGACTTCGCCCGGCCGGCGCCCCTCGCCAGGGACCAGCTCGTGCTCGTTCGCACCGAGAAGGGCGAGTTCGAGGTCAAGCTCTTTACTGCCGAGGCGCCCCTCACCGCGGCGAACTTCGCGAAGCTCGCGAGGGAAGGCTTCTTCCGCAACCAGACGTTCCACCGCGTCGTGCCTGGCTTCGTCGTTCAGGGCGGCGACCCTCGCGGAGACGGAGAGGGTGGGCCCGGGTACACGCTGCGCTGCGAGGTGAACCACCGGGTGTACGCTCGTGGCGTGGTGGGCATGGCGCTTTCTGGCAAGGACACCGGCGGCTCTCAGTTCTTCGTCACCGCCGGCCCGCAGCCTCACCTCGATGGTCGCTACACGGCCTTCGGCGAGGTGACGAAGGGCCAGGAGGTCGTCGACGCGCTGCTCGAGGGTGACAAGATCGTCGAGGTCACCCTCGTCCAGTAGCGCCGGTGGCCTCTCGGGCGGGGCTTGGGCTGCATCGCTGCGCGCGAAGTCCGGCGGGCGCCCCTTCAACTCGAGCGGGTCGGTAGGCCTTGTCCCGAAGCGGCCGTCACGCCGCCGATGCAGGGAGCGGCGGGGGCGGGTCGCCAGGTCTGAGGCTGGCGAGGACGGTCCCCCCGCGTGCGGCGCAGAGCCGAGGCGGCGCGCGTCCGGGGGCTCGGGTGTGCGCGTCACGGCGAGGGCCGCGTGTCACGGCAGCGACGCCCGAGGCCGCCGGCGTGGGGTGGCGCTTCGACGATGAGGCCTGACGTCGACGGGTGACGACGGCGGTGCCCGCTGGACGAGTTCGAGCTTCCGTTTTCGGCTCGCGGCGCTCTCGACGTGAACCCGGCAAGTACCTGTTCTTCGCGCGAGCCAAAGCGCCCTCGCAGTCGACGGGGCGCCAGGCGGGTCTCCACGGGGCACGTGATGCGCTGGCGGGGAAGGGGCCTTTGTGCTTGCCCGGGCCGTTCTGGCGCGCGCCGGACCGCCGGCCTTGCAGAGTGGGGGAGGGGCCGTGGCGCTGCGGACGGCGCCTCGAGGCGGGAATGACCCGGGACGCGCTTTTCTCGCCCGGTCGAGCGCGCGTCGTCTACCATCGACGCACCCTATGCGGAAAAGCGCGGCGTCGGAGCGCGTGCCAGTCATCGTGATGGGACTCGGCGCGATTGGTCAGGAGATCGCGAAGGCCGCGCTCGCACACGATGAGGTCGAGTTGATCGGCGTCGTCGACACGAGCCCGACCCTCGCAGGCCGGGCGCTGTCCGAGGTCATCGGCCAACCGGCGGGGTCCTTCAAGGTGCAGGCGTCTCTCTCGGCGGCGCTGGCTCGTCGGAAGAACGTCGTGCTGCTGCACGCGACGGGCTCGCGGCTTCCGCAGGTGAAGGACCAGCTGCTCGAGGCGCTCTCGCACGGGATGCACGTCGTCTCGACCTGCGAGGAACTCGCCTTTCCCTGGTTCAACCACCCGGCCATCGCGGCCCAGCTCGAGCGCGCCGCGGAGCGGGCCGGGGTGTCGGTGGTCGGCCTGGGCGTGAACCCCGGGTTCGTGCTCGACCGGCTGGTGGCCACGCTCGGGCAGGTCTGCGGGGCGGTGCACCACGCGAAGGTGACGCGCACGGTGGACGCGGCGACGCGGCGCGAGGCGCTGCAGCGCAAGGTGGGCGCGGGCTTGTCCGAGGAGGAGTTCTTCCGGCTCGTCGACCAGGGGCGCCTGGGGCACGTCGGGCTCGTCGAGTCGGCGGCGCTCTGCGCCCTGGGCCTGGGCCTCGACTGCGACGACTACGAAGAAGAGCTGACGCCGGTGTTCGCGCAGGAGGACCTCGTCGGGGCCTTCCCGGTGAAGAAGGGCCAGGTCGCCGGCATGCACCAGGTCGCCGTCGCCCTCGAAGACGGCCAGGAGCGCGTGCGCCTCGAGCTCACCATCGCCCTCGGCGTCGACGCTCCCGGTGACGTCATCGAGCTCGACGGCGAGCCGAAGCTCGAGGTGCGAATCCCCGGGGGCGTTCCCGGAGACACGGCCACCGCCAACCTCGTGGTGAACGCCCCGCCGCGCGACACCGCCTCGCAGGCCGGGTTGCTCACCGTCCTCGAGCTCCCAGCCGGACGCTAACGGAGACGCACGAGATGCTCGATCGGTCAGCCCTGGGTCGAACCACTCCCCCGACGCTCAACGAGGTCGAGCGCGGCGCGATACGACGGTTCGCCGAAGCGCTGGGAGACTACAACCCCATCTACTTCGACGCTGAGTACGCACGGGCGTCGGGCTACGCGAACGTGGCGGCGCCGCCGTCGTTTCCCATCTCGTTCGCTGCCGGGAGCGATCTGCGTGAGCTCGTCGGCGTCAGCTCCCGGAACCTGCTGCTCGGCGAGGTCAGCTTCGAGTACGAGCGCCCCATCGTCGCGGGAGACCGGCTGCTGGTGACGAGCCGCGTGTCGGAGATCTCGGAGCGGCCAGGCCCGGCCGGGCGCGTCGAGGTCGCGGTCATCGAGGACGAGGGCCGTGACGAAGAGGGCCAGGTTGTCTTCCGGGCCCGCCGCTCCTACGTCGTCCGCGCCACCCGGGAGTCCTGATGCCGCCCCGTAAGCTCTACTTCGAGAACGTTCGCGTCGGTGACGAGCTGCCGGCCATGGCCAAGGCGGCCATCGATCGCGTCCAGCTGGCGCGCTACGCGGCGGCCACCAACGACTACAACCCGCTCAACGTCGACGAGCCCGCGGCGAAGGCCGTGGGCATGCCCTCGGTCGTGGCGCCCTCGACGTTGGCGCTCGGCTTCCTCGGCCAGCTCGTCACCGACTGGGCGCGGGGCGGCCAGGTGAAGAAGTCGCAGGCGCGCTTCACCCGCATGCTGTGGCCAGGCGACACCCTCGTGTGCAAAGGCCGCGTCAGCGATCGGTGGGGCGAAGGCGGGCGCTACTACGTCGAGCTCGACGTGTGGGCCGAGAACCAGAAGGGCGAGCTCGTCGTGCGGGGCACGGTGCTGCTCAAGGCCTTCTATTCGTTCGAAGACGAGACGCGGTTCCGCACGGGCCAGCCCCCGCTCATCGTCACGGTGCCCCGCCAGGCGACCCTCGCGGCCCCGCCCCCGGCCAAGGCGCCGCCCTCGAGGGAGCCCGAGCTGCCCCCCACGAAGGCCGCCGCTGGCAAGGCCGCCAAAGGCACCCCGGCGCGGACCCCAGCGAAGGCCTCGAAGCCAGCCAAGTCACCGAAAAAGGGCAGGTAATCGGCTCTATCTCGCGGTGCGTCAATAGCCGTTGACTTGAGAATCAGCTGACGCGCAGGATGCCCGCCACGACGCACGGCGTCGTTGTCACTGGGCCGTTTTCTGGAGCGAGACATGTCGGCTGGAATCAACCGCTACAAGGCGGATCTTCGCGAGATGCAGTTCGTGCTGTTCGAGCAGTTCGGCTTCAAGGCGTTCGCCGGCAAGGGGCCCTACGAGGGCTGGGACGAAGAGACGGCGAAGACGATTCTCCAGGAGACCTACCGCTTCGCGCGAGAGGTCCTGGGGCCCCTCAACAGCACCGGCGACCGCGAGGGCTGCAAGGTCGTCGACGGGTCGGTCGTCACGCCGAAGGGCTTCAAGGAGGCCTGGCGGCAGCTGTTCGAGGCGGGGCTGAAGCAGATCGCCGTGCCCAAGGAGTTCGGTGGGCAGGGCGCTCCGTACGCGCTGTACGCGCTGATCGAAGAGATCACCTCGGGGGCGAACACCGCCTTCAACATGTACCCCGGGCTGGCCTGGGGCGCGGCTGAGGTGATCGCCGAGTGCGGCACCGAGCACCAGAAGAAGACGTACGCCGACAAGATGTTCAACGGCGCCTGGGGCGGCACGATGTGTCTCTCCGAGCCGCACGCCGGCAGTGACGTCGGCTCGGCGACGACGAAGGCCGTCAAGCAGGCCGACGGCCGCTACAAGGTGTCGGGCACGAAGATCTACATCTCGGGCGGCGACCACGACCTCGCCGAGAACATCGTGCACCTCGTGCTGGCGCGCATCGAAGGGGCGCCGGCCGGCACCAAGGGGCTGTCGCTCTTCATCGTCCCCAAGCGCCGCGTGGGCGCGGACGGCGCTGCGGGCCCGCTCAACGACGTTCAGGTGGCGTCGATCGAGCACAAGATGGGCATCAACGGCTCGGCGACCTGCGTGCTCAACTTCGGTGAGAACGGCGAGTGCTTCGGCGAGCTCGTCGGCACCGTGGAGCACCAGGGCATGCCGCAAATGTTCCGCATGATGAACGGCGCGCGCATCGCCGTCGGCATCCAGGGGCTGGCGGTGGCCTCGAGCGCCTACCTCAACGCCCTCGAGTACGCGAAGGACCGCAAGCAGGGCGCGAGCTTCAAGCACTGGAAGGACCCGTCGAAGCCGCGCGTCGCCATCATCGAGCACCCCGACGTGCGCCGCATGCTCCTCGAGCTGAAGAGCCACGTCGAGGGCATCCGCGCGCTGGTGGTGAAGCTCGCGGCGCACCGAGATCAGGCGGTGCTCTTCCAGGGCAAGGACGACGAGAAGGCCGCCTATCACCAGAGCCAGGTCGACCTGCTCACGCCCATCGTGAAGGCGTACGCGAGCGACGAGGCCTTCCGCCTGACGGGCATCGCCCTGCAGATCTACGGGGGCGCCGGCTTCCTCAAGGACTGGCCTGTCGAGCAGTACGTGCGCGACTCGAAGATCTTCTCCATCTACGAGGGCACCAACCACATCCAGGCGATGGACCTGGTTGGCCGCAAGCTGGGGCAGAACGGCGGCGCGAACTTCCAGACCTTCATGAGCGACATCGCGGCCTTCGTCGAGCAGCACAAGGGGCACCCGGTCTTCGCCAAAGAGGTCGAGGCCCTGGGCACCGCCTCGGAGGCGGTCGTGTCGACGGCGATGGGCTTCATGGGCTGGAGCCAATCGGACAAGGTGACGCTGGTGCCGCTGTCGGCCAACCGCTTCCTCGAGATGATGGCGAAGGCGGTGGTGGGCTTCCTGCTGCTGGACGCGGGGGTGAAGTCGGAGGAGGCGCTGGCGAAGCTGCCGGCGAGCCACCCCGACCGGGCGTTCTACGAGGGGAAGCGGTACTCGGCGCTCTACTACGGCCGCAACGTGCTGCCGCAGGTCAAGCAGCTCGCCGAGCTCGTCACTTTCGAAGACACCAGCCCGATGGACATCGCCGACGCGATGTTCGCGACGAGCTGAGCGGGGTGAGGCGTGGCCTCGCGGTGATGCCAAGGGCGAGGCGATGAGCGGCATGATCGGCCGCGGGCTGGCGTCCATCGTCTCGGTGCTGGCCCTCGGGTACCTCGCGCTCGTGGCGCTCGCCTTCGCTGCCCAGCGGCGCCTGCTGTTTCCAGCGCCGCCGCTCGTCGCGGCGCCGACCCCCAGGAGCCAGCTCGTCGACCGGCCCGAGACGGTGCTGCTGGTGCGCGAGGCGCCGACGCCCGAGGCGCCGTGGGTGTTGCACTTTCACGGCAACGGGGAGCAGCTGGCGTGGACGGAGTGGATGGCGGAGCGCTGGGCCGCGCTCGGGGCCGGCTTCGTCGCCGTCGAGTACCCGGGCTACGGTCTCGCCCGCGAGAAGGGGGCGCCCTCGGAGGCATCGATCGTTCGGGCCGCCGACGCAGCCGCGCGCTACCTGCTCGAGGAGCGGCGGGTGCCAAACGAGCGCCTCATCGTCTCGGGCCTGTCCCTCGGGAGCGGCCCGGCGGTCGAGCTCGCGAGCCGTGGCGTCGGGGGCCGGCTGGTGCTCTTCACGCCCTACACGTCGCTGCCCGACGTGGCCGCGCGGGCCCTGCCGTTTTTGCCGGTGCGCCTGCTGATGCGCGACGTCTTCGACTCGGCGGCGAGGGCGCCCCGGGTGATGCAACCGGCGCTCGTCGTTCATGGAACCGACGACGAGGTGGTGCCCTTCGCGTTGGGCGAGGCCCTCGGCGCAGCGCTCAAGGGGGCGCGGTTGCTGCGGGTCGAGGGCGGTCGGCACAGTGACGTCGCCGCGCGCGAGGACGTCTGGCGCGAGCTGGGGCGCTTCGCCGCAGGCCCCTGAGCAATCACTTCGTCGCTTCGCGCACGCCGATGGCCAGCTGACCGAGGCCGGCGGCTTTCGCGGCCTCCATCACCTCGACCACCTTGCCGTGCGGCACGCCCTCGTCGGCCTGGACGATGACGAGCGTCTCGGGGCTCTTCGCCCTCGCCTCGTCGAAGGCCCGCTTGAGCTCGTCGGCCGAGACGACGTCGCCGGCCAGCACGAGGCGCCCGTCCGAGAGGATGGCCACCGACAGGTCGTTCGCCTGCGCCTGGACGTCGGCGGCCCCGCCCTGCGGCAGGTTCACCTTCAGGCCGGCCTTCGCGCCGGCGCCCTGGTTCACGATGACCGAGCTGGTCACCATGAAGATGATGAGCAGCACCAGGAAGATGTCGGTCAGGGGGGTGATGTTGATCTCTGAGAACACGCCGTCTTCGGCGGCGGGGTCGTCGGCGTTGCCAGGCACCTTGCCCATGGCCATGGCGCGGCCCCTCAGCTCCCCGGCGCCGGGGCCGGGGTGGGCGACGCCGCCGGAGCGCCGGGCTCGGGGGCTCCGGCGGCGGGGCGCGGGGCCTCGCGCAGCAGCTCGACGAACTCCTCGGCGATGAGCTTGAGCTCGACGTTGAGGCGGCCGAGCCGGGCCTGGAACATGTTGTAGAGGACGACCGCCTCGACGGCGACGACGATGCCCGCGGCGGTGGCCACGAGCGCCTCCGAGATGCCCGCCATCACGGCCGCCGACCCGCCGGTGCCGCCCTGCTCGACGTCGACGCCGAGCTCCTTGAACGAGCGCATGATGCCGGCGACGGTGCCGAAGAGGCCCACGAAGGGTGTGGTGGCGCCGATGGTTCCGAGAATCCACAGGCCGCGCTTCATCTTCAGCGCGAGCTGCTGCCGCTCGCGGTCGACGGCGGCGTCGAGGGCCGGGCCGACCGTCTTCTGGGCCCGCTCGAAGCCGGCGCGGAAGAGGTCGGCCGAGAGCGTGGTGGCGCGCTCGGCGGCGGAGCGCGCAGCGGCGACGTCACCCCGGAGCAGGTGCCTGGCGACCGTCTGCCCGAGCTCATGGGCCCCGGGGCCGACGCCCCACAGCGCGAGCAGCCGCTCGATGGCGACGCCGAGCGCGAGCACGGAGGACGAGAGGATGGCTACCATCGTCAACCCGCCGAGGCGGAAGTAGTGCACCAGCTCGTCGAAGCTCATGAATGGACCCGGGTCATAGCGGGCCATACGCTCGCACGCCATGACGCTGCTCCGGGTGTCGAGCCCGCTCATTCTGGTGGGGCTGCTCAGCGGGTGCCCGCGCCTGCCGCCCCTCGACTACGGCAAGGGGGGGCCGGCGAGAGACGCCGCCGACCTGCTCAAACGCATCGAGGTCGCCGAGGCGCAGGTCGTCTCGGTGAAGGGAGATGCGCGGCTGGTGGTCGACGCCGAGCGCGGCAAGGGCGCGGTGGCGCTCTTCGTGGCCGTGCTGCACCCCGCGCGGCTCCACCTCGAGCAGCTCGACTTCTTCGGCCGACCCGAGGGGGTGCTCGTCACCGACGGGGACCAGTTCGGCCTCTACGACGGCAAGCAGCGCAAGTACTTCCGCGGCCCGGCAACGGCGCAGAACCTGGCGCGCTTCCTGCCCATCGCGCTCCCGCCGCGAGAGCTCGCGGCGCTGCTGCTCGGCCGCGTGCCCCGGCTGCCCGCCGAGACGACGACGATGTCGGTCGACGAGGCCACGCGCCGCTACCGCCTCACGCTGACGCGCGGCGCGGTGACGCAGCACCTCGAGGTGGCCCCTGGCTCCCACCGCGTGACGAGCTCTCGGGTCGAGGGGCTCGACACCTACGCCGTCGCCGCGAGCGAGCTGACGGACTTCGGCGCGGCGACGCTGCCCCGGCACCTGGTGCTCGACGTGCCCCGCGCCAGGCTGTCCGTTGAGCTCGTCTACAAGGACGTCGTCGTCAACGAGCCGCCCGAACTCACGCTCTTCGAGCTCGAGCCGCCCGAAGGGGTGCCCGTCGTCGAGGTGCAGGCGGACGGGCAGGTGGTGCCCGCCGCGCCATGAGGGGCTGAGGCCATGCGGGCGCGCGCCGTCGCCGGGGTGGTGCTGGGGCTCCTCGTCGGCTGCCGGGGGTGTGGCTCGTCGCGCGCCCCGGTGGACGCGGGGGCGGGGGCCCCCGTCGAGTGGCGCGAAGGCCGGCTGCCCGTCGAGCCCTTCACGCCGCGCGACGGCGGGACGCTCGTGGTGCGGCTCCCCGTCGAGCCGCGGGGCTTCTCCCGCATCGACGACGCCCAGGCCGAGGGCACCATGGTGCGGGCCATCACCGGCACCGTCTACGAGACGCTCGGGCGCGTCGACCCGCAGCGCCCCGAGGGCCCGCTGCGGCCATGGTTGGCGACGGGGTGGGCGGGGCTCGAGACGCTCACCGTCACCCTCGACCCCCGGGCCCGCTTCCACGACGGTACGCCCTGCACGGCCGCCGATCTGGCCGCGGTGCTCGAGGTGATCCTCGACCCTCGGAACCCGACGGTCGCCATGCGCGCGTCGCTGGGGCCCATCGAGCGCGTCGAGGCAGTGTCGCCCCAGACGCTGGTGGTGCGGTGGCGCCAGTACTCGGCGTACTACCAGCGCGCGCTCCTGGGCTCGGTGCCGGCCATGCCCGCCGCGGCGCTGAGGGGTGACTTCGGGCGGCTGGCGCTCCACACGGCGCCGGTCGGCACCGGGCCGTTCCGCGTCGAGCGCTTGGTGCCCGGCGCCCGCCTCGAGCTGGTGCGGCACGACGACCCCCGGGGCCGCCGGGCCTTCATCGACCACCTCGTCTTCGAGTTCGTCAAGGACGACCTGGTGGCCACGCAGCGCTGGGAGCGCGGCGACTTCGACGTGATGACCCGCATCCCTCCTGGCGTGTGGCGCTCGGTCGACGAGGCCGCGTGGGCCTACGCCGGGTACCACCGCGTGCGCTTCGAGGAACACGTCTACGCCGTCATCGCGTGGAACCTCGAGCGCCCTGCGCTGCGCGACGTGAGGGTGCGACGGGCGCTCGCCATGCTGTACCCCGGCGAGCTCATTTCGCGCGCCGTCGAGCTGGGGTTGGAGCGGCGCACGAGCTGCCCGTTCCTGCTGGGGTCGGCCTCGTGTGATCCGGCGATCGCGCCGCTCCCCTTCGACGTCGAGGGGGCGCGCGCACTGCTCGACGAGGCCGGCTGGCGCGACGAGGACGGCGACGGGGTGCGAGAGCAGGGCGGCCAGGCGCTCACGGTGTCGTTCCTCTACGTGGCCCAGTCGCAGCGGCAGGCGAAGCTGCTGCCCCTGTACCAGGAGGCGCTCGCGCAGGGCGGGGTGCGGCTGGTGCTCGAGCCGGTCGACCAGAGCCAGGTGGTGGCGCGCCTTCGGGCGCACGACTTCGACGCGGCCGGGGTGTCGTGGGCGAGCCTCGACGCCAGCTCGGATCAGTTCGACCTCTTCCACTCGTCGCAGGCAGATGGCGGCAGGAACTTCGGTTGCCTCCGCGACGAAACGGTCGACGCGCTGGTGGTGGCCCTGCGCGGCACGGTCGACCCGCTCGACCGGGTGGCGCTCGAGCGCCAGCTGCACCGGGCGATCTTCGAGCGCCAGCCCGTCCTCTTCCTCACGGCGCGCCCGGTGCTCGACGCCCACAAGCGGCGCGTGCACGGGCTGGTGCCGAGCCTCGTGGGGTACGACTTCTCGCGCGCCTGGGTCGACCCGTGATGGGGCAGCTGGTGCTCACGAGGCTGGGGTGGGCGGTGCCGACCTTCGTCGTCATCACCGCGCTCACCTTCGCGATGGCGCACCTGGCGCCGGGTGACCCGCTGCTGCTGTCAGACGAGGCGGCGCCCGACGCCGGGCTGGTGGCGTTGGCGCGGGAGCGGTTGGAACTCGACCGGCCGCTGACGGGGCGGTACCTGCGGTGGTTCGCCAACGTGCTCCGCGGCGACCTCGGCCTCAGCGCCGTCGACCGCGCCCCGGTGGCCGAGAAGATCGCGGAGGCACTCTCTCGCACGGTGCTCGTCTCGGGCCTCGCGCTCGGCCTCTCATGCCTCGCCTCGGTGGCGCTGGGCCTGCTGCTGGCGACCATCCATGGCGCCAGGTGGGCCCGGGGCCTGGGCGCGGCGCTCGCGCTCGCGTCGGGCGTGCCGTCGTTCTGGGTGGCGGTGATGGCGCTGCTGCTGTTGGCGACGCCGCGGGGCCTGCCGCTGTTCCCGCTGCAGGGGCTCGACACCCCGGCGCACCTCGTACTGCCCGTGGCCTGCCTCGCCTGGCCGACGGTGGCGATGTTGACGCGGTACGTGCACGACGGCGTCGCCCGCGCGCTCGAGCAGGACTCCGTGCGCGCGGCGCTGGCGCGCGGGGTCCCGGCCCGTCGGGTGCTGCTCCGCCACGCCCTGCCCAACGCCCTGGTGCCGTTGGTGACGGTGCTCGGGCTGCACGTGCCGCACGTCTTCGCCGGGAGCGTCGTCATCGAGCGGGTATTCGGCATTCAGGGCATGGGGCTGCTGGCCCTCGACGCCATCGGCACGCGTGACGCGCCGGTCGTCATGGGGGTGGCGGCGGTGATGGCGGCGGTGACGCAGGGGTCGATGCTGCTCGCCGACGTCGCGGCGCTGGCGGTCGACCCCCGGCTGTCGGCGGGGGCGCGGCGATGAGGCGCCTGGGCGTGGCCGTGCTGGCGGGGTGGGCGTTGGTCGCCCTGGGGGCTGACCTGCTCGCCTCCGATCTCCCGCTCGCCGTGCGCGTCAAGGGCGCGACGTTCGTGCTGCCGGCGCTCGCCCGCCCCGCGGCGCTCTCTGGGCAGACGCAGGGCACGCTCGCCGAGCGCGCCGAGTGGATGATGCCGACCCCGGTTCCCTTCGGGCCGCTCCAGACGGTGGCCACCATCGACCCGCGTCGGCAAGGGGCTCCGCCGTGGGCGCCCGACGCCCGCCACTGGCTCGGCACCGACGAGATCGGCCGCGACGTGCTGGCCCGGCTGATCCACGGCGCGCGGGTGACGTTGCTCGTGGCCCTCGGCGTGGTCCTGCTGTCGACGCTGCTCGGCGTGCTGCTGGGCGCGCTGGCCGCCATGCGGGGCGGGGTGGTCGACCTGTGCGTCTCGCGGCTC
Organism: Myxococcaceae bacterium; assembly: GCA_020247085.1. Taxonomy (GTDB): domain Bacteria; phylum Myxococcota; class Myxococcia; order Myxococcales; family Myxococcaceae; genus Xiheimicrobium; species Xiheimicrobium aquaticum. The sequence goes on along the minus strand of JADCJJ010000350.1, from coordinate 26,419 downwards.
GTCGAGGTGGCGTCGACGTTCCCGACGGTGTTCTTCCTGATGGTCATCGTCGCAGCGCTCCGGGCGCCGTCCCTCGTGGCCGTGGTGGTGGTGCTGGCGGCGACGCGGTGGACCGAGGCAGCCCGGCTGACGCGGGTCGAGGTGCAGCGGCTCGACGGCCTGGACTTCGTGGTGGCCGCGAGGGCGCTGGGGGCGTCGGAGCTCCGGGTGCTCTTCGTCCACCTGCTCCCGAACGCGCTGCCGCCGGTGATCGTCTCGGCCACCTTCGCCGTCGGCAGCGCCGTGCTCCTCGAGTCGGCCCTGTCGTTCCTGGGGCTTTCGGTGGCGCCGCCGGCGCCGACGTGGGGCGAGCTGCTGGTGCAGGCCCATCGCACGCTCGTGCACCCGGGGGCCTGGTGGCTGGCGGTGTTCCCCGGGCTGGCCATCGCCTCGGTGGTGCTGGCGACGCAGGCGGTCGGCCGGGGGCTCCAGCGAAGATTCGACGGCAGGCGCTGAGCCGCTAGACTGGGGCTCGAGATGCCGTCGATTCGCCTGGGCGACCTGCTCGTCAAAGCCAACGTGGTCTCGGAGAGCCAGCTCAAGACCGCCCTCGGTGAGCAGCAGAAGTGGGGCGGGCGGCTGGGCGAGATCCTCGTGCGCATGAACCTCGTCACCGAGGACATGCTGGTGCGGGCGCTGTCGAAGCAGCTCAACGTGCCCTCGGTGAACCTCGAAGCGGTGCGCGAGGTTCCGGCGAAGGTCCGCGCCAGGGTGCCGGTCGACATCGCGAGGGACCTCAACGCGCTGCCGCTGCAGCTGCGGGACGACGACCAGACGCTGGTGGTGGCGATGACGGACCCGCAGCAGCCGCGCCACCTCGAGCTGCTTCGAACGGTGTCGCGGTGCCGCGTGGTGCCGCAGCTCGCCGGGCGACAGGCCCTCGCCCGGGCCTTCACGCGCATCTACGACGATCGCGCCGACCTCGGAGAGGACGTCGAGGGCAGCTTCAAGCTGGTGGACGCGCAGGGCCACACCATCGTCAAGAACGCCGCGGAGCTCGAGCGGCGGCGCTCGACAGGACCGGCCGCGCCCGACGCGCGCGCGCCGCCACCGGCCAGCGCCGAGGGGGCGGTGGGCGCCGCGTTGCCACCGGGCCGCGCCCCCGGCGAGCTGCTCAAGGCGCTCGAAGCCGCGCAGCAGCGAGAGGTGAGCGCGCTCAAGGCAATGGTCGAGCTGCTCATCGCGAAGGGGGTCTTCACCCGTGAAGAGTACCTGGCGAAGGTCAGGCGCTGAGGAATGATGCGCAAGAAACTCGGAGAGATTCTCATCGCCTCGGGGGTCGTCACTCAGCAGGACCTCGACGCGGCCCTGGGCGACCAGACGGCGGGAGAGCCCGCGCGGGTCGGCGACCTGCTGGTCGCGCTTGGGAAGATCAGCCCGCTGCAGCTGGCGCGTGCGCTCTCGCAGCAGCACGCCATTCCCTTCATTCAGCTGCCGCCGGTGACGGCCGAGGTGCTCGCGACCGTGCCCGCGGACTTCCAGCAGCGGCACCGGCTCGTGCCGTTCCGCGCCAGCGCCGACGCCGTGTCGGTGGCCGTGGCGGACCCGTCGAACACCGACGCGCTCGAGGCGCTGAGGGCGATGCTCGGGAAGCGCGTGAACCGGTACGTCGCGGCCGGCGACGAGATCGACGCCATTCACCTCGGCGCCTTTGGCGGTGCGCCGTTGGACATGCCGAGCGTCGCGCCGGTGACCGCCAGGGCCAGCGCGGCGCCGACGGCGGGCGAACTCTTCGGCACCTATGAGCTGGGCGACGCGAGCGCCGCGACCCCGCTGGGCGACGAGCTGTTCTCGGCCTTCGACCTCTCGTCCCCGGACACCGGGCAGGGGGCGCCGTCGCAGGGTGGGCCACCGCCTGCACCAGCCCAGTCCTTCGAGCTCGACGACGTGGCCTTCGAAGAAGCCGCGCCGGCGGGGCCTCCCCCGGCGCCAGCGGCGTCCTTCGAACTCGATGACGTCGCCTTCGAAGACGCGCCACCCGGCGAGGCGCCGCCACCGCCTGCGCCGTCCTTCGAGCTCGATGCCGAGGCTTTCGAAGAAGTGGCGCCGGCGGGGCCTCCCCCAGCGCCCGCGGTGTCGTTCGAACTCGACGAGCCGCCCCTCGACGCCGGCGGTGGCCGGGCCCCGTCATCGTCGCCCAGCGGCACCTTCGAGCTGACGAGCGCGATGGAGGAGCCGACGTTCGAACTCGACGCGCCGGTGTCTGAGTCGTCGGGCTCGTTCGACGTGTCCCTCTCGGGGCCGTCGGGGGCGTTCACGACCACGGCCGCGCCAGGGCCCGCCCTAGACGCCCCGCCTGCCATCGGTCCGTCGCGCGTGATTCCTCCAGTGGTCGCGCCCCGGCCGCCGGCTCCGCCACCTGCGGTGGCGCCGTCGAGACCGCCGGCCCCGCCGCCGGTGGCGCCGGCCGCTGCCGTACCGCCGCCCATCGCGCCGGCGGCCCCGCGGGCGGCGCCATCGTCGGTCGCGCCGGTGCCTGCGGCAGCGCCGATGCCCGACTGGCTGGGGGCCTCACCCGGGCCGGCCACTGCGTCTTCACCGTCTGCCCTCGCCCAGGCAGCCACTGCCGTCGCGCCCGCGGGCCTGGTGTTGAGCCCGGGCAGCTGGAGCGGGAAGCTCGACGACGTCGCGCCGTCGCGCCTCGTCGTGGGCGCCGTCAAGGTGCTGGTGGCCAAGGGGCTCGTGACCGAGGCCGAGCTCCTCGAGGTGCTCGGCAAGAAGGGCTGACGTGCCGGCGCTGCTCGAGGTCGAGGCGTTGGTGGTGTCCTCCGGCCCGGTGGCGCTCGTCGAGGGGCTCTCTCTGGCGCTGCACCGCGGCCGGGTGCACGCGCTGGTGGGCGAGTCGGGGAGTGGGAAGACGCTGTCGATGCTGGCGCTGTTGGGCCTGCTGCCGAAGGGCCTGTCGTCGTCGGCGGCGCGGCTGTGCGTCGAGGGCGAACGGCTGGCCTGGGGCTCGAGCGCCCACGAGGCGCTGCGCGGCCGGACGGTGGCGATGATGCTCCAGGACGCCTCATCGGCGCTGGACCCGGTGATGCGGGTCGGCCGCCAACTCGACGAGGTGCTGGCAGCGGTCGCGAAGGTGCCGCCGTCGGAGCGCGCAACCCGGCGCGCCGCGCTTCTGGCCGACGTCGGCTTTCACGAGCCGGCGCAGGTGGCGCAGCGCTACCCGCACGAGCTGTCCGGCGGCATGCGGCAGCGGGTGCTCCTGGCGACGTGCCTGGCGGCGGGGCCGAAGGTGCTGGTGGCCGACGAGCCGACGACGGCGCTCGACGCGGTGCTCCACGGGCAGGTGCTGGCCCTGCTGCGAGACGGAGCGGTGCGCTCGGGCCTCTCGGTGGTGCTCATCACCCACGACCTCGAGGCCGCCCGCGCCGTCGCCGATGACGTCACGGTGCTCTATGCGGGCCGCGTCGCCGAGCAGGGCCCCACCGCCCGCTGCCTCGAGCGGCCGCGGCACCCGTACACGGCGGGGCTGCTCGCGGCGCGGCCGACGGGGCGCGGGTTGCCGGTGCCTATCCCCGGCGCGATTCCCCCGGTGAGCGAGCGCCCCGAGGGCTGCCGGTTTCGCCCTCGCTGCACGCGCGCGTCAGCGGTGTGTGAGCAGGCGCCGCGCCTCGAGGGCGGCGTCGCTTGCTTCCACCCGCTGGCGGAGCGACCATGACGTTCCTCGCCGTCGAGCACCTCTCGGTGCGCCACCGTCGGGCGGTCACGGACGCGGTGCGCGACGTGTCCCTCGAGGTTGCGCCCGGCGAGGTGCTGGGCGTCGTGGGCGAGAGCGGCTCTGGCAAGTCGACGCTGCTGAAGGCGTGGCTGTCGCTGCTGCCGGCGCGGAGCGGGCTCGTCCTTTGGCAGGGGCGGCCCCTCACGTCGGCCAGCCTGCGCGCGTTTCGGCGGGTGGTGCAGCCGGTGTTCCAGGACCCGCGGGCCGCGCTCGACCCGCGCCTGGCGGTGCGCGAGGCGTTGGCCGAACCCTTCCAGGTTCACCGCGAGCCCTTCTCGGAGGCGACGCTCGCGCGGCTCCTCGACGAGGTGCAGCTGCCCGCCGAGCTGCTTCCGCGGCGGCCGGCGGCGCTCTCGGCCGGCCAGCGCCAGCGCGTCGCCCTGGCCCGGGCGCTGGCGCTCTCGCCGCGGGCGCTGCTGCTCGACGAGCCGGTGAGCGCGCTCGACGTGTCGGTGCAGGCCCAGGTGCTGACGCTCTTGCACCAGCTGCAGGTGGCGCGCGGGCTGGCGATGGTGCTGGTGTCGCACGATCTCGCGGTCGTGCGGACGTTGGCGACGCGCGTGGCGGTGCTCTTCGCGGGGAGGGTGGTCGAGCAGGGGCCGGCTGCGGACGTCTTCGGTGATCCGGGCCACCCCTACACCCGGCAGCTGCTCGCCGCGGGCATTGAGCGCGGCGGAGACTGGGCGACCGCGCCCGAGCCCGGCTGCGCGTTCCGCCTGCGGTGCCGCCACGCCCAGCCCTCGTGCCTCGAGACACCCACGCTGAGCGGCGGCGCGCACGCCTGGGCCTGCCCCGTGTTGAAGTGAGCGCCGCGTGTTCTGGTTGAGCCACCACTTCGCCGATGAGCACCACCGTTGCTACCGGCTCGGCGGCTGGCTGGTGTGCGCGCGCTGCGCCGGCGTCTACCCGGCGCTGGCGCTCGTCTTCGGGCTCCAGGCGCTCGCGCGGGCGCCGCTCGACCTGCCCCTCGACGTTCCCGTCGGGCTCGCGCTCTCGGTGCCTGCCACGCTCGACTGGGCGGTGGGGCGGTGGCGACCTCACTTGTTCTCGAACGCCTGGCGCAGCTTCACGGGGCTGCTGCTCGGCGCGGCCCTGGGGCGCAGCCTGTACGTGCACGTCCAGCGGCCACTCCCGGCGGTGCTCCTCGCTCAAACGGTGTTGGTGACAGCGGTGGCAGTGCCTGTCATTCTGGCTACTTGGCGGCATCGCCGCCGCGGGTAGATCACCCTGGGGGCTCCGGCCGTTGAAGTCGGGGCGACACGAAGAGGACCTGTTGGGACCGCAGACTGCCGACGAGCAGCTGATGCTCGCCTTCAAGTCGGGTGACGCCCGGGCGTTTGGCACGCTCGTGGCCCGGCATCGGCAGCCGGTGTTCAACTTCATCCTCCGGTATGTCGGTCATCGGCAGAGGGCCGAGGACCTGCTGCAGGAGACGTGGCTCAAGGTGGTGCGCAGCAGCAGCGAATGGGAGCCGAAGGCCCGGTTCACCACCTGGGTCTATACGATCGCGAGGAACCTCTGCGTGGACAGCGCGCGCAAAGAAGCCTTCCGGGCCACCGACTCGCTCGACGCGCCAGCGCCGGGTGACGACGGGGCCGAGGGGCGAGCGAGGGGCGAGCTCGTCGCCGACGGGGCTGGGCAGGCGCCCGACCGCGCGGCGTACAACGCGCGCCTGCGGCCGCTGCTGGAGCGGGCCATCAGGAGCCTGCCGGCGGAGCAGCGCGAGGTGTTCCTGCTGCGTGAGTACCAGGGCCTCGGCTTCAAGGAGATCGCCGAGGTGACCGGCGTGAACGAGAACACGGTGAAGAGCCGCATGCGGTATGCGCTCGAGGGGCTGCGGAGGAAGCTCGCCGAGTGGGGCGTGGACGGCGAGGCGATGATCGACGTGACGGGAACGGTGGCGAGCTGACGATGAACGTGGGTGCGCACCAGAGCGAGGACGCGCTCCTCGAGTACGTGTACGGGGAGCTGTCGGCCCACGAGGCAGCTGCCATCGACGCGCACCTGCGCGGCTGTGCGAAGTGTGCGCAGGCAGTGGCGCGGCTCCGCGGCACCCGGAGCGTATTCTCAGCGCTGCCGCTCGAGGCGGCGCCCGACGCGGGGCTCGAGTCGCTCCTGGCCTACGCGGAGCAACACGCCGGGCGCAACCGCGCGCCGGCGAAGGGCAGGTGGCGACGGTGGCTGTTCGTGCTCTCGTCCGCGGGGGCGCTGGTGGTCGTCGGCGTCGTGGCGAACCGGGCGATGGATGCCGGGCCGCGGTCGGCGGCTGAGGTGCTCTCCCGGAGCGAGCGGGAGCGCGCCGAAGCGGCGCAAGGGGTGCAGCGCGCCGAGGGCGACTTCCGGAGGAAAGATGGCTCCGCGCTGAAGGCGGCGCCTTCGACGGACAAGGCGTTGTCCTTCCCAAGCGAGGTCGTCGCCCAGGCGCCGGAGCAGGAGCGGGCCGCGGCGCCGTCGCCCGACGACATCGCGGCGGCCAACGGCGTCGACGCGCAGGCCGTGAGGGAGCGACCTCCGCCCGCGGCTCCCGCGCCGCCGCCGGCCCCGAAGGACGAGCTGCCAGCGAAGAAGGCGCGCGGCGCGGTGGCCTCGAAGACGGAGGCCCCCGAGGATGCCGAGGCAGCGAAGGAGAAGAACGCGACGGTGGCCGGGCTCTCCGCGGACACCTTCGCGGACCAGTTCGCCGAGAACTTCTCGGATGGGAAGGCGCGCGGCGCGAAGGTCGAGGCCGCAAAGCGGCGTGCCGGCGATGAGGCGGTGCCTCTGGCCGAGAAGACGGGGGCCCTCGGCGCAGTCGCCGCGGAGGGTCGAGCGCCGCCGGCAGCGTCCGTGGACAGGAACGACCGCGCTCTCGTCGAGGCCCGCAACGAGGGCACCTCGGCGCGCCAGTCGGCGAGTGGTGGCACGGCCTACCCGCCCTCGGGCTACGGGCTCGGCACCGTCGACGCAACGGCTCGTCGCGGCCCTCCGGCGCAGGGCCAGGTGCTGGAGCCGGTGGCCGAGCCGCCGCCGCCGAGTGCCATGCCCACGCCGCCGGGCAAGGGGTGGTCGGGGGCGGTGCGGTCACGCGAGGGGCTCCCGAGCTCGCCCAGATCCACGCTCGATGCCGCTGGCGAGCCTGCGTCTGCGCCCGCGCGGTCCCCAGGCAACGAACGGGCGGTGCGGAGCGTGGCCTCGGTGGCCGAGGCGCTCGCGCAGGCCCGCGCTCTGGGGGCGCAGGGAGACCGGCAGGGCGAGGTGCGCGCGGCGCTTGTGGCGCTGAAGGCGGGCGCGACGGGGTACGAGCGAGTCGAGGCGCTCAAGCGGGCCTGTGATGGCTTCGAGGCGCTGGGGCAGCCAGCGAGCGCCGCGTCGTTCTGCTCGCTCCTGCTGGACGAGTTCCCCGGAACGGCCGCCGCCCAGGAGGTCGCGCGCCGGCGGCGCAACGAGGGGACGCAGCGGGCGAAGGTGCGCCCCGCCGAGGTGCAGCCGGCGTCAGCGCCGAACCCTTGAGCATTTCGGTCAGGGTGCGAGCCGCCCCGACATCATCGGCGACGACGCGGTTGTCCTTTGACACCCGAGATCGCCGGTCGCTAGCATCGTGTCGCAGACTTCGCGCAAAAACCCTTCGCGACCCTTTGGTTGACTCCACTTCAGGAGAAGCGCCCACATGCTCAAAGGCAAGACCCCGCTTATCGTCGCGCTCGGCCTCGGCCTGTTGGCCGGGGTGATCGCCTTCTCGGCGGTCAAGAAGAAGGAGAACGACGTCAAGAAGGGGTGGAACCTGGTGCCCGTGGTGGTGGCCGCCATCGACATTTCGGAGGGCACCGTCGTCACGATGGAGATGGTGAGCCAGCGGTCGATTCCCGAGCAGTTCGTGACCTCGTCGGTCGTCAAGCCGGACTCGGCGACCTACATCGTGAATCAGAAGGTGCTGGTGCCGCTGCAGCAGGGAGATCCGCTCCTGTGGAGCCAGTTCGAGACGACGCGCGCGGCGGAGCGCCTGTCGACCAAGGTGCAGAAAAAGGCCCGCGCCGTCACCATCGAGACGAAGGGCTCGAACTCGGTCGGTGGCTGGGTGCGGCCGAACGATCACGTCGACATCATCGGCACCTTCAAGGACCCGTCGAGCGGCGAGCAGGTGGCCGTGACGCTGCTGCAGAACGTGATCGTCCTCGCGACCGGGAAGATCACCGGCACGACGAACATCAACCTCGTGCCCGACAACCAGCGCGACTACAACAACGTGTCGCTCCTGGTGATCCCCGAAGAGGCCGAGATCCTCGTGCTGTCTCAGGAACTGGGTGGGCTGACGCTCTCGCTGCGCAACGAGGACGACATCGACGTGCTCGAGGAGCGCGGCCGCGCGACGATCAACACGCTGCTGTCCGGTGAGCGCACCAAGGTGCTGCAGGCCAAGCGCTTCAACACCATTCAGGTGATCAAGGGCGCCTCGTCGGTCGACGTGCGCTCGTCGGCCCCTTCGGAGTGAGGCCCCGATGCTCTCTGGACTCGTCGCGCTGCTGGTGACCGGCTCGGTGTTCTTCCTCGCGCTCGTCGTGGCGGGCGTGCTCTCGAGGGCCTTCGAGCAGTACCAGGAGCGGTACATCGTCAAGTCGATGAACGACCTGTCGGACATGTTCCTGTTCATCGACCCCCGCCAGATGCTGGTGCTGAACGTGGCGTCGATGGCGCTGCTGGGCCTGTTCGCGTATTTCGTCATCAACCCGCTGGTCTGCATCGGGGCGACGATCTTCGGCTTCTTCTTGCCGATGCTGCTGGTGAAGCACTACCGCAAGAAGCGCATCAAGAAGTTCAACCAGCAGCTCGTCGATGCGCTGCAGGCGATGGCGAACGCCTTCAAGGCGGGCCTGACGTTCCAGCAGGCGACAGAGCAGATCGCGAAGGACTCGTACCCGCCGCTGCAGCAGGAGTTCGGTCTCTTCACCAAGGAGGTGAAGCTGGGCGTGCCGATGGAGGAGGCGCTCAACAACATGGCGCGCCGGGTCGGCTCCGACGACATGGACCTGGTGGCGGTGTCGACCAACATCTCGCGGCAGCTCGGCGGCAACATGGCCGAGATGTTCGAGACGCTGTCGGGCACCATCCGCGAGCGCTTCCGCCTCGAGGGGAAGATCGAGGCGCTGGTGGCGCAGGGCAAGCTCCAGGGCTGGGTCGTCTCGGCGATGCCGCTCATCCTGGGCGTCGTGCTCAACTACATGCGCCCGGACCTGATGGAGCCGATGCTCGATCACTGGTTCGGCTACATCCTCGTGGCGGCGATCATGGTGATGGAGATCCTCGGGGTCCTCATCATTCGCCGCATCACCAACATCGACATCTGAGGCGCCGATGGATCCGTTGACGACCATCTTGATGGTGCTGACGGCGATGCTGACCGTCGCCTCGGTCGCCCTGTTCGCGATGGGGGTCTACACGAACCTGCTCGAGCAGTTCGTGGTCGAGGTGCAAGAGGAGTCCGCCGGCGGCATGCAGGGCGCTGGCGCAGTCGCGGTGCGCAAGCTGGGGTCGATGAACCGGCGCTTCATGTGGCCCGGCTACGAGGCCGGTATGGGGCGCAAGCTCATCAAGGGCGGAGAGGCGAGCAACTGGAAGCCCGAAGACATCATGGCCTTCCAGGAGATCGGCTTCGTGGTGGGCGTGCTGTTCGGGCTCATCGTCGCCAACTTCCTCAACGTGAACCTGCTGTGGGCGCTCGTCGGCGCGCTCATCGGACTGTTCTACCCCCTCATCTGGCTCAACGACAAAGTCACCAAGCGGCACCTGTCGATCAGCCGGGCGCTGCCGTTCAACCTCGACCTGTTGACGCTCTCGGTCGAGGCGGGGCTCGACTTCACGGCCGCGCTGGCGAAGGTGGTCGAGAAGGGCAAGGCGGGGCCCCTGCGCGAAGAGCTCAACCTGGTGCTCAAGCAGCTCAAGATGGGTAAGACGCGCGAAGAGGCCCTCAAGTCGATGATCCTCAGGGTCGACCTGCCCGCGCTTACGCAGTTCGTCACGGCGCTCATCCAGGCCGACAAGATGGGCACGAGCCTCGGCAAGGTGCTGCGCATTCAGTCGACGCAGCTTCGCATCGAGCGAACCCAGCGCGCCGAGAAGCTCGCGAACGAGGCGCCGGTGAAGATGCTGTTCCCCCTCATCGCCTGCATCTTCCCCACGGTGTTCATGGTGCTCTTCGGACCCATCGTCTTCGCGTTCGTGTTCAACAATGCGGCAGGAACCTAGGAGCCAGACGTCGATGCCTCCCCCGTCGAAGAATCCCCCAGCGCGGACGCGCACGGCGACGGGGCAGGGCCCCGCGGCCCGCGCGCGACGCCCAGCCCCCGTGGCGGCCCCAAGGCCGGTGGCGAAGCTCGTCTGCTCGGCCGGGCCGGCGTCGGGGCAGGAGTTCGAGCTCACCGAGGACGAGGTGACGATCGGGCGGGCGACGGACGCCACCGTGTCGGTGCCTGACACCTCGGTGAGCCGAAAGCACGCCCTCGTCCGGAAGACCGACGAGGGGTGGGCGGTGTCGGATCTCGGCTCGGGCAACGGGACACTCGTCAACGGAGAGGCCGTCGGCGAGGAGCGGTTGCTCTCGAGCGACGACGTCATCACCCTCGGAGACAGCGAGTTCCAGTTCGTCGGAGGTGAGGGCGCCGCGCCGGCGCAGGACGCGCTGGTCGCGAGCGCGCGGCGACCTCCGGTTCGAACGGCGCGGACGGGAGGGGGCGCGGCCAGCCGTCCGCGGACCTCGCGCGCCGCGCGCCTCGACGGAGACCCGGTGGTGCTCGCACGCAAGAAGCGGCGGCTGCTCGTCGCTGCCGCGACGGTGCTCGTTGTGCTCCTGGCGTTCGCCGTGGGCGGAAAGGCGATCGAGAACAAGAAGCTGGCCGCGGAGCGCGCGAAGGCCGCCATCGTCAAGGAGCAGCGGGATGCGCTGCTGGGAGAGTTCCAGACGGCGAAGAAGCTCATCGTCGACGGGCGCTTCGATGAGGCGCGGCAGACGCTCGAGAGCGTGCAGGCGCAGGACGACGAGGTGCGGGTCCTCAAGCCCGACGAGAAGAAGTCGGTCTCGACGTACCTCGAGACGGCCAACCGCGAGGTGCCCAACGAGCAGCTGTTCACCGACGCGGGCAAAGCCCTCGCCGCCGACGAGCTCGCGCAGGCGTCGACGCTTCTCGGCAAGGTGAAGACGAAGATCCCCGCGACCGAGAAGCGGCTCGAGACGCTGAGGGCGACGCTCGAGACCCGGCTCGGCGAGAAGGTGATCGACGCCCGCAAGAAGCTGGCCTCGGCGCCGCGCGACCTCGCCACCATGGAGCAGGTGAAGGCGATGGCCGAAGACGTGCTGACCGCGCGCCCCGAAGACCGTGACGCGCCTGACATCAAGAAGCAGGCCGATGACAACATCGCGCGCATCAAGAACCCGAACCTGCCGCCGCCGGCGCCCGACACGCCGCACCTCGAGGTGATGAACCGCTTTCGCAACGGCGATCAGTCGGGCGCGGTGTCGCTCGCGCAGGCCTGCGCGGCCAGGAGCGCCCAGTGTCGGTCGCTCGAGGCGCAGCTGCGGGAGTTCGACGCGAAGTTCAAGGGGCTCGAGGGGCTGTCTTCGGCCGACCTGTGGGCCCTGTACGTGCTCGACAAGAAGATCGCCGGAGGTCAGTCGAGCGACCTCGCCAAGCCCATCAAGACGAAGGTGTCGTCGGTGTTCATGCTCGAGGCGTCGCGCTCGAAGACCGTCGGAGACTGGGTGCGCGCCATCGGGAGCGCCCGGAAGGTGCTCGAGGTCGATGCCCAGCACCCGGCGGCGAACGCAATCATCCAGGATGCGCGGACCAAGGCCAACGACATCTACCTGCGCGGCTACCAGCTCAAGGACTCGAGCGCAGACGAGGCCGCCAAGCTGTTCAAAGAGGTCCTCGCGATGACGCCCGAGGATGACACGGCGCACCAGAAGGCGAAGTCCCGGCTGGACGAGCTGCAGCGGCAATGAAGCAGGCAGACCTCTTCGGAGGCCCCGGCCCCCCGGCGCCCGCACCGTCCGGGTCGAAGCCGCCCGACAGCGGCGTGCCGGCCGGGAGCGTGAACCGGGAGTCAGCCGCGTCGAAGGGGCCTCGACCGGCGACCCTGGCCCGTGGCGAGCAGCCCTCAGGCGCCGTGCGCGAGGCGGTCGCCGTCGAGGCCGCCGCTCCCATCCCGGCCTGGCGCCGGCCGGCCCCGGAGCCTCATTCACGGCGGGTGCTCACGGTCTCGGAGCTCACGGCGCAGCTGAAGGACGCCATCGAGCCGCGCTTCTCGCGGGTGCTGGTGCGCGGTGAGGTGACGGGGTTCCGCGGGCCCAACACGCGGGGCCATCTCTACTTCTCCATCAAGGACGCCGGCGCCCAGCTCGACGTACGCGTCTGGCAGTCGATGGCGCGCACGCTCAAGTTCCAGCTCCGCGACGGGCTGTCGCTCATCGTCGAGGGCGGCCTCAACGTGTACGAGCCGCAGGGCCGGTACAGCCTCATCGCGCAGCGCGTCGAGCCCGAGGGGGTGGGGGCCATGGCCCTCGCCTTCGAGCAGCTCAAGGCGAAGCTCGCGCACGAGGGCCTGCTGGGCGAGCGCCGCACGAAGCCCCGCCTGAGCCTCCCGGTGGTGCCGCGGCGCGTGGGGGTGGTGACGAGCGCGTCGGGCGCCGCCTGGCGCGACTTCATGAAGGTGCTCCACCGGCGCCACCCCCGCCTGCCGGTGCTGCTGTGCGACGCGCGCGTGCAGGGAGACGGGGCGCAGGCCGAGATCGTCCGGGCCCTGCGGTGGCTGGCGAAGACCGACGTCGACGTCATCGTCGTCACCCGGGGCGGCGGGTCGGTCGAGGACCTTTGGGCGTTCAACGAGGAGCGCGTCGTGCGCGCCATCTTCGAGTGCCCGGTGCCGGTCGTCTCGGCGGTGGGCCATGAGATCGACGTCACCCTGTCGGATCTGGTGGCCGACCACCGCGCGCCGACGCCGAGCGCGGCCGCCGAGCTGGTGGCGCCGGTGCTGGCCGACCTCGAAGCGCGGCTCGAGGTGATGCAGCGCCGCCTCGCGCAGGCGGCGGGCCGGCGGTTGCTCGAGGCGCAGCACCGGCTCCAGTCGCTGCGCGGCGGGCTCGGAGACCCCCGGCGGCAGCTCACCCACCGGCGGCTTCACCTCGCCGAGCTGGGCGAAGGCCTGCGCCGCGGCGTCGAGCGGCCCCTTCGTCGCCGCCGCGGTGCGCTCGCGGTGCTCGAGGGCCGGTTGGCGAAGTTGCGCCCCCAGGCCCGGCTCACGGCGCAGCGGGCGCTGCTGACGGCCCTGACGGCCCGCGCGCGCGCCGCGCAAAGCCGCCGGCAGCGCGAGGCGCGCGACGGGCTCCACCGCCTGCGGTTGGCGCTCGAGCGCGCCTCGCCGGCGGCGCGGCTGCGTGACGCCCGGGGCGCGCTGGCCCAGGCGAGGGACGGCCTGCCGAGGGCGCTGGCGCGACGGGTCGAGCAGGAGCGCGCGGCGCTGCGGGCGCTGGCGGGCCGGCTCGAGGCGCTCAGCCCGCTGTCGGTACTCGGCCGGGGCTACGCGCTGGTGCGACGCGGCCTCGACGGGCCGGTCGTTCGCCGCGCCGCCGACGTCGCGCCCGGCGAGCGGTTGACGGTGCGGCTCGATCGAGGCGATTCCCTCGAGGTGCTGGTCGAGGCGACGACGCGTGGAAGGGAGTGACGAGGTGGCGAAGACCCAGACGGCAGGCGGGAAGGGGCAGTACGACGACGTGGTGAAGCGGCTCGAGCTCATCGTCGAGGCCCTCGAGGGCGGCTCGCTGGCGCTCGAGGACTCGCTCGAGCGCTTCGCCGAGGGCATCACTCTGGTGAAGAAGGGCGAGGCGCTGCTCTCCGAGGCCGAGAAGCGCATCGAGCAGCTCCTCTCGGAGGACGGCCGCACCGCACCGGTCGAGGTGCGCGAGCCCGTCGGGCAGGTCGCGCCCCAGGCCCCCGTCGCGGCCCGGCCGCCGCCGCCGCGCCGGGCTCCGGCGCAAGGGGCCGAAGCCGACGACGACGTGCCGTTCTGAACCGCTGCCGCCGGGCCAGGGGCCGTGGCCCGTGGGCGCCGCGCGACGTCCGTGCGAAGTTGCCGGCGTCGTGACAGAGAAGGGCATGCCCTTCGACTTTTCCTCCTGGCTCGGCGGTATGCAGACGCGCGTCGAGGCGCTGCTCGACGCCCGCATGCAGACCCTCGCCGGGCGGGCGCCAGCCGCCCTCGCCGAGGCGATGCGCTACTCGCTGCTCGGCGGAGGGAAGCGGCTGCGCCCGCTGCTGACGCTCGCCTTCGCCGACGCCCTCTCAGGCGGGGGGCCCGTGGCTGACGACGCGGCCTGTGCGGTCGAGTGCATTCACACCTACTCGCTCATCCACGACGATCTACCAGCGATGGACGACGACGACTTGCGGCGGGGCCGGCCCACGAGCCACAAGGTGTACGGCGAGGCGATGGCGATCCTCGCGGGCGACGCGCTGCTGACCGACGCCTTCGCCCTGCTGGCGACGGGGCTGGCGGGCGAGCAGGCGGTGCGCGGCGAGCTGGTGGCGCTGCTGGCCGTGGCCGCCGGCGCCGGGGGCATGGTTGGCGGGCAGGTGCTCGACATCGCCGCCGACCGCCCGGCGGAGCAGGCGTACCTGCTGACGCTCCACCGGCTGAAGACGGGTGCGCTCATCAAGGCCGCCTGCGGCCTCGGCGTGCTGGCCGCGCGAGGCCCGGCGGCGGCGCGCGAGGCGGCGGCGCAGTACGGCGACGCCCTGGGGCTCGCGTTCCAGATCGCCGACGACGTCCTCGACGTCACCTCGACGCCGGAGCAGCTGGGCAAGCCCTCGAACGCCGACGCCGCCGCAGGGCGCTTCACCTTCCCAGCGGTGATCGGCCTCGACGCGTCACGCCGCCTCGCCCTGGACCTCGCGGCGCGCGCGAAGGAGGCCGTGCGGGTGGTCGAGCCCACGCCGGGCCCGCTGGCGGCGATGGCCGATTACGCGGTGGAGCGAACGACGTGACGGTGCTCGAGCGCCTCACCTCGCCGGCCGACGTGCGCGCGCTCGACGAGGGCATGCTCGACGGGCTGTGCGCCGAGCTCCGGCAGGCCATCATCGCCACCTGCGGCGCCGTCGGCGGACACCTCGGTGCCTCGCTGGGCACCGTCGAGCTCATCGTGGCGCTCCACCGCGTCTACCGCACGCCCGTCGACCGCCTCGTCTTCGACGTCGGGCACCAGGCCTACGCGCACAAGCTGCTCACCGGCCGCGCCGCGCGCATGGGCACGCTGCGGCAAGAGGGGGGGCTCGCGCCGTTCCTCGACCCAATCGAGAGCCCGCACGATGCCTTCGGGGCGGGCCACGCCTGCACCGCGGTGTCGGTGGCTGTCGGCATGCTCGAGGGGCTCCACCGCACGGGGGCACCGGGGCAGGTGGTGGTCATCGTGGGCGACGGGGCGCTGACGGGCGGGCTGACGTTCGAAGGGTTGAACCACGCGGCGGTGGCCTCGCGCGGGCTGGTGGTGGTGCTCAACGACAACGGCATGAGCATCTCGACGAACGTGGGCGCGGTGCGCGCGATGCTCGAGCACGACGCGCGGCGCTTCTTCGAGGCGTTGGGCTTCGTCTACGTGGGGGCCCTCGACGGGCATGACGTGCGCGGGCTGGTCGCCGCGCTGCGGGCGGCGAAGGCCTCGACGAAGCCGGTGCTGCTGCACGTGCGCACGCAGAAGGGGCGGGGCTTCGGCCCCGCCGAGGACGACCCGCAGACGCGCGGTCACGCCATGGGGCCGTACGAGCTGCGCGACGGGAAGCTGGTGCGCACGCGAGGCGGCCGCTCGACCTGGTCCGAGGCGTTCGCGCGCACGCTCGAGGCGCGGCTGGCCGTCGACGAGCGGGTGGTGGTCATCACCCCGGCGATGCTCGAGGGCAGCTCGCTGGTGGGGCTGAAGGCGCGCTTCCCGTCGCGCGTCTTCGACGTCGGCATCGCCGAGCAGCACGCCGTCACCTTCGCCGCCGGGTTGGCGACGACGGGCCTGCGCCCCGTCGTCTGCGTCTACTCGACGTTCCTGCAGCGCGCGTACGATCAGCTCGTGCACGACGTCGCGCTCCCGGGCCTGCCGGTGGTGTTCGCGGTGGACCGCGCCGGGCTGGTCGGGGCCGACGGCGCGACGCACCAGGGGGCCTTTGACGTGTCGTTCCTGCGGCCGCTCCCGGGCTTCTCGATCACCTCGCCGGTGTTCGCCGACGAGCTCGAGCCGCTCCTCGACGACGCCCTCCGACGGGGGCGGCCCTCGGTGCTCCGCTTTCCCCGGGGGGTGCTGCCCGAGGCGGTCCGGCCGGCGGGCATCGCGGCGCCCGGAGCGAGCCGCTGGCTCCACCGGCCCGGGGCGGCGCCGCTCGCCTTCGTCTCCACGGGCGTCACGGCGCTGGCGGCGCTCGAGGCGGCGCGACCGGCGGGCTTCGGGGTGCTCGACGCCGGCGACCTGGCGCAGCTCGACGGGGCGCTGGTGGCGGAGGCGGCCAGCACCGGCGCGCTGGTGCTTGCTGAAGAGGCGACGCCCCGGGGGGGGCTCGCCGACGCGGTGCGCGAGGTGCTCGTCGAGCGGCGCCTGTCTCCGAAGGTGCGGGGGCTCGCGCTGCCCGTCGACCACTTCGTGCGCCACGGCGAGGCGAACGCCCAGCGGCGTGCGCTGGGGCTCGACGCCGTCGGGCTGGCGCGGGCCGCCCGGGAGCTGCTCGCGTCGTGAAGAAGGAGCGTCTCGACCTGCTGCTGGTGGCGCGCGGCCTCGCCGAGAGCCGCGCCCGGGCGCAAGCCCTCATCCTCGCCGGCCAGGTGGTGGTGGATGACCAGCGCCACGACAAGCCCGGTACGCGGGTGCCCATCGACGCCGCGGTGCGGCTCAAGGGCGAGGGGGTGCGGTTCGTCTCCCGCGGGGGGCTCAAGCTCGAGGCCGCGCTCGCGCACTTCGGCATCGACGTCACCGGGGCGACGTGCGCCGATGTCGGTGCCAGCACCGGGGGCTTCACCGACTGCTTGCTGCAGCGCGGGGCGGTGAAGGTGCACGCCATCGACGTCGGCTACGGCCAGCTCCACGAGAAGCTTCGCACCGACCCGCGGGTCATCAGCCACGAGCGCGTCAACGCCCGGCACTTGAGCGACGAGGCGCTACCCGAGCCGGTGTCGGTCGTCGTCATCGACGTCAGCTTCATCTCGCTCACCCTGGTGCTGCCGTCGGTGCTGCCGAGGTTGTCGCCCGGGGGCTCGCTGGTGGCGTTGGTGAAGCCGCAGTTCGAGGTGGGGCCCGCACAGCTCGAGAAGGGCGGCGTGGTGCGGGACGCGGCCGCGCGCGCCGGCGCCATCGAGAAGGTGCGCGCCTGCGTCGCCGCGCTCGGCCTCGAGGTGCAGGGCGTCATCGACTCTCCGGCCCCGGGGCCCGCCGGGAACGTCGAGGCCCTGCTGGTTGCGCGGCGCCCCCGGTGAGCGCTCCCTGGGGCCGCGCGTGGGCCGCCCGGGTGCACGCCACCCCGCCGCGGCGCGCGTCGCTGAGGGGCGCGCGCTCGAGGGGGGCCTGCGCGTGGGGTCGTCAGGGGGGCGTCGTCGCCCCGCGCTGGTTCCGGTAGGTCGCGAGCCCCAGCGGCCGCACCTGGTCGATGCCGACGCGGAGCCAGGCCTGCCCGTTGTCGTCGACGGCGAGGTACAGCGAGTCTCCGGGGAAGGTGCCGCCCTCGATGGTCAGCCGCCACACCTCGCCGGTGCGCGGGTGGTCGAGCGCGACGACCTCGGTGGGGAACGTCGCCTGGCCCTCGGTCGCCGGGAGCGGCGCGTTGAGCACGTAGAAGTCGGTCGCCTTCCCGACGACGACGCCCTGCGTGTAGAGGTTTCCGCTGGGGCGGAGCGGCTGCGGCGGCGCCTGCGGGTTCGCCAGGTTGAGGATGGCACCGTCTGCCTCGTTGAAGAACCAGGTGGCGAAGGGCCCCACCAGGGCCAGCAGGTTGCCGGACGAGAAGGTCAAGACGGTGGTGAGCTCACCCAGCAGCGCCGGCGACGACCAGCGCCGCCCGTTCCCGGTCTCGCACCCGGCGACGGCCGAGGTGCAGGAGACGACGGTGGTCGACAGCTGTCCCTGCGTGTCGACCGCGAGGAGCGGCAGGTAGAGGCGGGTGCCGTCGACGCTGAACTGGCCCACCGGGGTGATGGGTCGGTTGAGCGGCTGGGCGAAGCGCTGGGTGATGACGGCCGGCGGCGGGTTGTTGGCCACCATGCCAGTGGCGTAATCGTACTGCAGCACCACGACGCGCCCCACCGCGGTGCCCTGGTTGTACTGCCACGACGAGGTGTACACGCGCCCCTGCGAGATGACGGGGTCGGCGTTCATGATGCCGGGGTAGCCCGTCGAGAAGGGACCGAAGGTCGTCCACCGAATCGGGTTGGCCATCGGCGCTGGCCGGGCCGCGATGCGGATGACCTCGCTCCGCGCGCCAGACTCCTCGTCGAGCCAGGCGATGGCGTCGCCGTCGGGCGCCACGGCGAGCCGCCGAATCGGCCCAAGCACCGTCGACGTCACGTTGAGCTGGCCGTCGACGGCGGCGGCGCCGACGCCCGCGGTCCACACCCAGCGCACGTCGACGGTTCGGTTGGCCGCCGTCACCACGGTTCCGAAGCGGCAGGGCGGGTTGAGCGCCATGTTGACGGCGCGCCCGGCGCCGTTCTGGTCCACCCGCAGCAGGGCGGTGCCGGTCGACGTCCCGACGCAGCCGACGAAGGTGGTGGGCTGCCCTGCGACGCCACCCTCGGCGACGAAGCTGTCGGGCAGCGCCATCGAGCCCTCGGGCCCCGGCCGCACGCTCTGCACCGGCAGGAAGGTGATGCTGACCGGCTGCGAGGTGCCTTCGCGGGCCCTGAAGCCGCCGTCGGCGAACGTGTCGACCTCTTCGCACGTCACCTTCGCGGTGAGCGTCAGGGGGAGCGCGAGGCCCCGCGCGTTATACAGGCCCTGGAACTGCATCTCACCGGGCGTCAGCTCGAAGCTGGTTGGCTCTCCGGTGTAGGGAATGGCCCTGACGAAGTTGTTGCTCTCACGCAGCTCGAGCCCACCCACCTTGCGGCAGCCGCTCGTGGTGATTTGCCCGCGAATGGTGGGGGCGATCACGGTCGTGCTCCCCGGCAGCGCGAGGAACGCGCGAGGCGCCGGGGGCGGAAGAGGTGTCGTCGGCGGCGGGGGCGTACACCCCACCGACGAGACACAGAGCGCCAGCATGACGACGGTGGCCCACGCCGCTCGCCTCGAGCGCCCTGGCATCACTTCTCCATGATGATGAACTCGACCCGGCGGTTGAGCTCGCGGCCGCGGGCCGTCAGGTTGGGCGCGATGGGCTTGGCGTCGCCGAAGCCGACCGAATCGAGGCGCTTCGGGTCGACGCCCTGCTCGACGAGGAAGTCCACCACCGCGCGGGCCCGGTCTTCGGAGAGCTTCTGGTTGACGGCCTTGACGCCCTTGTTGTCCGTGTGGCCCTCGACCGAGACCTTCTTGACGTTGTTTCTCACGATGACGTCGACGACCTGGGTCAACAGGCTGAACGAGTCGGCGAGGATCGTCGCCTTGCCTGTGGCGAAGTGCACTTGCTGGAGGATCTCGATCTTGTCGCCCTTGAAGACCACCAGCGCCTTCTTGGGCGCCGGCGCGAGGTCGAAGGCCAGTGGCATCTTGCCGCCCGCGGGGATCTGCACCTCGCGCGTCTGCGACAGGTAGCCTTCGGCGGTCGCCGCCGCCGTGTAGGTCCCGGCCGGGACCTCGAACGGTCGGGGAGCGCCCTCGACGGTGTCGACGACGGCCACCGTGCCGTTGCCGGTCAAGGTCACCTGCGCCTTGATGGGCTTCTTCTGGCTGGTGGTGGCCACCTCGAAGACGCCCTTCTTTGCGTCCTCTTCGAGCGAGAACTCGACCCGTGCCGTCTTGCCGGGCTCGAGCACGACCTCCTGCTCGGCGCTCTTGTAGCCGTCCTTCGAGGCGATGAGCCGCACCCGCGCTTCGGTGAGCTCGAGGGTCTTGAACTGGCCCTGAACGTCGGTGGCCGACGGGAGCAGGCCGACGGGCTGCACGATGACGCCGGCGAGCGGCGCCTTCGTCGCCTGATCGACGACCTTGCCCTCGACGCGCGCCTTCGGCGTCTCGACCTTCTGCTCGATCTTCCGCTCACGGACGAGCTCGACGGTCTTCGCCTCGCCGCGCTGAAAGGGGTCGATGGCGAAGCTGGCGCCGACGAAGAAGTTCCAGGGCGGGGTGGCGGGCACGCCGAGGCCGACGTTGCGCGTGAGGCCGACGTTGACCCCCGTGAGCAGCGTCAAGTCCTTGATTGCGGTCACCTTGAGGCCGAGGCCGAGCTGCTGGGGCATGGCGGCGATGGCGGGCACGCTGGCGCCGTCGGGGCCGGTGAGGAGCCCGTTGGGCACGCCGAGCGGCGCCGCGAGCGAGTACTCGACGAAGGGCACCACGATGGGGAGCGGGACCTCGATCGCCACCCCGAGGTTGAAGCGGTTGAAGCGGTTGATGCCGAGGGCGAACTCCTCGGAGGCGTTGAGCCGCTGGGTGACGAGGTTGGCCGTCGAGTCGAGCGTGAGGCCGACCGCCAGGTTGAGGATGAGGGGCACCTTCCGCGCCAGCGCACGCACGTCGTACGCGACGAGGAGCGACGGCCGGAAGCCGACGGCGAAGCGGTCGATGCCCTGGTTGCCGACGCCCGAGAAGGTGAGCAGTCGCAGATCGACGCCGGCGTGAAGGCCCTTCACCCACTCCCGCGACGCCTTGATGCCGAAGGTGAGGTCGCCGAGCGCTTGAATGAGGTTCGGGGAGGTGCGGTTGTTGGTGTTGGCGGCCGCGGAGTAGCCGACGAAGATCTCGCCCCACGAGAAGGGCTGAAAGCTGGCGGCGAACGTGATGCCTGAGCGAATGTTCGACGCGTTCCGAACCGGGAAGTCGTTGATGCTCAGGTACTCCCCGAGGAAGCCGACGCGGACGAGCCCCTTGGTGCCGAGGCGGGCGCTGGGGACGTAGGCGGTGCCGATGCCGACGGCGCCCACCGTGACGCGCCCGTTGCCGGGTGTGTCGATCGAGGTGCCCCACGACGAGGGGCTGTGCGGCTCAGTGCCTGCCTCGAACGTCTCCTTCTTCGAGACGATGGGGAGCGACCCGTCGTCAGCGGCGACACCGGCGTCACCGGGCGCGGAGCGGCCCAATGGCCGGGTGCGCGTGGCGTCGCCCGCGGGCTCCGTGTCGCGCAGGCGGCTCGACCCGGCGGGCGCGGGGGCCACGGGCGGAGCCGGGGTGGCAGCCGGAGCCGGGGTGGCAGCCGGAGCCGGGGTGGCAGCCGGAGCCGGGGTGGCAGCCGGAGCCGGGGTGGCGGCCGGAGCCGGCGCTGGCTGGGGCGGCTTCGGCTTCTCGGGCTCCGGAGGCGCCACGGGCTTTGCGGGCCCGGGCTGCGGCGGCGGTTGCGAGAACGGGCTGCTCCACTCATCTCCCGACTGGGCCAACGAGGTGGAAGCCAGCAGGAGTCCGAAGAAGAGGAGTGTGCGGTGCATGTGTCCGATGTGGGTAGCGGCCGGTCGCGACTCTACATGTGACGCTGTTACACTGCGAGCGTGTCGAGAGGGCGGGTGGTGATTCTCGGAACGCGGACCGCGGCGCTCGCCGCGCGCCTCGAGGCAAGGGGGCTTTCGTGCGAGGCCTCGGCGACGACGCACGGCGCCACGGCCGCCATCGCGCGCGCCCGTCCCGATGCCATCGTCGTCTCGCTCTCGGCGAGGCTCGCGCCGAAGGCCTTGAAGGCGCTGCGCACGAGCCCCGCGGCCAGGGGCATTCCGGTCGTCTTCGACGGCTCGAAGGTGACGGGCCGTGCGCTCGATGGGCTCGACGTCGACGTCGTGGCGCGCTCACTCGAAGAGCTCGAGCACCAGCTCACCGCCGGCCTGCGCGCGCGGCGGGCGGCCGACCGTGACGAACTGGTCCGGCGCCGGCTCGAGCTGCTCCTCGACGTGACGCGGGCCACGGCCGACGGGAGCGCCCCCGTGACGCTGGCTCAGCAGCTGGCCCCTCGGCTCAGAGACGCGCTGTCGTGCGAGCAGGTCAGGGTGCTGCTCGTCGAGGGCGACGCCCTTCGCGCCGCGGCCCTGGTTGACGAGGCGGGGCGCACGCCCATCGATCTGGCGGTGGCGCCGACGTTCCGCCGCGCGCTCGAGACGCGCGAGCTCGCCGGCGGCGACGGCACCTGGGTCTTCCCGGTGCCGAACGAGCGGTCGGCCGTCGCCGCGGTGGTGCTCCGTCGGCAGGCCCCGCTCGAGCAGGAGGAGCGCGACTTCCTCATCGCCGTGTGCCTCGCCCTGGCGAACGCCGCCGAGCGGGCGCAGGCCTTGGGCGCCGAGGCCCGGGTTCGCGCCTCGCTCGAGTCTGCGTACCTCGAGCGCTTCAGGGAGCTGCAGGAGGCCAACGCGCGGCTCAAGGCCGTCGATCGGCGGAAGAACGAGATCCTCGCGATCCTCAGCCACGACCTGCGGGCGCCCCTCAACGTCCAGCTCGGCCACGCGCACCTGCTGCTCACCGACGCCGCGCTCCCGCCGTCGCTCAAGCCCTCGGCCCAGGCGATTCAGCGCTCGGGGCGCAAGATGCTCGAGCTGGTCGAGTCGCTGCTCGAGGGCCACCGCGCCGAAGACGGCCGCATCGTCCTCTTCTCGAAGGCGATGGACGTCGCCGAGACGTGCCAGGAGGCGGTGAACGATCTACAGGTGCTCGCGCGGGCCGGCCAGGTCACCCTCCGCGCCGAGGCGCCGATGAGCCTCGAGGTCGTCGGGGACGAACAGAAGATTCGCCAGGTGCTCCAGAACCTCATCACCAACTCGCTGAAGCACGCGAAGGGCGTGACGAAGGTGACGGTGCAGGCGCGGCTCAAGCCGCAACCCGACGGCGACGTGGCCCTGGTCGAGGTGCGCGACGACGGCGCCGTCGCCGACCCCGCGGCCCTGCTGCTGGCCTTCGACCGCGCCAGCGGCCTGGGGTTGTCGATCTGCCGCGACTACGTCGAGCGGCACGGCGGAGAGATCTGGGCCGAGGCGCCGCCTGAGGGCGGCGCGCGATTCTCGTTCACGCTGCCCATCAGGCAGGGGCGGCCGGCGCGCAAGGCCGAGCCGCGGGCGGGCGCGCCGCTGGTGTTGCTCGCCGAAGACGACCCGGTCTTCGCCCGGGTGTGCACCATGGGCCTGTCGGGGCACTACCGCGTCGAGCACGTCAGGGACGGAGACGAGGCGGTGGCCCGGGCGAAGGTGCTCAACCCCGACGTCATCGTGATGGACGTCTTCATGCCCCGGCGCGACGGCCTCGAGGCGCTGCGGGAGCTGCAGCGCACGCCGGGCACGGCCGACATCCCGGTGCTGTTGATCTCGGGCAACCCGGACTTCTCCGACAAGCTGCGCACGCTCGAACTCGGCCACGTCGACACCCTCACCAAGCCGTTCTCGCTGAGCCAGCTGCTGACGCGGGTCGGAGACGCGGTGAAGCGCCGCACGACGACGGTGGCGGCGATCGGGGTCGACGCCGAGACCGGGCTGTTCGATCACCTGGGCGTGGTGAACCGCCTCGACGCCGAGCTCTCGCGGAGCGGCCGCTACGGGCGCGCGCTGTCGGTGGGCGTACTGCGGCCGTCCTCGCCGGCTGGTGGGAAGGTCGCCGCCGCGGCGTCGATCGTGCGGCGCGAGCTGCGCGCACCCGACGTCGTGGGCCACCTCGGCGGCGGCGTCTTCGCGGTGCTCTTGCCCGAGACGCCGCTGGAGCAGGCGCGGGCGCTGGTGAGCCGGCTGTGTACGCTCCTCGAGCGCGAGGGCCCTGTCTGGCACACGCGCCTGGCCGACGCTAAAGAGGCAGCGCAGAGCGGCGAGGCCCTGCTCGAGCGGCTGCTGGCCTGACGCTCGGCGACCTGGAGCCGGCCCCCGAAAGAGCCCTCTCGGTCAGATGCTGAGCCGCAGCAGCAGCCCGGCCTGGCCCAGCGGCGAGGCGATGGTGGTGCCTGCCGGGAGCTGCTGCTCGAGCTGCGAGGGCAGGCTGAAGCGCAGCTCGCCGCCCTTCTCGCCGTAGAACACGGCGCCGAACACCTGCACGTTGAGGTACGTCAGCACGCGGAAGATGACGTCGACCCGCAACAGCCCCGAGACGTCGTTGAGGTTGAGCAGGTTCGTCGCGTTGACGCTGATCCACGGCAGCTGGGGCAGCCCCGGCGCCGACGCGATGAGCGCCAGCGAGTGCCGACCGGCGTAGAGGGGAATCTGCTGCACGGGGTCGGGCGTGAGGCGGTAGACGCCCTGCGCGATGAACAGGCTCGCCTGGTACTCGACCGGGTGGGCGTACCCGGCCGGGTTGTAGAAGTACTCTGCCGCGAGGATGCCGAAGTTCTTGTCGGTGTAATTGAACTGCCACGACAGCCCGCCCGACACCTGCGCCATGAGGCCCGAGCCCCGGCCGATGGTGACGTTCGACTTCGCCAGCTCGTCGGCGTAGGCCGAGACGAAGTCCTCGCCGAAGGCGTTGCGCAGCCCCGCCTGCTGGCCCGCCGAGATGAAGGTGTCGAAGGTGGTGTCGGCCGGCGCACGGGTGATGACGAAGTCGCGCCCGTCGCGCAGCGCCACCTCGCCGTAGACGTCGACGGGACCGATGGGGAGCGACAGGTCGACGGCGTACCGGGGCCGGCGCCCGCGCTGCCAAACGGCGCCGATGCCGAGCTCGGCCTGCCAGACCACGAACTCGGCCCGCACCGCGCCGCCGAGGTCGCCGATGGTGAGCTGGCTGGCGCCGGTCGCGATGTTGTCGAAGAGGCCGTAGCCGTAGAAGTTCCACCCCAGCTTCTCGACCGGGACGTGCACCTTCACCATGTTGACCCCGAGCCGTACGTCGAAGGGGTTGAACGGGTCTCTCGGCTGTGAGTTCAGGTAGTCGGTCGGGAACCAGACCCGGGCAGTGCCCCAGCGAATCTTCTGGCGCCCGACGGTGAGGTACACCGTGCGCGCGATGTCGAAGCGCAGCCACAGCTGATCGAGCAGCACCGTCGGGTTCTGCGCCGTCGCCGTGGTGAGGCCGACGCCGCTCGTGCCAGGGAGGGAGAGCGCGCCGAGCCCCATCGACATCATGTCGCCCATCGTGGGCGTCGCCGATGACGTCATCACGGTGCCGGCGAGCCGCGACGGATCGTACTGCACGCGCGCCACCCCGTAGGCGCGCAGCCGCTCGGTGGGGCGGCCGTCGAGGTACGTCTCGAGGAGAATGGGCAGGCTCACTGGCTCCTGCGAGAGCGACTTGCCCTCCTGGAACAGCACCTGACCGAACATGTTGAGGTTGGCGCCGATCTTCAGTGGGTCGGCCTTCACCTCGTCGGTGTCGAACTTGCTGCGGCTCGTGCCCGACAACTCGGTGACGTCGCGATCGACCCCGCCGTCGGGCATCAGGCCCGGCTGCAGCGGCGCGTCGCCGCCACTGAAGAGGGCGCCCTCGTCGCGCTGGCCGGCGTCGGCCGAGGCGGCTGGCTCGTCGGCGAACAGGTCAGCCTCCGACGGGCGGTCCTGCGAGAGCGCCACGACGGGCCAGAGGCCCAGCGCGCAGGCGATGGCGAGGCACGCGCCGCGGCGCCCGGGAAGAGACGACTGGAGCTGGGGCATGGCGCGCATGGCAGGGTCGGTCGAGGCCGCAGCGTCAGCGGCTCTTCGACTCGAGCCAGGCCTTGGTAAACATGTTCTGGTCGAGCGGGTTCAGGTCGACGGTCTTGAAAAGCACCAGCGTCGAATTCGACTTCTCGATCTCGTCGAAGATGCGGATCTCTCCTGGGAACCACAGCTCGGCCTTCTTCGACTCCGAGAACAGCTTCTGCCACTTCGGGTAGTACGAGGTGCGGGCGAGCTTGCCCGACAGCGCGAACTCCTGCCGCTTCAGGATGTTGTGGTTCGCCTTGTCGACCCACAGCTTGAGCACCGGATAGGCGACGTCGAAGCCCTCCCGCACCTTGAGCTCCATCACCACCGTCTCGAACTTGCCCAGCTTCTCCTCGCCGACGAACGAGGGGTCGAACTCCTCGGCGAGCCGCGACTCGTCGAAGTCGGCGCGCCTGGTGTTGGTGCCGCCGATGCGCTCGCGCTCGGTAGTGCGGTCCCACTTCCCGGTGCCGGGGTCGTACGTCCACAGGTTCTTGTCGAGCCGCAAGACGCCCTTGCCCTCTTCGCTCTTGGGCTTGCTGAACAGCAACATCAGCTTGTCGTCGGCGTCGCGGCGGTAGACGAGCACCTCGCGCACGACGTCGGCTTTGTCCTTCTCCTTCTGCTCCAGGTAGATGAGGGCCTTGTAGTCGCCGCCGTTGCGCTGGCGGTCGTCGATCTCGGTGAGCAGCTTGACGAGGTCAGCCTTCTCCATCGCGCGCGCGGGGAGCGCGCCGAGCAGCACGAGCAGCAGGGGCAGGGCATGGCGCATGGCGTTCACCCGACGTGAGACATCGCGGTGACGGGCCTGAGCCGCGCCGCGAGGAAGGAGGGGATCAGCGAGATCAGCGTGATGGTGCCGGTGATGAAGAGCACCGCGAACACGAGCCAGCCGGCGGTCGGCGTCACCACCAGCTGCTCGCTCATCAGCACCAGCTGCGCGCCCTTCGG
>JADCJJ010000035.1 GCA_020247085.1 Myxococcaceae bacterium | reverse complement strand
GTGCCGGGTACCTCGCCGACGAACCCCTTCACGTACGTGCTGTACCCGACGACCTGCGCCGAGCTGCAGGGCCAGGTGCAGTGACGTCATGGGGGTGCTCAACGCCTCCATCGACGGCGGCCTCGGGCACCTCGAGATCAATCGCCCCGAGGTCCGAAACGCCATCAACCGCGAGCTGCTCGACGCCCTCCACGAGACGCTCGACGCATGGCGAGAGCGCGACGAGGTGCGCGCGGTCGTCGTGTCGGGGGCCGGCGGGAAGGCCTTCGCAAGTGGCGCTGACATCGCCGAGCTCAAGGCGCGCACGCACCGAGAGGCCTTCTTCGGCCTGAACCAGGCGCTGTTCCAGAAGCTCGAGGACTTTCCCCGGCCGACGCTCGCCGCCATCGATGGCTTCGCGCTGGGCGGCGGCCTCGAGCTGGCGCTCGCGTGCGATCTGCGCGTCGCCTCGCGGGCCGCGAAGCTGGGGCTGCCCGAGGTCTCGCTGGGCCTCTTCCCTGGCGCCGGTGGCACGTGGCGCCTGCCGCGGGTCGTGGGCCTGGGCCGCGCGAAGGAGCTCGTCTTCACCGGCCGACTGATCGGCGCCGACGAGGCCTTCGCGCTGGGGCTCGTGGAGCGGCTCGTCGACGACGACGCGCGCGCCGCGGCCTTTGCCCTGGCGCGAGAGATCGCTCAGCACTCGCCGCTCGCGGTGCAGGTGGCCAAGGTGTCGCTCAACGCGCACGCGCGCCCCGCCGCGCCCGACGGCCTCGACCGCCTCGCGCAGGGCCTGCTCTTCGACTCTCCCGATAAGCACGCGCGCATGGCGGCCTTCCTCGAGAAGAGGCGCAAGTAGGCGGCGGCTTCGGCTAGACGGCGCTCCATGAGCTTTTCGAGCATCGGCGTCGTGGGCGCCGGGACGATGGGGCACGGCATCGCGCACGTCTCGGCGCAGGCCGGTTTCCAGGTGGTGCTGTTCGACGTCACCCTGCAGGCCGCCGAGGCGGGCCTGGCGAAGATCGAGAAGAACCTCGCGGTCGGCGTCGAGAAGAAGAAGGTGACGCCCGAGGCGAAGGCGGCGGCGCTCGAGCGCTTGCGCGTCACCGACTCGCTCTCGGCGCTCGCTGGGTGCCAGCTCGTCATCGAGGCCGTCCCCGAGAGGCTGGGCCTCAAGCAGGAGCTCTTCAAGGCGCTCAGCGGCCACTGCGCCGACGACGCGGTGCTCGCGTCGAACACCAGCTCGCTCAGCCTCACCGAGCTCGCCGCCGCGGCGACGCAGCCGCAGCGGGTCGTCGGTCTTCACTTCTTCAACCCGGTGCACCTGATGAAGCTGCTCGAGGTGGTGCGGGCGCTCCAGACGAGCGATGAGACGGTCGAGCGCGTGCGCGCCTACGGTGCCGCCATCGGCAAGCAGCTCATCGTCGTCAAAGACTCGCCGGGCTTCGCCTCGTCGCGGCTCGGCGTGGCGCTGGGGCTCGAGGCCACACGCATGCTCGAAGAGGGCGTCGCCTCGGCCGCGGACATCGACCAGGCGATGAAGCTCGGGTACGGACACCCGATGGGCCCGCTCGAGCTCGGAGACCTCGTCGGCCTCGACGTGCGGCTTGCCATCGCCGAGTACCTCTACGCTGAGACCGGCAGCCCCACCTTCCGCCCGCCGCAGCTCCTCAAGAAGCTGGTGCGGGCCGGCAAGCTGGGCCGCAAGACCGGCGAGGGCTTCTTCCGGTACTGAGAGCGGCCGCGCGGGGCCCCGGCGCCGGGTCGAGCATTCGAGATTCGCCGCGGCTCGCCTAGGCTTCGGCCCGTCACCCGCGAGACGACGCCATCGCCACCGCCGGCCCTCAGAATGCAGTCCCCTACGGCCCCTTCCTGCTGCTGAAGCGGCTCGCCGTCGGAGGCATGGCCGAACTCTACCTCGCGAAGGACACGCGCGTGGGGCGCATGGTGGTCATCAAGCGCATCCTCCCGTACCTCGCCGACGAGGCCGAGTTCCTGGCCATGTTCCTCGACGAGGCGCGCATCGCGGCGCAGCTCCACCACCCGAACATCGTCGAGCTCTTCGAGCTGGGTCGCCTCGACGGCTCGACCTTCATCGCGATGGAGTGGGTCGAAGGCGTCGATCTGCGCAAGGTGCTGCAGCAGGCGCTGGCGCGCGGAGCGCCGGTGCCTCCGGCGTTCGCCGCGTGGCTCGTCGCGCGCCTCTGTCAGGGGCTCGCGCACGCCCACGAGCGCACCGCCGACGGCAAACCGCTGGGCATCGTGCACCGCGACGTCGGCCCGCAGAACGTCATGGTGAGCTACCGCGGCGACGTGAAGCTCGTCGACTTCGGCATCGCCAAGGCCACCGCGTGGATGAGCCGGTCGAAGCCGGGCGTCATCAAGGGCAAGTTCCTCTACCTCGCGCCGGAGCAACTGAGCCAGGAGAAGCTCGACCACCGGGCCGACCTCTTCGCGGTGGGAACGCTGCTGTACGAGCTGACGGTGGGCAAGAGCCCGTTCTTTCGCGGCTCGACCGAGGCCGTCATCAACGCGATTCGCCTCGAAGACCCGCCGGCGCCAGCGACGGTGCGGCCGGGCTACCCCGAGGCGCTCTCGCGCATCGTGATGCGGTGCCTCGAGAAGGACCGTAACCGGCGCTACCAGGCGGCAAGCGAGGTGTGCGCCGCGCTCGAAGCGTTCCTCGCGCGCGAGGCGCGCATCTCACAGAATGACGTCGCGCAGTACCTCGTCGGCCTCTTCGGCGCCGAGGACGAGCGCACCGGCGTGTTCCTGCCGCCAAACGCCCGCGCCAGGGGCGATCAGGCCGCCGCGCCCCCACCGAAGGAGAAGCCGCCGCCGCCCGGTGCCGATGACGAGCCGACGGTGTCGATGGTGGGGGCCACCCGGCCGGAGCGGGCGGCGGTGAGCGCCGTGAGGGCCGTCACTCGGGACCTGCGCGTCGAGCCGGCGCCCAACCCGGTCGTCATCACCGCGCCGCTCGAGCGCCAGAGCCGCGACGTCGTCACCACGGCCCCATTCGAGGTGCAGGAGATCGCCGCGGCGCAGGGCGCGCGGCCTGCGTCCGTGCCGGACGAGGTGTCGAAGGTCGACACGGAGCCGACCCGGTCGCTCGAGGGCCGGCCGGGGGCCCTGCGTTCGCCGCTCCCGATGCAGGTCAACACCGCAGATCTGGTGGTGCCTGGCTCGCCGCCCCCGGCCGATGACGCACCGGTTGGCCCGTCGCCGGGGCGCCCGACGCTGGACATGGCCGAGGTGTCTCGGCCGCCGAGGGGGCGCCCGGGGCCGCCGGTTCCCGACGAGCACGACGAGCACGACGAGACGAAGACTGACGTGCCCGAGCGGGCGCCAATGCGACCGGTGCGCCCGAACCGGGGGCGTCGCCCGTCGCCAGAGGCCCGGCGGCGGCCCGCGTCGGCGCTCGACCCTGACGACGTGGCGCCGACGGGCGATCTGTCGCTCACCGGAGACGACCCACCCTTCGACGGGGCGCCCTCGCGCGGGAGCGGTCGCCGCCTCGCCGTCGTGGCGCTCGTCGCCCTTTTCGCCGTGGCGCTTGCGGTGCTGGCGTGGTGGCTGACCCGGTCGCCGCCGGCTTCCGCGCTCCCGGCCGAGCCCGCGGCTACCGAGGGGCCCGAGCCGAGCCCGGCGGCGCTGGTGCGGGTGCGCTTCAAGGCGCCGCGCGGCGTCACCGTCTCGGTCTCGGGCGTCGAGGTCTCGGGCGGGCAATACGTCGAGGTGCCGCCGGGAGAGCTGCGCGTCAGGTACGTCTGCCCGGGGCGGCAGCGGCCTCGGACGCACGACGTCGTCCAGTTGGTGCCGGCTCAGGGCCCCTACGACATGCCCCTGCAGTGTCTTTGACGGCAGCCAGGCCGCGGCGTCACCCGGGCGTCGCCAGAGATGGCGCCCGGGGCGGGGCTCAGGGCGTCGCGGGGTCGGCGCCGAGGCGCTCCTCGGAGGGCGGCTGGAGGCGGTCCTGGCGCATCGTCTCGAGCAGGGCCTTCACCTTGTCCTGGGCGGTGAGCGTGAAGGCGCGGGTGAAGAGGCTCGTCGCGAAGGGCAGGTGCGCCGCTTCGTGGAACAGCGTGCTGGCGGTCGCCCGCGCCAGCGCCGCCGCGGGCCGGCGCCCCTGCTGCTCGAAGAGCTCGGCCATCAGCCACAGCCGTCGGCCGAAGACGCGCCTCAGCGCCGGCGTGAAGAAGGCCCGCGATATCGTCTCGGCCAGCTCGGCGCGCTGCCGCTCGAAGGTCGAGGTGTCGGCCGCCGCCGCCTTGAGCGCGGCGCTCTTCTCGGACAGCTCGGCGAGCTGCGTCTCGGGCGGAAGCCACTCTGAGATCTCGCGCTCGTCGAAGAGGGCGGCGCTGCTGCCCGCCAGCTCGACGTCGGCCGGGCCGGGCGCCGGCACACTCCACTCCGGGTCGAGGGCGACGACGCCGAGCTCGCGCAGCCCGTCGCTCATGTCCTGGCCGAGCGCGGTGCCGCTGCGCTCGTTCATCGACACGCCCCGGCCGAGCTCCTCGAGGATGCGCGGGAGCGGGCAGTACAGCAGCGACAGGGCGCCCTCGGCACGCAGCTGACGAATGCGCGCGCGGTACACCGCCCGGTTGCTCTGAACGCGGGCGAACTGCACCACGCCGAAGGTGTCGCTGACGATGGCCTGGTACAGCTCGAGGCCCCCGCCGCGGATGGGCCGGCAGAAGAAGAGCGCGCGGTCACCGGTGCCCAGCACCGACGAGATGGTGCCGTGCAGCTCGTCGTCTTCCTTCGAGGGCAGCGGCGCGGGCGCGTCGGCGAACGCGGGCGCCACCGGGGCGACGGCGACGCCGCCCGACTTGAGCTGGTAGAGCGCCTTCTTCGCGAGCTTTGCGTGGGGCTTCGACGCCGAGCGCGCCAGGGCCTCGGGCAGCGCGGCCTGCTTCGCCTTCACCCACGCCGCCAGCACCGCCGCCGCCTGGGCCTCGTCGAGCGCCTCGACCTGCGCCACCGTCATCGAGAGAGGGTCGGTCATGATGCCTCAGAATCTGCCACGGGCGCGCACTGCGCTCGCGAGATTTCAGCGCCGCCGCACGAGGAAGAAGTCGCCGCGCTGGCCCGCCAGGAAATAGCCCTGCTCGAGCTTCGGGCCGAAGAGCTGCGAGGGGTGCACGCCGCGAATGACGAAGTGATCGTACGCGTCGGCGTACTGGGCCCAGGGGCGGGGGTCCCACTCCGAGGGGAAGGTGGGCGGCGGCGCGCCCCGGTACTTCAGCGGCGAGTGCGGCGTCAGGGCGAAGCTGAAGTTGGTGAGGCCGCCGCGGGCCCGCGCCACCACCGTGGAGGCGTGGAGGTACACCGGGTGCGTCATGAAGCGCGAGCCCGTGTCGGCGATGATGCCCATGACGCGCGGCGCGTCGGCGGCGTCGTCGGCGAGGTTCACCAGGGCGCGCGACTCCTGGTCGAAGCTCGAGAAGCCACGCACCAGCGGCCAGGCTGTCAGCGCCGCCACCACCACGCCGAGCCAGGTGAGCTGCGCGGCGCGCTCGGGTTTGACGGGCGGAACGCAGACCACCAGCAGCGCCGCGGCGAGGTGCGCGAAGCGCGTGTTGAGGTAGTACATGTACCCCCTGATGTCGAAGGGCAGGGCGAAGTAGAGCAGCACCGCCAGCCCTGCGAGCCCGACGATGCGCCAGCGGGCGACGGGCCCTTCTCGGTGCGCGCGGCCGAAGACGAAGGCCAGCACCACGGCGAGGGCCGCCAGCCCCAGCGCCACCCTCGGCGCCAGCGCGTCGGAGCCATCTCGCAGCATGTTGCCGAGCATGGGGAGGAACTCGTCGCGGTTCTGCTCGAACGACTTCCAGGCGAGGTTCTCTTTCGACAGCATCGGCCCCCAGGACTTCCAGGGCTGGCCGGGGGCGATCTCGGCGGGTTCGCCCACCCGGAGTCCGACCCACGCCACGAAGAGCGCCACCCCCGGCACCACGCCGAGCAGCGCGGGAAGGCGGGCCTTCACGGCCGTCGGGCCCTCGGGCGCCGGCGTGGTGATCAGCAGGAAGGGCAGCGCCACGCCCAGCCACGCGAACACCTGCACGTGGAAGAGCAGCACCGCGACGAGCGAAGCGCTCAGCGCGAGGGCCCACGTGCGCCGCCGGGCCGCGTCGTCGATGGCCCGCACGAAGAACCCACAGGTGAGCAAGGCCAGCGGCAGGGCTGAGCAGTAGTTGAGGAATCCCCAGGCGAAGCTGTCGCCGTAGGCGAAGGGGAGCGCCAGCAGCGCCGGCCAGGTGGGCCGCTTCAGGCTCTGCAGCAGGAAGCCGAGGGCCAGCGGCAGCCCCACGACGTAGGCCGCGAGGAAGAGCCGGTTAGCGGTCTCGAGCGGCACCAGCCACGAGAGCCACGACACGAGGTAGTAAAAGCCGAGGTAGGGCGTCAGCTGAACGCGGCGCTCGAAGACCTCGGGGTACAGCGTCGAGGTGTCGTCGAGGCGGTGCAGCACGCTGATGAGGTGCAGGTGCTGCGGCAGGTCAACCAGGGGCAGCAGGTGGCTGGCGAACAGCGGCGCAACCCCGCAACAACAGGCCACAATCCAGGCGAGCTGGGTCGGCGTCGGGCGTGGCAGGGAGGGCGTCACGAGCGCGGCGCACCTTCCGTGCTTTGCCCGCCCTTGGCAAGCGCGGCGGGGCTGGTGTAGGCGGCCGCTTCGTCGCACCGAGGGTCTCCCATGCACACCCCGTCGCTCCTCAAGGTTGCTGTCCTCTGGGTCGGGTTCTCGGCGCTCGCCGCGCCCCTCGACCGCCCGGCGCTCGGGTCACAGCCGAAGGCGACGTGCAACTGCAAGAACGCCTCGGACTGCACGTGCCCGCGAGGCCAGTGCAAGTGCAAGAACTGCGGCGCGCACCACAAGGCGACGATGTTCGAGTCGCTCAAGGGCACCACCGAGAAGACGCAGCTGCCCGACACCGCGCGCCATGACGCCCGCGGCGGCGTGTTCATCTGACCGACCTCACGTCGGCGGAGGCCGTCGCCCCCCGGTGTCGAGCCCGGCGCCGCAGCCGGCGCACGCCCACCCGCCCTACCAGAGCTGCCTCACGCTCCTCGGCGCTCGAACCGCCGGGAGCGCCGCTTCACACGCGAGGCAGGCGTTCGCGACCTCGAGGTTGACGCCCAGGCGGGTCTGCCGAGTCGTGCCGCGAACGAGGCTCACGAGCAGCACCACGCCTGCGGCAGGGAGCGCGATGGCGACGAGGCAGAGGAGGCATACGCCCGGGCCGCTCATGGCAGCTCGGCACTCCAGACAAGCACGGGGCCGCGCTGGAGGCGCTGAAATCCGATGAAGCCGGCCCGCTCGGCGGCGGCCCGCAGCGCGTCTTCGCCGCGCGGGAAGAGCCCGGCTCCCTGGTGCAGCCGCGCCAGGCCCCCCGGGGCCTCGTAGGTGCTGGCCACGAAGCGCCCGCGGGGCTTGAGCGTGCGCCGGGCCTCGGCGAGCAGCCCGTCGAGGTCGGCCACGAAGTGCAGTACGCCGCTGGCCAGCACGCCGCCGAGCGACGCGTCAAGGAAGGGGAGCGGCGGCGCGGCCGCCCGCACGAAGTCGGCGGCAAGCTGCAGCTCGCGGAACTGCGCCATGGCCTCTTCGATCATCGGGCGTGACACGTCCACGCCGATGACGCTGACGGCCGGCAGGTCGCGCACGAGGCGCTTGAGGAAGAGGCCAGGCCCGCAGCCCAGGTCGATCACCGGCCCCGGCGGTGCGCACAGCATCGCGCGCAGCGCGTCGTACTCGGCGTCGCGGTCGAGCCGCCCGCGCGTCACCACCGCGTCGACGGCGGGCCGCACGTAGCGCTCCCAGGAGCGCGCGACCCACGGCAGCTCCATCGCCTGTTGCACGCCCCGGGCCCGCGCGCGCTCGGGGGCGAGATCGATGAGGCCCTCGTTCACCGACCAGGTCCGTCGGCAGCCGAGGCAGCGAACCGGGCCGAAGATGAGCGCCGGCTCGGGCACGTCGAGGTCGGGCACGAGGCTGCTCGCCGCGCACGTCGGGCAGCGGAGCAGGTCGAGGGTGCTGCGACGCATCAGCGCGCCGGGTCCGCCTTCGACACCAGCACCGGCCAGCCGCGCGCCATCGCCTCTCGGAAGCAGTCCGAGACGGCCTTTCGGTAGGCGTTGACCTCGGCCATCAGCGGGTCGGCCAGGTGCGACTGCTCGACGATGCGCTGCGGGTCGAGGTCGAGCGTACTGCCGCAGCGCTCACAGCGGATGCTGACCGGCCGCATCAGCGACACGGGGACCGCGTAGCGGGTGCCGCAGGTGCAGCGCCACACGCTGGCGCGCTCGCCTGCCTCCTGCCGCGAGAAGGTGAGCAGCTGGTCGGCGGTGCGCAAGAGCGCCGGCAGGTCGTTCGGGGGCCGCACCAGCACCACCTCGGGCTTCCCGTCGGCGAGCGCCTGCTCGACCCGCGCCAGCAGCGTGGTCGAGCGATACTCGACGCGCGCGAGGCCGCGGCTCACCACGTCGGGTGACTTCAAGGGTGTCTCGAGCAGCTCGAAGGCCTCGCCTGCGCCGTCAACCGGTCTGGCCTCCAGCGTCCACGCGGGCTTCGAAGTGAATCGGTACATGAGGGTCGTCTCGTGGCGGTTGGGGAGGAAAGGACGGGGGCTCAGCTCCACTCGAGCATGCGCTTGAGCGGCGCATAGGCCGCCTGCCGGAGCGCCGGGGGCAGGTCGAGGCGCGGCGTCTGGTCTCGCATGCAGCGGTACAGCTTCTCCATCGTGTTGAGCCGCATGTGCGGGCACTCGTTGCAGGCGCAGCCGTTGTCCGGGGGCGCGGGGATGAAGGTCTTCCCGGGGCTCCGCAGTTGCATCTGGTGAATGATGCCCGCCTCGGTCACCACGATGAACTCCTGCTTGGCGCTCGTCACTGTGTGCTCGAGCAGCTGCTTCGTCGAGCCGATGAAGTGCGCCTGGGCCAGCACCGGCGCCTCGCACTCCGGGTGCGCGATGACGTCGGCGTCGGGGTGCTCGACCTTCAGCTGCACCAGCTTCTTCTCGCTGAAGAGCTCGTGCACCATGCAGGCCCCCGGCCACAGCACCATGTCGCGGCCGGTCTGCTTCATCACGTACCGGCCCAGGTGCTGGTCGGGCGCGAAGAGGATCTTCCGGTCGGCCGGCACCCGGGCGACGATCTTCACCGCATTCGAGCTGGTGACGATGACGTCGGACAGCGCCTTCACCGCCGCCGACGAGTTGACGTAGGTGACGACGAAGTGGTCCGGGTGCCGCTCCCTGAAGGCCTTGAAGGGGCCGGGCGGGCAGCGATCGGACAGCGAGCACCCGGCGTCGAGGTCGGGCAGCAGCACCAGCTTGTCGGGATTCAGGATCTTCGCCGTCTCGGCCATGAAGTGCACGCCGCAGAAGACGATGACGTCGGCCTTCGTCTGCTCGGCCTGCTGGGCCAGCGCGAGGGAGTCGCCCACGAAGTCGGCCACGTCTTGGATCTCGGACTCCTGGTAGTAGTGCGCGAGGATGACGGCGTTGAGGTCTCGCTTGAGCTGCCGAATGCCGGCCTCGAAGTCCATGACGTGTCCTCGTAGCGCAAAGGGCCGGCGGCCGCAGTGGCGACCGCGTCGTCGGCCCGGTCAGTCACCCTCGTCGACGGTGAGCTGGTAGCTGTCCTGGAAGTTCGACTCGCGGTTCTTCACGTCGCGCACCTCGAAGACGTACAGGCCCGGCTCCGCCGAGTATCGGATGGCCTCGGGCTTGTCGCCCTTCGCCGAGTCGCTCGTCTGCACGAGCGTCAGCTTTCCGTCGGCCTCGACGCGGTGCAGGTAGAGCCCGACGTCGACCTTGAGCACGCCCAGCAGCTGCGCCGCCAGCGGCGTCTTCACCTGGCGGTCGCGCAGGTCGAGGGCGAAGAGGTCGATGTCGCGCCGGGGGTAGATGGTGCCGCGCACGGCGCGGCCAAAGGCGAGCGGGGTGGCCCGGTCGGCGGCGTTGTTGGGCTCGCGCTCCTCGGAGCCGTCGTCGGGCGTCACCTGGGTGGTGATGCGGTACGCCTGGTCGGGATTCTCGTCTTCGCGCACCCACTTGCCGTCCACCTTGCGGGCGACGGCCTCGACGCGGAAGACGCAGACGCCGTCGCAGCGCACGTTGTTGAGCTGCTCGGGCTCGCGGGCGGTGCCCTCGTTCACCTTGAGGAGCACCTCGTCGGGCTTGCCCTCGACGGGCCGCACCACGGACAGCTCGAGGTCGACGTGGTCGACGCCCGTGACAGCCACCTTGACGATCGACGGCCCGTCGGTCGTCAGCGCGTAATGATCGACGTCGCCCCGCGGGTTGACGAACCCCTCGCGGTACGAGTTCGGCGGCAGGTCGGTCGCCTTGCCCGCCTCGTCGTTGGGCTCGTACTCGGCCGAGGCGCCGGCCTCTTCGGGGACGACCGTGAGGGTGTACGAGCGCTCGACGCTGGCGCCACGCCTGGCGTCCTTACCGGCCGACAGTGGCGCGCTGCGCACCGCGACGTACAGCACCCGGTCGGCCTGGCGGACGCCGACGTTGCGCAGCGACAGCCCCGACGACTCGCGCGAGCGCGCCTGGAACAGCTGGGCCTCGGCCTCGGTCAGCACCTGCACCTCGAGGGCCACGCCGGGCAGGGCGCTCACGTCGACCCGCAGGGCGAGCCGGGCCTCGGCTGCACCGGGAGCCGTGGCGCCGGCGTCGGGCGGGGCCCCGGCGTCATCGCCCGCTGCGGGCGGGGCCCCGGCGTCATCGCCCGCGTCGGCGTCACCCGGGCCCGCGGCGTCGGTCGGTGGCGCGGGCAGCTCGAAGCGATAGAGGTCGACGTCGAGCGGGTGGGCCAACAACCCCGAGACGGCCTGCCCGAGCTGCACCGGCGTCGCGTCGACGCGACGCTCGTTGGGCTCGAGCTCGAAGCCCGGCCGCCGCTCCCGGAAGGTGGCGCTCAGCGTGTAGGCGCCGCCCACGCCCTTCTTCACCGTCGTCACGCGCACCAGCACCCGGCCCGAGACGTCGAGGTTGGGGTGGCGCTCGGCGCCGCCGGGCCCCTGCGCGTTGACGACCGACAGCGCCGCGCGGGTCGCGTCCATCACCTCGAGGGCCACGTCGCCGCCG
Source organism: Myxococcaceae bacterium (assembly GCA_020247085.1). Taxonomy (GTDB): domain Bacteria; phylum Myxococcota; class Myxococcia; order Myxococcales; family Myxococcaceae; genus Xiheimicrobium; species Xiheimicrobium aquaticum. The sequence continues at coordinate 7,554 of JADCJJ010000035.1, read as the reverse complement.
ACGGGCGTGGTGACGACGAGGTCGACGGTGCGGGGCACCGCCGACGTGAGCGCGTACCAGTCTTCGTCGGGCTTCTGCGCGTCGGCGCCCAGCGTCGCCTCGACGACGCTCGTACCCGCCACGACGAGGGCCGTGTCGGGGCCGTCGTTCGGCTCCTGCTCCACCAGCGCCAGCGGCCCGGCGTCGAACGGCCCGGCGTCGACGGCGTCCTTCGGGCCGTCGCACCTCGAGCACGAGAGCGCGAAGGCGACGGCGACGACGACGGGCGACCACCGAAGGCGAGTCATGGCCGGGTTCATGCCACAAAGCCGCTGGCCGGCCCCGTGAATGCGCGGCCCTTCCGCGAGGCCCGCCCCGCCGGGCCAGGGGCCGAGCGCCCGCCACGACGGTCGGTCGGTGACCCGCCTGCCCCGATGGCGTGGGGCCGCCTCGACACCGGCACGCGCCCTGCCGGGAGGGTGGAATGTGCGCGCCGAAGGAGAGAGAGTCTCCCACATGCGACCACGCGCACTCTTGGGGACCGTTCTGCTCCTCGCGCTGCCTGCCGTGGCGGGCGGCGTCGGCTACGCGCAGGCGACGGGCTATTTCAAGAAAGACACCCGGCCCACGCTGTACCAGCCGCTCAACCTGCTCGACGCGCGCGACGCCACCGCCTGGTGCAGCACCAGCTCCGACCCGCTGAACGATCTGCTCACCTTCGGCTTCACCGCGCCGACGAAGATCGACGAGGTGCGCATCGTCACGGGCAACAACTTCAGCGAGGCGACGTGGGCCGAGTTCGCGCGGGCGTCGAAGCTCGTCTTCATCGCCGGCAAGCAGCGCGAGGCCATCGAGCTGAAGGACGAGCGGGGCCTGCAGTCGTTCACCTTCGGCAAACCCATCACCACCACCCGCCTCACGCTCGAGGTCCGCGATCAGTACCCCGCCGAGGACCCCGACCAGCCCGTGTGCATCACCGACGTCGTCTTCCTGTCCGAGGGCAAGCCTCTCAACGGGGCGTGGCTCACCAACGGGCTCAAGTACGACAAGAACGTGCACGGGCTCATGGGCACCTGGTTCGCCGGCTACGAGGGCGGTCCAGACCGGTTCCTCGCGCTCCACTACGACGGCACGTACCGCTACTCGTACGAGCCCTACGACACGAAGAAGGCGCAGCCGAAGGTCGTCGAAGGCCGGTGGGACGTGCAGGGCGCCCGCCTCGTCTTCGAGCTGGGCGGCAAGAAGTACGCGCCGAAGTTCTCGAAGGACCCGGACACGAAGGCGACCGGCTACGTGCTGACGCTCGACGGCGACGTGCCCGACGAGCTCAAGGGCCCGTTCCGCTCGACGCCGTGACGGCCGGCGCGGTGATGCCGCGAGCGAGCTGGGCGAGGCCCCGCACGTCCTCGATGGCCTCGCCGAGGTAGGGCGTGGCGATGGCGAACGCCGACGCTGGCACCTCGGCGGCCAATTGCTCGAGCAGCGCCGCGTCGCGCTTGATGCGCTCGAGCTCCGCCGCGGCCAGCACCTCGAGCTTGGCGAGCCCACTGCGCGCGCCCGGCAGGGCCGCCTGCGCGGCTCCCGCGAGCGCGTCAGGTGCCACCAGCCCGTCGGTGCGCGCCCACGAGCGGTTCAGCACGAAGCCGGCGAAGGGCAGCTTCATCGCCTGGATGCGATCGCGGAAGTAGCGCGCGTCCTCCAGGGCCGCCTGGTCAGGGCTCGTCACCAGGAGGAACGCGGCCTCGTCCGAGGTGAGGAGCCGGCGCACGCCCTCGGCGTGGGCGCGCATCGGCCCGAACATGCCCGAGAAGGCCGCCAGGAACTCCTGCAGCTCGGCGAAGAACTCGGCGCCGAAGACGCGGCCGAAGACGTTGCCGATGAGCTCCTGCGCCTTCTTGAAGAAGCCCCTCGTCGTCGAGGGCAGGAAAAGACTGATGATGCGCTCGTCGAGGAAGCGCGCCAGCTTCCCAGGCGCCTCGAGGAAGTCGAGGGCGTTGCGCGCCGGGGGCGTGTCGAGCACCACGAGCTCGTACTTTCCGCTCGTCGACAGCTCGTACAGCGCCTCGGCCGCCGTGTACTCCTGCATGCCGGCGACCAGCTCTGAGAGCAGCCGGAACAGCCGGCTCTCGAGCACCCGCTGCGCCTGTGCCTTGGTGGGGGCCATGCGGTGCACCAGGCTCTCGAAGACGACGTCGGGGTTCAGCATCCACGCGTCGAGGGACCCCGACGTCACCCCGGCCTCGGCCAGCGTCTCTGCGGAGAGCGGGGTGGGGTGGCGCATGGACTCCCGAATGCCGAGCGCCTGCGCCAGCCGCTTTGCCGGGTCGATGGTCAGCACCAGCACCCGTCGCCCTGCCCGCGCGCCCGCAAGCGCCAGGGCCGCCGCGGTGGTCGTCTTGCCGACGCCGCCGGCGCCGCAAGCGACGATGACCCGCTTCGTCGTCACCAGGGCGTGGAGGTCGGCCGGCGGCATCGTGAAGAGATGTTAACGGCGTGCGCGCTGCGTTGCGACCGGCTTCGTCGGCGCGTACGTGCCGCCCCGCACATGGAGGTGCACCGATGGGGACGATGACAGGCAAGCGGGTGCTGGTGACGGGAGCGACGGCAGGCATCGGGCTCGAGACGGCGCGGGCCCTGGCCCGGGAGGGCGCCGAGCTGCTGCTCGTGGGGCGCAACGCCGAGAAGACGAAGGCGACGGTCGCGGCGCTCGAGGCCAGCACCGGCAACAAGGCCATCGTCGGCCTGCTGGCCGACCTCTCGTCGGTGGCCGAGGTGAAGCGGCTCGCCGCCGAGGTGCTCGCGCGCGTCGACCGCCTCGACGTGCTGATCAACAACGCCGGCGCCGTCAACCCGAAGCGCGAGACGACGGCCGATGGCTTCGAGAGCACCTTCGCCACCAACCACCTCGCGTACTTCGGGCTCACGCTGCTGCTGCTCCCGGCGCTCAGGCGCGCCCCGGCGGCGCGCGTGGTGAGCGTGGCGAGCGAGGCGCACCGGCGCGCGAAGCTCGACTTCGCCGACCTGCAGAGCGAGCGCTACTCGGCCTTCACGGCCTACGGCCGCTCGAAGCTGGCGAACGTGCTGTTCACCCGCGAGCTCGCCCGCCGCCTCGAGGGATCCACCGTCACAGCGAACTGCCTGCACCCCGGCGTGGTGGCGTCGAGCTTCATGTCGAAGCCGGGCCTCATCGGCATCTTCGGGAAGGTGTTCGGCGTCTTCATGATCTCGAGCGAGGCCGGGGCGAAGACGAGCGTGTACCTGGCGACGTCGAGCGAAGTGGAGCGGGTGTCGGGCCGCTACTTCGACAAGTGCAAGGTGCGTGAGCCGAGCGCCGCTGCGCAGGACGACGAGGCGGCCCGTCGCCTGTGGGCCGAGAGCGAGAGGCTCACTGGCGTGACGTGGGCGCCCTGAAGGTCCGTCCGCGTCGGGGGCGTGGCGCCAGAGGGCGCGGCTGGGCCGGGTGTCAGCTGCACGCCGGCGTGACGGAGCCTCCCTGGCGGGCGCGCCTCAGAGGGCAGCGACGAGCTGCTCGGTCGCCACGCGGCCCGCGCCAGCGACCTCGTTCAGCACGACGTAGTCGGCCGGGGCGCGCTCACGCAAAAGCTTCAGCGCCGCCTCGGCCCGCTCGATGCGCCGCAGCTCCCGCGCCCCGAGCACGGGCTGGGGGGACGCTGCCAGGAGCACCCGCAGCGCCGCGCGCTCCTCTTCCGAGAATGGGTCGGCGGGCACGCGGTTCACCACGATGGCCGTCACCGGCAGCCGGTGGCGTTCGAGGCCCGCCTGCAGCTCGAGGGCCTCGGTGACCGGCAGCGTCTCGGGCAGGGTGACGATGACGGTGCCGGTGACGCGCGGGTCGATCAGCACGGCCAGGCCCTCTTCGGCGACGCGACGAATGGGCCCGCCGGGCACGACACGCAGCAGGAACTCGGGGATCTGCGCCAGCGCCAGCGCGTGGCCGGTCGCCGGCGAGTCGAGCAGGACGATCTCGAACGCGTGCCCACCGGCCGGGTGGGGCCGCTTCATCAGGTCGAGCATGCGGTACATCACGCCCATGTCGCTGAAGCCCGGCGCCGCCGAGAGGAACTTCTTGAGCGCCTGCGAGCGCATCGCCGCGTCGGCCAGCACCTTGAGCGGCAGGCTGTCCTGCAGGAAGCGGTGGTGCCCGGCCGTCGGCGTGACGAGGGCCGCCCACAGGCCGGGTGAGACGAGGGCGGGCTCCTCGGTGGGGCGGGCCGCGCCGAGCGCCAGCGCCAGCTGCGAGGGGGTGTCCGGTGAGGGCACGATCTCGGCCGCGAGCACCCGGCGCCCCTCAGCCGCGTAGCGCCTGGCGAGCGCGGCGGTGAGCGTCGTCTTGCCGACGCCGCCCTTGCCGGTGACGATGATGAGGCGGCGCTGGGCGAGGCGGGCGAGGGGCATCGGCGCTTGGGGGCTTTACGCTACAGCCAGCGCCGGCGCATGAAGATCACCATCAGGCCCAGCGACGCCAGCACTGACAGCCCCACGAGCGCGCCGAAGGCGAGGGGGTGGTGCTGCATCGGCAGCGGCACGTTCATGCCGTAGAAGCTCGCCAGCAGCGTCGGCACCGACAGGAGGATGGTGAGCGACGTCAGCACCTTCATCACCACGTTGAGGTTGTTCGAGATGATCGAGGCGAACGCGTCCATCATCTGGGAGAGGATGTCACCGGCGATGCGCGTCACCTCGATGGCCTGGCGCAGCTCGACCTGCACGTCCTCGAGCAGCTCGGTGTCCGCGGGCGTGATGCCCAGCCGCGGGTCGCGCTGCAGCCGCGAGAGCAGAATCTCGTTGCCCGACAGGCCGGTGGTGAAGTGCACGAGGGCCTTCTGGTACTTGAGCAGCTCGAGCACCTCGCGGTTGCGCAGGCTCGCCTGCAGCGCGTCCTCGAGGCGGTCGACGTCGCGCTCGATGCTGCGCAGGCACGACTGGAAGCGGGCCGCGGCGAGGGCGACGAGCTGCAGCAGGAAGCGGTTTGGCGCCTCGGGCGCGACGGCGCCGTGGGGCAGCCCCTCGGACAGGTCGAGGGGCTCGCGCGAGAGCGTCACCAGGCACGGGCCGCCCACGAAGACCGCGACCGTCGTGGTGCGAAAGGGCAGCGTCTCGGTCGGCGTCGCCAGCGGCACCCGGAGGATGACGAGCAGGTGCCCGTCGTCACGATCGACGCGGGGTACCTCGTCGCGGTCGAGCGCGTGGTCGACGAACGCCCGGGGAACGCCCGACGCGACGAGGGCCGCGAGCTCGTCGCCAGTCGGCTGGGCGAGGTGGGCCCAGCCCGAAGGGGGCAGGACCGTCGCGGGGCGGAGCGCGTGGAGGTGGGGGTCCCAGGTCGAGAGCACGGGTCGTCTTCTTACGTCGATTGCCGCCACCGTTCCCCTGTGGCAGGTCGCCCCTCATGAACGTCCTGCTGTGCCGGCATGGAGAGACCCCCTGGAACCGAGAGGGCCGCTACCAGGGCCACACCGACATTCCCCTGGCGGACAGCGGCGAGGGGCAGGCGCGGGCCCTGGGTGGCCGGCTGGCCGAGGTGCGCATTCACCGGGCGGTGGCGTCGCCGCTGTCGCGGGCGCGACGGACGGCCGAGCTCATTCTCGGGCAGGGCCGCGCGGCGATGCTGTCGTTCGACGACGGGCTCAAGGAGATCTCGCACGGCGGCTGGGAAGGCAAGCTCGTCACCGAGATCGCCGCCTCGCACCCCGAGCTGCTCGACGCGTGGAAGTACCGGCCGACGGCGAGCCTGCCGGCGGGGCCGAACGCCGAGTCGCTCCAGGCGGTGCTCGAGCGGGCCTGGCCTGCCCTCGGCCGCGCGGTGGCCGGCCTGGGGGCGAACGACACGGTGCTCGTCGTCGCCCACGACGCGGTGACCCGGGTGCTGCTGTGCCGCGTCCTCGGGCTGCCGTTGGAGCGGGTGTGGTCCTTCCGCCAGGCGCCGGCGACGCTCAACGTGCTCTCGGGGGAGTCGCTCGAGGCGCTGCAGGTGGTGCGGCTCAACGACGCCGACCACGTGGCCCCGCTCCTTCAGGAAGCCGTGCACAAGGCCGTCTGACCGTTACTCCTGCTCCCGCCCATGCGCGTCATCAACTTCAACCCCGGCCCCGCCGCCCTCCCGCAGCCCGCGCTCGAGCGTGCCCGTGACGAGCTCCTCGACTTCGAGGGCTCGGGTATGTCGATCATGGAGCACTCGCACCGCGGCAAGGTCTACGAGGCGGTGCACCACGAGGCGCAGGAGCGGCTGCGGCGGCTGCTGAAGCTGCCCGACACGTACACCATCGTCTTCTCGACTGGCGGCGCGTCGATGCAGTTCGCGCTGGTGCCGATGAACTTCCTGCCGCCCGGCAGGAGCGCTGACTACGTGCTGACCGGCGGGTGGTCGGAAAAGGCCCTCGACGAGGCGAAGCTGGTCGGGGCGACGCGGGTCGCCGGGAGCACGCGGCTCTCCGACGGGCGCTACGTGCGGGTGCCGACGCAGGCCGAAGTGCAGCTGTCGCCCGACGCGGCCTACGTGCACACGACGTCGAACAACACGCTCTACGGAACGCAGTTCCACACGTTCCTGGACACCGGCCCGGTGCCGCACGTGTGCGACATGAGCTCGGACTTCCTCTGGCGGCCGACGGACCTCTCTCGGTTCGCGCTCACCTACGCCGGGGCGCAGAAGAACCTCGGTCCCTCGGGCGTGGTGGTGGTGGTGGCGAACCGCGACTTCCTGAGGACCGGCCGCAAAGAGCTGCCGAAGATCCTCCGGTATCAGACGCAGGCCGACAACGACTCGATGTACAACACGCCGCCGACGCTCGCGATCTACCTGGTGCGCAACGTGCTCGCGTGGCTCGAGGGCGAGGGCGGGCTCGAGGCGATGGAGCGACGCAACCGCGCCAAGGCCGAGCTGCTGTACGGCACCCTCGACGCGCTGGCTGGCTTCTACACGGCGCCGGTTGAGCGGGCCTCGCGGTCGGTGATGAACGTCGTCTTCCGGCTGCCAACCGAGGCGCTCGACGAGCAGTTCGTCGCGGAGGCGAAGCAGGCCGGCATGGTGGGCCTCAAGGGGCACCGGCTGACCGGCGGCATCCGGGTGTCGGCGTACAACGCCGTCTCGGAGCGCGACGTGGCGACGCTGGTCGACTTCATGAAGGCGTTCGCGAAGGCGAAGGGCTGAGCCCCGCGCCCGGACGCGGCGCGTCGTGGCGAGCGCCACCCATGCCCCGGGAGACGGGGTAGCATGCCCTCGTTACGTCATCGGGGAGCGGTTCCATGTCGCGTTGGTGTCTGTTGTTCGGCCTCGTCGCTGCGCCGGCCCTCGCCGGCGAGCTCGAGGGCGTGAAGATGGCAGATGACGTCGTCGTCGAGGGGCGCGCGCTCAAGCTCAACGGCATGGGGCTGCGCCGGAAGTTCATCGTCGACGTCTACGTCGCAGGGCTCTACGTCGAGCACCCGTCGCGCGACGCCGCGGCGATCCTCGCGGCCGACGAAGCGCGCCGGGTCGAGCTGCGCATGTCGCGCGACCTCGACCCGGCCACCATCGTCGAGGCCGTCCGCGTTGGCTTCGACAAGAACTCGAAG
>JADCJJ010000349.1 GCA_020247085.1 Myxococcaceae bacterium | reverse complement strand
TCACTCGACGCGCCTACGGGTTTCACTCTGCTCAGGCCCTCATCGCGATGATCTTCCTCTGCTGCGGCGGCATCATGCTCTCGCCGCCCCTCCCGTCACCCACAGGAAGTCCATGAGGTCCGAAAAGTTGCGGCGACGGTGTGCCGCTCCATGCTGCGACATGGCTGTGTCCCCTTCACGAAGCGAGGAACCCATGGTGAACCTCTCCGGTCTCAACGCTGCCCCGACCCGTCATCACCCCCGCGTCGACGCGGGCTTCATGGTCAAGCTCTTCACCCGGGGCAAGGCCGTCGTCGCGAAGGCCGACAACCTGTCGATGCAGGGCCTGCGCGTGACCGGTGACTTCGCGTCAGCCTCGGAGCGGCTCACCCTCGCCATTCCCCTGCCCGACGATCGCGAGATCATCACCCGGGCCATCGTGCGGCGACGAGAGGACCAGGGGCTCGCCCTCGAGTTCGACCAGCTCGACTGGGACGACATGTTCGCCCTCGCCCGGTTCCTGCACCCGCGCTTGCCGTGACCCCGGCCGTCGTGAAGGCCTGGGCGCGCCGCAGAGGTGCTCAGCCGCCGGCCTTCTTCGCCCGCAGCGCCGCGACCAGGTCCATCAGCTCGGCGCCACGAAAGGGCTTGTGAATGTAGCCGTCGGCGCCTGCCTTCATCGCCACCTCGACGTCGCTCTTCTTGGCCTTGGCGGTGAGCATGTGAAGGGGCACCCCCGACGTTGCCGCGTCGGCCTTCAGCATGCGGCAGACGGTGATGCCGTCGAGCTGGGGCAGCACCACGTCGAGCAGGATGAGGTCGAACCGTTGCGTCCGCGCCAGCTTGAGCCCCTCGGCGCCGGTGCCCGCGCATTCGACCTCGACGTCCGAGTCGCTCAGCAGGCTGCGCACGAGCTCGCGGATCACCGGCTCGTCTTCCACCACGAGGATGCGAAACGGCGAGCCCATGACCGCCCCGAGACTACGTCGAAACCACACCGGGCTTCACCGCCCGGCAGGCCTTACTCGTAGGCGAGCGCCTCGACGACGTCGAGCCGTGATGCGCGCCGCGCAGGGTAGAGGCCCGCGAGCGTCGAGGCGACGATGGCCACCAGCAGCATCTGCGCCGCCGTCTCGAACGGGAAGTGGTACGGAAAGTTCCAGCCGGTCGCCTGCACGCCCACCACCTTCGTCAGCACGTACCCCACCACCGCGCCCACGCCAACGCCCATCAGCCCGCCGGTGAGGCCGATGAAGCTCGCCTCGGCGGCGAACAGCTTCAGCACGTGCGCGCGGTCGGCCCCGACGGCCCGCAAGAGGCCGATCTCGCGCGTGCGGTCGAGCACCGCCGCGAGCAGCGTGTTGATGATGCCGAGCAGCGCGAGCAGCACCGCGACGACCTCCATCGCCCACGTCACCTTGAAGGCGCTCCCCACGAGGTTCATCGCCTCGTCGCGAAGCTCGACGTTCGAGAGCACATACAGGTCGAACACCTTCCCGAAGCGCTCGGTGATGCGCTGGCGCACGGCCTCGATCTTCGACGGGTCGTCGACGTACACGTGGTAGCTGTCGACCTGGTCGTCCTTGAACTGCCGCACGAAGTGCTGGCGCTCGATGATGACCGTGCCCTGGTCAGACGTGTAGTCGACGATGACGGCGCCCACCGTCCAGGTGTGGACCCCGGTGGGCGTGATGATGGGGAACGTGCTGCCTACCGACAGGTTGCGCCGGCGCGCGAAGTTCTCGCTGATGGTCACCAGCCCCCTCGCGCGGGCCTCGGGCGAGGGCAGGGTGCCCTCGAGCACCGTCGGGCGCCCACGGCGCTCGTATACCTCGGGGATGAGCGAGATGACGTAGACCCGCAGCCCCAGCACGTCGGTGGGGAACACCCGCACGCGGTCGACGGCGCTGACGTGCTCGAAGCGCTCGAGCTCGTCGCCGACGGCGTCGGCCATCGGCTGGTTCTGCACGCCGGCTACCTTCGCTGACGAGGTGACGAACAGGTCGGCGGGAATCGACTGGCGAATCCAGTCTTCGGCCGAACGCTGGAAGCTGCCCACGAAGGCCGCGATGGTGATCGACATCGCGACGCCAACCGATAGCGCCGAGACGGGCACGGCCGTACGCACTGGCGCGCGGGCGAAGTTGTCGGCCGCCAGGCGGCCCGAGATGCCCCACAGCACCTGCCCCGGGCCGGCCAGTGGGCGATTGAGGTGCCGCAGCAGCAGCGGTGACAGCAGCGTCGCCCCCATCAGCACGAAGAAGATGCAGAGGTAGCCGCCGATGGGCAGGTTCTCGACGGGCGGAGGAATCAACGTCGCCGGCCACGCGAGGGCGAAGAGCCCGACGCCCAGGAACGTGGGCCACGAGCGCACCTGCACCGCCCCCGCGCCGACCGCCACGTCACGCCGCAGCGCCTCGACCGGCTGCACGCTCGAGGCGATGACCGCCGGGCGGAGCGCGGCGAAGAGGCTCCCCAGCACCCCGAGCGCCACCCCGCCGGCGACCTCGACGGCCCCCAGCTCGACGTCCTGCGGGTTCACCCGCACGTAGAGCTGTGACACGGTGTCGCTGACCCACGAGATGGCGCCGCGCCCGACGACGAGACCGAAGGGCACGCCGATGGCGCTCCCCAGGGCGCCCAGCAGCACCGCCTCGAGCCCGAACAGCGAACGGATGCTGGCCTTCGTGGCGCCCAGCGCGCGCAGCGTGCCGATCTCCCGCCGCCGCTGCAGCACGCTGATCGACACCGTGTTGTAGACGAGGAAGACGCCCACCAGCAGCGCCACCGCGCTGCCGAGGTTGAGGCCGAGCTGGAAGCTGCGCACCATCGTCTCGACGCTGGCGCCGCGGCTGTCGGGGCGGTCGACCTCGAAGCCGGGGCCGAGGCGGCTCCGCAGCGCGCCCACCACCGGCTCCCAGCCCACCGCCGGGTCGACCTTCACGTCGACGCGGTCGAACACCCGGCCGCGGCCGAAGGCCTCCTGCGCCGAGGCGAAGTACATCACCCCCACCGAGCCGCCGAAGGCCGTCACCGGCCCCGACTCCTTGAGCAGCCCGTGCACGACGAAGTCCTTCACCCCGTCTTTCGTGACGAGCTGAAACGTCTGCCCCGTGCGCAGCCCGTGGGCCTTCGCGAAGCGCTCGCTCACCAGCATGCGGTCGGTCGAGTTGAGGAACTCGAGGTCGTCGTTGAGCTTGCCGACGTCGCGGTCCACGCCCTCGTACGAGCGGAAGTAGCCGTCGTCGAGGAAGTCGATGCCCATGACGTACAGCGACTCGCCGGGCGAGCCCTTCACCGGCGCCACCACCGTCAGCGTACCCGCCGCGTGCTGGACGCCAGGCGTTGCCCGAGCCTGCTCGAGCAGCGCCTCGGGGAAGCCCGTCGCCGTGCCGGCGATCGACACGTCGGCTTTGCCGGCGACCGTGTCGATGGTCGACCGGAAGGCCGCCATCACCGAGCGGTTGATGGACGAGATGCCGACGAGCGTCGCCACGCCGACGGCCACGCCGCAGATCGTCAGCGCCGTGCGCAGGGGCCCGTCGAACAAATGGCGGAGCGAGACGAAGCGGAGCAAGGCGCCCATCGGCGTGCACCGTAACGGGTCGAGGCGCCGATTGCTCGCCCGCTCGTCGGCCGCCGGCGCGTCAGCGCGGCGAGAGGAGCGCGACCGCCTCGTCGGGCGAGAAGGCGAGGTGGGCCGAGTGACCGAGCACCCGGGCGACCCGCTCCATCTGCATGGCCGCGGCGCTCGACTTGCCGACGACGCGCACCACGCGACGCACCCGGGTCTTCGCCAGCAGCGACGCGACGCGCGTGGCGTCGGGGAGCGGCAGCGCGTCGAGCGACTCGAGCCTTCGCACGTCGGACACGACGTCGAAGGGGGGCTTCAGCCGCGCCAGCACTTCGGTGAGCTGTCCCTCCACGAGCGCGACCTCGGCCTCGGTCGGTCGGCCCGAGAGCTCGAGGAAGAGAATGTTCCGTCCGACGTCTGGTGTGATTCGAACCACGGTGCGCCCTCGGCTCCTGCGTCACCCCCACCAGCGGCGAACGTTAGGCACGCCGTCGCGCGACCGTCCACGCCTGAGCCCTGGCCGGTCGCGCCGCGCACGGACGCCTCGTCAAGCGCGCGTCATCGGCCCGCCGGGGCCTCGTCGGGTGACGAGCGCTCAGGCGGCTTGCCGGACGGTCTCGTCGCCGACGACGCGGCCATCGGCCAGCCGCACGAGCCGGTCGCCGACCTCGGCCGCGCGGGGGTCGTGCGTCACCATCACCACCGTGAGCTGCCGCTGGCGGGTGGCCTCGCGAATGAGCCGCAACACCTCGGCGCCCGTCTTCGAGTCGAGGTTGCCGGTGGGCTCGTCGGCCAGCAGCACCGAGGGCTCTCCCAGCAGGGCGCGCGCGATGGCGACGCGCTGCATCTCGCCACCCGACAGCTCGTCGGGCCGGTGATGCCAGCGGCCCTTCAGGCCGACCTGCTCGAGCAGCGCCCGCGCCCGGGGCTCCTCGACGTCGCGCGCCTTCCCCGACAGCAGCGCCGGCAGCAGCACGTTCTCGATGGCCGACAAGGTGGGGAGCAGGTTGAAGAACTGGAAGATGAAGCCGAGGCGCTCCCGCCGGAAGCGGCTCAAGTCGTCGTCGGGCAGCTTCGAGATCTCGCGCCCGTCGATGCGCACCGAGCCACTCGTGGGGACGTCGAGCGCCCCCAGCAGGTTCAGCATCGTCGACTTGCCCGAGCCCGAGCTGCCCATCACCGACAGGAACTGGCCCTTCGGCACCGACAGCGAGACGCCGTCGAGCGCCCGCACCTCGCTCGCGCCCCGGCGGTACACCTTGACTGCGTCGACCACGTCGATCACAGGAACGTCACCTGTCCTCTCTCGACCCAACCCTCGAGCGCGTTGGGCAACCGGATGCGCACGAAGCGACCCGTGTCCTCCATGATGTGCACCAGCAGGCCCGCGTGCACCTCGAAAGACACCCGGCCGCTCTCGCTCGGCGCCTCCCGCGCGGGCGCGGTGGCCGACATCACCACGGCCTCGATGACGGAGCGGCTGACCCAGGCGTGCACGCCCACCCCGGCGCCGGACACCAGCGAGACGAGGGTCACGCCGAGCGCCAACAGCCCTGGGCCGAGGCGGCGCCCCTCGGGGCGGGAGCGCCACAGCACCACGAGCCCGAGCGCGAGCCACCAGCCCAGAAGGAAGGTCACCGAGACCGCCCGCTCGGGGATGACGCGGGCCAGGCGCTCGAGGAACGGCACCGCGTCGGCGGCGCCCACCACCTGGTCCACCTGTCGCTGTTGCGCGACGGCCAGCTGGGCCGCGACGTCGTCGTCGCTCGACAACCGCTGCGCGCGGGTGAGGTACAGCACCGCGGGGCCGAGCTCGTTCGCGGCGAGGTGCGCGGTGCCCAGGTTGAACAGCACGTCGGGGCCCCCCTTTCCGGCGGCCAGCAACCGCTCGTACTTGTCCACGGCCGCGCGGTAGTCCTGACGGTAGTAGGCGTCGTTGCCCTCGACGAAGATGGCCTGCGCCTCTCCGGGCGTGAAGGCGAGCGCGAC
>JADCJJ010000348.1 GCA_020247085.1 Myxococcaceae bacterium | reverse complement strand
GGCCGCTGCCGGGTGCTGTACCTGTCACCCATCAAGGCGCTCGCCGTCGACGTCGAGCGGAACCTGCGGGCGCCGCTGGCTGGCATCGCGCGCGTCGCCCAGGCCCGCGGCGACGCGTTCCACGCGCCCGAGCTGCTCATCCGCACCGGCGACACCTCGCAGAAGGAGCGCGCCCGCTTCGGCCGCGACGTGGTCGACCTGCTCATCACCACGCCCGAGTCGCTGTACCTGATGCTGACGTCGAACGCGCGCGAGGCGCTGCGCGGCATCGAGACCGTCATCATCGACGAGATCCACGCGCTGGTGCCCAGCAAGCGCGGGGCCCACCTCGCCCTGTCCCTCGAGCGGCTCGAGCACCTGGTGGGCCGGCCGCTGCAGCGCGTCGGGCTCTCGGCGACACAGCGGCCGCTCGATGAGGTGGCGCGCTTCCTCGGCGGCGTGGGGCCCGACGGCGCGGCGCGCCCCGTGACCCTCGTCGACGCGTCGGGCCCCAAGCGCCTCACGCTGACCGTCGAGGTGCCGGTCGAGGACCTGGCGAAGCTGGGCCAGCCCGCCGACGACGCCGAGGCGGGGCCGGGCCGGGCGGCGCCGCGCGCGAGCGTCTGGACGGCGCTCCACCCGCGGCTGCTCGAGCTGGTGCAGGCACATCGCTCGACGCTGCTCTTCGTCAACAACCGCCGCACCGCCGAGCGCCTCGCCGCGAGCCTGAACGACCTCGCCCAGCGCACCCTGGTGCACGCGCACCACGGTTCCCTCGCGAAGGACCAGCGCGCCCTCATCGAGGACCGCCTCAAGACGGGGGCGCTGCGGGGGTTGGTGGCGACCAGCTCGCTCGAGCTCGGCATCGACATGGGCGCCATCGACCTGGTGGTGCAGATCGAGGCCCCGCCCTCTGTCGCCTCGGGCCTGCAGCGCGTCGGCCGCGCGGGGCACCAGGTGGGCGCCACCAGCGAGGGCATCGTCTTCCCCAAGTTCCGGCAGGACCTGGTGGCCTGCGCCGCGCTCGCCCACGCGATGCAGGAGGGCCATGTCGAGAGCACCCGCTACCCGCGCAACCCGCTCGACCTGCTCGCCCAGCAGGTGGTGGCCATGGTGGCGATGGAGCCGTGGACCGTCGACGCGCTGTTCGAGCGCGTACGCCGGGCGGCGCCCTTCGCCGAGCTGTCGCGGCCCCTGTTCGAGGGCGTGCTCGACCTGCTGTCGGGCCTCTACCCCAGCGACGCCTTCGCCGAGCTCAGGCCCCGCCTCACCTGGGACCGGCTGACGAACACCCTCACCGCCCGCGATGGCGCCAGGCGCGTGGCCATCGTCAACGGCGGCACCATTCCCGACCGCGGGCTGTACGGCGTCTTCCTCGCCGGCGCGGCGAAGGGCCAGGCGCGCGTCGGCGAGCTGGACGAAGAGATGGTGTTCGAGTCGCGGCCCGGCGAGACGTTCGTGCTGGGCGCCTCGACCTGGCGCATCGAAGACATCACCTTCGACAAGGTCATCGTCTCGGCGGCGCCGGGAGAGCCCGGGAAGATGCCCTTCTGGCGCGGCGACCAGACGGCCCGCCCGCTCGAGTTCGGCCGGCGCATCGGCGCGCTGGTGCGCGAGCTGCGCGGCCTGCCCCGCGCCGCGGCCACCGACGTGCTCCTCACCCGCCACGGCCTCACCGAGGCGGCGGCGAAGAACCTGCTCGCCTACCTCGCGGAGCAGGCCGAGACGGCCCAGGTGCCTGACGACCGCACCGTCGTCATCGAGCGGGGCCGCGACGAGCTGGGCGACTGGCGCCTGTGCGTGCTGTCGCCCCTGGGCGGGCAGATCCTCGCGCCGTGGTCGATGGCGGTGCAGGCCCGCGTCAAGGAGGAGCTCGGCCTCGACGTCGAGACGATGTGGACCAACGACGGCTTCGTGGTGCGCTGGCCCGAGAGCGACGAGCCCCCCGACGCCGCGCTGCTGCTGCCCGCCCCGCAGGACGTCGAGCGCCTCGTCGTCTCGCAGCTCGCCTCGACGCCGCTCTTCGCCGCGCGCTTCCGCGAGATCGCCAGCCGCGCGCTGCTGCTCCCGCGCAAGCGGCCCGGCCAGCGCACGCCGCTGTGGCAGCTGCGCAAGAAGGCGCAGGACCTGCTGGGCGCGGCGGCGCAGTACCCCTCGTTCCCGATGATTCTCGAGACCTACCGCGAGTGCCTGCGTGACGTCTTCGACATGCCGGCGCTGCTCGACACGCTGGCCGAGGTGCAGCGCCGCTCGCTCACGGTGCACGTCGTCGACGCGAAGACGCCGAGCCCCTTCGCCGCCTCGCTGCTCTTCGGGTACGTGGCGAACTTCCTCTACGAGGGCGACGCCCCGCTGGCCGAGCGCCGCGCCCAGGCGCTCACCATCGACACGCTCCAGCTGAAGGAGCTGATGGGCGAGGCGGAGCTGCGCGAGCTGCTCGACGCCGACGCCCTGGGCGAGCTCGAGGCCTTCCTGCAGCACCGCGACGAGCGGGGCCGCGCGCGCACGATGGACGGGGTGCACGACCTGCTGCTGCGCCTGGGCGACCTGTCGGGGCCCGAGCTCGCCGCGCGGTGCGCCGACGCCGCCGTGGCGGCCACCGTCGAGGCGCTGCTCTCGTCACGGCGGGCGGTGCGGGTGGCGATCGCCGGCGAGCCGCGCGTGGTGCCGTCGGAGTACGCGAGCCGCTACCGCGACGCGCTGGGCGTGCCGCTGCCGCCGGGCCTGCCCGAGGCCTTCCTGACGGCCGGCGCCGACCCGCTGGGCGAGCTCTTGTCTCGCTACGCGCGCACCCACGCGCCCTTCACCACCGCCGAGGTCGCCGCGCGGTACGGCCTGTCGACGAGCGTCGTCGACGAGCGGCTGCGGGCCAGCGCCCGGGCCGGCAAGCTGCTCGAGGGCGCCTTCCGCCCCGGCGGCACCCAGCGCGAGTGGTGCGACCCCGAGGTGCTGCGGAGCGTTCGCCGGAAGTCGCTCGCGCGCCTGCGCCGAGAGGTCGAGCCGGTCGAGCCCGAGGTGCTGACGCGCGTGCTGACGGCGTGGCAGGGCGTGTCGAAGCGGCGCCGCGGCCTCGACGCGCTCCTGGACTGCGTCGAGAAGCTCCAGGGCCTGCCGTTGCCGGCCTCGATGCTCGAGCGCGAGGTGCTGCCGGCCCGGCTCGAGCAGTACCTGCCGTCGGACCTCGACGCGCTCGCCGCCGCCGGCGAGGTCGTCTGGGTCGGCGTCGAGCCGATGGGCGACCGAGATGGGCGCATCGCGCTCTACCTCACCGACCACCTCCCGAAGCTGTACCGGCCCCCCACGCTCGACGAGGCGGCCCTGCCCGAGAAGGAGCGCCGCCTGCTGACGCACCTGCGCGCGCACGGCGCCTCGTTCTTCGCCGGCCTCCACCAGGCCGCGGGCGGCGGCTTCCCACAGGAGTCCGTGGACGCGCTGTGGAGCCTCGCCTGGCGCGGGCTGGTGACGAACGACGGCTTCTTCGGGCTGCGCGAGGTGACGCGGCCGGTCGATCGGCGCCAGCGGCGGGCGCTGGTGGACGGACGCGCGGCCTTCCGCAGCCGGCGCACCACGCCGCCCTCGGCCGAGGGGCGCTGGAGCCTCGTCTCGGCCCGCTTCGTCAGCTCCGGCGCTTCGACGACGACCGAGTGGGCGCACGCGACGGCGCAGCAACTGCTGACGCGCTACGGGGTGGTGACGCGCGAGGTGGCGCTCGCCGAAGCGGTGCCCGGCGGCTTCGCGACGCTCCACGAGGTGTTCCGTACCCTCGAGGAGTCGGGCCGGGTGCGGCGCGGGTACTTCGTCACCGGCGTCGGCGCGATGCAGTTCGCCCTGCCCCCGGTGCTCGACCTCTTGCGCGCCGCGCGGAGCCGGCCGATGGGCGCCGAGCCCGAGGTGACGGTGCTGTCGGCCATCGACCCGGCCAACCCCTACGGCGCGTTGCTCCCCTGGCCCCCGCCGCCCGCCAGCGACGCCGGCAAGCGCACCACCCCCATGCGCACCACCGGCGCCTCGGTGGTGCTCGTCGATGGGCGCCTGGGGGCCTGGCTCTCGCGCGGTGGGCGGCAAGCCCTCGTCTGGCTGCCCGACGCGGAGCCTGAGCGCGCGCGTACGGCCGAGGCGGTGGCGCGACGCCTGGCACAGGTGGCCCGGCTGGCCGTCGAGCGGAAGGACGGCCTGCTGCTGGGCGAGGTGAACGGCGGGCCGGCGCACGACTCGGCGCTGGCTCCGGCGCTCGAGCTCGCCGGCTTCGCGCGCACCTCGAGCGGCTTCCAGATGCGCCGCGCCCCCCGCCCCGCCCCGCCCCGGCCCATCGCCGGCGCGCCGGCGCCATCACCCGCGCGGCCGCCGGCGGGCCTCGACGACGAGATCGCCGCCGAGCTCGACGAGGTGCTGGGCGACGACGACGGGTGACGCGCGCGAGCGCGAGGTGATGGTCGCGCGCCTGCTCGAGGCGCGGGCCCCGGAAGGGGCGGCTGGGCCGCGAGCGGGTGCCCGTGGGCCGCGGCGCACCGGGTGCTGCCGCGGCGCGAACTCCCCCCACGCGCGCTCGCGCCGGGACGGGCTTCAGCCTGGGCCGACGCTCTCTCGTCGCGGCGCGGCCCTGCGGTCCTTTCCACGCGCCGATGGTTCGTCGCCGCGCATCACCCCGGGGCGCGCGCGCTGCGTCCCGCGAAGGGGCGAGTGCAGGAGCGTCACCCTGCTGCGAACGCAGTGCGTCTTCGCCGCGTCGGCGAACCAGGCCGAGAGCCTCGGGCAGCCGGCGGCCGAGGCCGAGCTGACCGACGGGGTGCACCTCAGGTGAGCCGCACGACGTCGTGCGGTCGGGGGGAGCTCGTGACGTGGGTGTCGCTGACGCGCCCCCGGTCGGCCGACGTGGAGTCCACCCTCACGCGGCGCTGGTGCTCAGCCGCGTCGCCCTCGCGGTCGAACTCCTCGCTCGAGAGCCCTCCTGTCCCGAGAAGGCGGGGGCGTCGACGCCGATGCTCCGCGCGAAGGCGGGTGGGCGACCGTTCGTTGCGCGCGCCGCGCAGGCGCTCGACCGACTCGAACATCAGGCGCGTCGGTCCGGTCTTCACCGCATGGGCCTTCAGGCGTTCGAGGTGGTCGACCAGGTGGCTCCGGCTGCTGGCGGCCGCTTGCACCCGGGGCATGCGCGCATCGAGCCGCCCGGCATGGGGCCGGGCCGCTCCTCACGACGGCGGCGGGCCCTCGCTCGGCGGCGCGGGCATCGACGCCAGCTCCCGCTCAAGCTGGAAGCGGCGCGCCATCGGCCAGAAGGCGAACAGCATCACCCCGAGCCCGAGCAGCAGGTTGCACAGCGACTCGACGCGCTTCGGCTCGCGCCCCTGCTCGAGCACCACCGCGTCGGGCGCCATCATCGCGGCCAGCGCCGGTCGGCTCCCCGTCGGCGCGAGCGGCGCGACGAGGGCCCGGAGCTCTGGTGGCGCGAGCACCGCTTCGATCTCCTTCTCCTTCGAGGCGATGAAGGCGTCGAGCTGCTCCGGCGGTGTCTTGTCGAGCGCCTCGACGAGCGTCAGGAGCGTGGGCTCCGTCGTCGCCAGGACCACCTTCGGCACCTCGGGCTGCGCGGTGCCCAGCGGCGAGAGGGGGATGAAGAGCTCGAGGTGCCGCGCCGACGTGCCTCCGTCCCGCCCCCCGAACCACCCCTTCCACCGCCGCGTCGAGGCGGCGTTGAGATCGAGCCGGCACCCCTCGAGCACCACCCAGCGGGCCACCGTCGGATCCTCGATGAAGTCCGCGCACGTCATCCGCTTCGGACCCAGCTCGACCGCGACCCGCAGGTCCGCGATGGACGTCGCCGTCAGGCCCACGCCCACGCCCAGCAGCAGCAGCGTCCCCACGAGCGCGCCCGCCCCTCCATCGTCACCCAGGACGACCCGCCGTACGCGCGCGCTGACGCTCACGCGAACAGGGTAGCGCGGGGAATGGGGGGTTGGGGGACTTGGGTGGCTCGGGGCTCACGCTGATGAAACAGCCTCCGGCGCTGAGAACTCGCCGGAGGCTGCCGGGCCTGCTCAACGCCGACGCCTCGAGTCCGGTGCGTGGACCCGACCGCCGACGTCGTTGCGTCAGTGTGGCAGCGGCTTGCCCGCGGGACGCTCGGGGGTCTCCCGAACGTGAAGCTTCCCGTCCAGCGGCAGCACGTCGAGCTCGAGCGAGAGCGAGCCGTCGCCGTTCAGCGTGGCCCTCCCCGCTCGGACCCAGATGCTGCCGTTGCGGCCCTCTCGAATGCTGAAGACCGTCAAGCGCGTCGCCGTCGTCGTCATGCGCGTCCTCCTTCGTGGACGCCAGGGGCCCATTCCCCCGGGGTCGCACCCGCCCTCGAGCCAACCCCGGGCCAATGGGCCCCACGTCGTTCCGCACCTCTGCGCGCGTGCGACACCGAGACTCCACCCGCGCTCTCACCCCGTGAGAGCCTCCGTCACTGCGACGCCGTCGCGTGTGCCTCGAGGAAGGCTGAGAGCCTCGGGAACAGCTCGTCCGGCGCCCGCCGCGCGAGCACCAGGTCCCCGTGTCCCGCGTCGTACGAGAAGCCGCTGAAGCGCCCCACCGTCAGCTCCGTCACCGGCCCCCCCAGATGCCGCGCTGCCAGGTGCGCCGCCGCCGGCGGCGCCAACAGGTCCTTCGCCCCCGCCACCAGCAACACCGGCACCCGCACCCGCTCGAGGGCCCGCAGGTAGTCAAACCCGTCCTCTCCATCGACTCGGCCGGTCGACACCCACCGCACGAACTGCCGCAACACCCCGCGCGGCACGTCGGCCACCACCGAACGCAACGCCTGCCGAATCACGTCGGCGTCGACGTTGTCGCGGTTCAACAGGTACCCACCCACCGGCTCCGGCGGCAGCCCCATGGGCACCGCCGCCTTCGCCATCACCGCCAAGGGCGCTACCTCGAGACGCAAGAGCGGCTCCACCAGGGCCACGAAGCGCCGCAGGCCTGCCTGCACGTCGAACGAGACCGGGCTCCCCACCGCCACCACCCCCGCGATGGGCGCCTCGGGCGAACGCGCCAGGTGCGCCAACGGCAACAGCCCTCCACGCGAGTGCCCCACGAAGAACACCCGCTCCGCGCCCGTCGACCGCACCGCCCGCAGCGCCGCCGTCACGTCGAAGCTCGCCTCGACGTCGAAGGTGCTCCCCGCTCCACTCCCGCCCAGCCCGTGGCCGCGCAGCTCCAACACCCACGCGTCGAACCCACGCCGCGCCAGGAACCGCGCCACCGAGTAGCGCTCGTCGAAGTCCAGGTTGAAGCGGTTCGTCGCCAGGCTGTGGCCCAGCACCACCGGCTCGACGAAGCGGCGCTCCCCCCGCGGGTGGTACCGGCCCAGCGCGATCGCGCTCCCATCGTCCGTCGAGACCCGGAACAGCTGGTCGGGCGCGAAGACCAACGCCTTCGGCAGACGCACCGGCACGCGCCACCTAGCCTTCGTGCAACAACACCGGCCGGAACCCCGCTGCGTCGCAGCTCGCCAGCACGTAGCGCACCCCCGCCTCGCCTCCTTGTCCCTCGCGTCCTTGATGGAGAGCGAGAGCCGGTTC